>JAKQJD010000073.1 GCA_029561355.1 Bacteroidota bacterium | reverse complement strand
CTCGCGTTTGGCTTGGCTCAAGTGTTCTTCATCATCGTCGTGTTGCGAATGATCGCGGGCAAGAGCGGTATTCGTGCTGCTGCTAAACCTTGGGATGGTGCCGAAGGTCTTGAATGGACCGTACCGTCGCCAGCTCCGTATCACACGTTCGAAACTCCACCGATTGTTAAGTAGTCGGTGAGCAACGTGCAAAGCAAAACATCCGAAGCACTGCGTCGGCGCAACCTTCGAACAGGTTGGCTGTTGGGCGGCGTGGCGTTGTTTATCGCGCTGTCTGTTTGGTACGCACGTTTCGGCTGAGCGGGTTAATCAAAGATGTTTTTCCGCGAAAACCAGACAATGCTTAAGAAGCTCGCCGTCTTTGTGGCTGTGATGTTTGCGTTTGGCTTTGCTTTGGTGCCGATCTACAAGAAAATTTGCGAAGTGACGGGCGTGAATGATTTCATGCGCCCAGAACAGCTTAAGAACACTCAAGTAGACGCTTCGCGGACCGTTCGGGTTGAGTTTGACGCCAACATTCAGAATTTGCCGTGGAGTTTTAAGCCCGAAGTGACTTCGATGAATGTTCACCCGGGCGAGCTGACCACCGTGAACTATGAAGTTCGGAATACCCAGCCCCGCGAAATGACGGGACAAGCAATTCCGAGCTACGGGCCAACGCTTGCGGCGGAGTATTTCAAGAAATTGGAGTGTTTTTGCTTTGCGAAACAGACCTTCGCGGCAGACGAGGTCCGTCAGATGCCGGTTGTCTTCGTCGTTGACCGCAAACTCCCTGCCGATGTAAACACGATTACTCTGTCTTACACTTTTTTCGAGATGCCCGGATCCGGGCCGGCGGCGGTTCAAGCGCCCGCCGGAAAACTTGACGTTCTGCAACCCACAAAGCTTCCCGGCTGATCACAACCTGTCTTTGAGATTTATTTAGCGAGCCCTACCCATGAGCGCCCCACACACAGCCGCATCCGGCAAATATTTCGTTCCATCGCCATCGTACTGGCCAATTGTTGGTAGCGCTGCGCTCCTGACGTTGGCATTCGGCGCGGTAGGAAGCATGAATCAATTGTCGTGGGGGCTTCCCGTATTGGCGGTTGGTTTCGGCATCTTGTTTTTCATGCTCTTCGGCTGGTTTGGCGCGGTAATCAAGGAGAGCGAAGGGCGCCTGTACGGCAAGAACGTTGACCTCTCGTTCCGCTGGAGCATGAGCTGGTTCATCTTCTCTGAGGTGATGTTTTTCGCCGCATTCTTTGGTGCGCTCGGCTACGCCCGTATGCATTCCGTGCCCGATCTCAGCAGCATCGATTCAAAAATGTTGTGGCCCGATTTCGCGGGCACGTGGCC
>JAKQJD010000063.1 GCA_029561355.1 Bacteroidota bacterium | reverse complement strand
TGCCAGGATATCGACACTTGCGACTACTCGACGAACAATGTTCGTTACTGGAACGACGGTCTGAACTGGTGGGATAACGGCACGATGCAGCACGACCTGTGCGAGAAAGAAACGGAAATCGCAGTTACGGCTGACGACTTCTGCGACACCCTCTCGCCAACCGGCGGTCTGCGTTTCCGCTACCTGCTGTTCCTGGATCTGGACGGCGACGGCATCATGGAAACAGTAGTTTCCAGCGCTGACCTCGCAACCCGCCCATTGGGCCAGGTTCTGTACGGCAACGCTACGACTCCGCTGTACCACGGTGGTACGCCATGGTTCTTCGACAACACGTCGAACGCCAACCAGCGCTACCGCTTCGACATCGACCAAACCGCCAACGGTGCACGCATCATCTGGCGCAACGCTACGAGCACGAAACTGCCTGAACTGGCACACGGTCGTCACAAAATCAAATGGATCGCAGAAGACGGTTGCGGTAACGAAGCCGTTTGCGAAAAAACATTTGAAATCCGCGACTGCAAACCACCGGTTGTGGCTTGTGCCAACGTGAACATCAACCTGATGGTAGGTGGAATGGCTACCCTGTGGGCAAATGACTTCTTCCTGTACGGAGAAGACAACTGCACGCCGACCAACATTCTGTACCAGAAACTGGCAGTGATCCGCGCCGATGAAAATCCGGGCAATGCATTCCCGGCCGACCTGCCACAATCGATCATCGTAACCTGCGCAGATCAGGGTACACAAATACCGGTACAAATCTGGCTACAGGATGCGGCAGGTAACGCCGACTTCTGCATTGCATACGTGGACGTACAGGATAACCTGGAGGGTTGTGAAAATGCAGCCAATGCAACGGTAGCCGGTACGCTGGAAACCGAAACCCTGCAAGGTGTGGAAGACGCCGCAGTCGAACTCGTCATCACGAATGCTACCGGACAGCAAGGCGTTATCACACAATTCAGTGATAATACGGGCGCTTTCAATTTCACCGCCGCTGTACCGTTTGCCGGCAATTATACGCTGACGCCGACGAAAGACGACAACCCCCTGAACGGTGTGACGACCTATGATCTGGTGCTCATTTCCAAACACATTCTGGGCCTGGTGCCGTTGAATACGCCGTATAAAATGATTGCTGCCGACGCCAACCGCTCCGGCTCGATCACCACATTCGACATCGTAGAATTCCGCAAACTGATCCTGGGTATTTACACCCATTTGCCGAACAATACCTCCTGGCGTTTTGTGGATCAGGATTTCGTATTCGCCGATCCCGCCAATCCGTTCCAGTTTCCGTTCCCTGAAAACATATCCGCGCAAAACGTTTTGTCCGATCACCTGGCGGATGATTTTGTCGGTCTGAAAGTCGGCGACGTGAACAATACCGTGATTGCCAATTCTTTACTTGCGGCCGACGAGCGCACATCCGCGACGCTGCTGTTCGACGTGGAAGACCGCATGGTGAAAGCCGGTGAAGTATTTTCCGTAAGCTTCAAGGGTGCGGAACGCGTACAAGGCTACCAGTTCACCATGAACCTAAACGGCCTGGAAGTAATGGATATTTCCGGTACGGGCGATATCAAAACGAGCAATTTCGCCGTATTCGAGGGCGCAGTCACTACTTCCGTAGATGGACCTGACAATGAATTTACGGTAACGTTCCGGGCTAAAAAAGCCGGCCAACTGTCCGCTATGCTGGGCGTTTCCAGCCGGATCACGAAAGCGGAAGCGTACAGTCTGGATAACGAAAGACTGGACGTAGCATTCCGTTTCAGGTCTGCAACAGGCACGACAACCGTTGGTATCGGTTTTGAAGTATATCAAAACCAGCCCAACCCGTTTGTCAACAAAACCTTCATCGGTTTCCACCTCCCGGAGGCGACCGAAGCGACCCTGAATGTCTTCGACGAGACAGGGCGCGTGATATTTTCACAAAACGGATCATTTACAAAAGGTTATAATACATTTGCCCTTGACAAACAACTGCTGAACACGGCAGGTATGTTGTATTATACAGTAGAGACCTCAACGGACCGCGCAACGAAGAAAATGATACAGTCGAGATAGGAGGCTGCATAAATCTGTATTCCTGATGATCCCTCTTCACGGGCCATTCCTACGCGTTATCTTTTTACTGTTTTGGGCCGGCCATATATGCTTTACTGCTGCCGGCCAGGTGGCAGCTCCCGAAGCCCTGACGATCGATCAGGGCCTTTCTCAGGGTATGATATACGACGTCCTGCAAACGAAGGACGGTTTTTTGTGGGTCGGCACCAAAGACGGCCTGAACCGCTACGACGGCTACAACTTCAAGGTCTGGAGCAACAATCCTTATTATCCTTTTACACTTTCCGACAACACGGTTACGGCGCTTTTGGAAGACAGCCGCGGCTGGTTATGGCTTGGCAGCGAAAGCCAGGGCGTTAGTCTGTTCGACCGGAAATCGGAGCGCTTTTACCATGTCAACCTTCCCATAAAAATAGCGGGTGGCAACCAGGTCCTGTCCGACGTACGCTGCATCATCGAAGACCGGAAAGGGCGTATCTGGATAGCCAACAGGGGAGCAGGTATTTACTGCCTGACGATGCCGGAAAACGGGCAATCAGGCTTGCCCGACACCTCCGATATCAGCAAATGGTGTACCCTGCAAGTGGTTCAGTTGCCCCATCCCAAAAGAGCGGGGGCCGATCTTCAGGAAGAGTTTTCGAATATCTGCGAAACAAAAGACGGCACGCTGTGGGCAGGCTCCTCCAGAGGTGTGTACCAGATTGATCCTCAAACACTTGAAGTAGTGTATAGCACGATAGCGCCGGATCCTTATTCCAAAGAAGCCAACGGGATCATTCAAACCGTTTCCGGAGAAATATGGGGTGTAAACCAGAACGGTATTTTCACATATAAGAACCGGCAATACAACCACTACGATTTAGGGATTAATAAAGAGATCGGAACAGCCGTAATCATTAAAAGCGATCCTTCAGGTACGCTTTGGGCCTTGTTTGAAAGGAATTTGTGGAGAATCGATCCCGACAAACCCATCGATTTTTCCCGCCCCGAATACGTTCTGGATAAACCTGCCAACACGTTTTCCATAGACCGGCAGGGCAACATCTGGGTAGGAACCCTGGGCTACGGATTGCGCAAAATCGTTCCGCGCAAGGCCATGTTTAATACCACCTTGAAGGGAACCAGCATCTGGGGCGTTTGGCAGGACAAACAGGGGCGCGTGTTGTGCAAATTGTTTAACAAAATCGTGGCATTCGACCCGGTAACACAACAGGTATCGCAGCAATCCGCGTTTCCCGACGCGCTGCCGCAACAGAACGACCTGCTGTACGAACCTTCCGGCGACTGCTGGCTGCTGTGCGGATTGCGGGATGAAAAAGCCAATAAAAGCGAATTGCGCAGGTACCGGCCCGACCGTTCGCTTGCGGCCGTGTATGATATAGCGATCAACCGGTACCCTTATGCGCGGCTGCTCCGCACTGCCGATGGGCGTATCTGGGTGTCGGGCAAATCGGGCCGTTTGCTGCGCTGCGATCCGGCTACCGGAAAAATGGATGTTTTCGATTTCGGGCGGCTGTTCGGTAACCAGGCGACGGCCGTACAAACCATCGCACTGGTGGAAGACGGCAACGGCACGATCTGGGCGGGTACGCAACTGGGCCTGGTAGAATGCCGGTGGTCGGGCGATTCCCTCGGTTTTAAATTGTTTAAAACGACCGCCGGGCAGAAAAACGTCCTGAACAACAATTCCATCGCCTGCCTTTTACCCGATCCGTCCGAACCCGGAAAGCGCCTCTGGATCGGCACCAAAGGCGGCGGTATCAACTGCCTCGACCTGCGTACCGGCGACATGAAGTACATCACGACCGATCAGGGGCTGCCCAACAACGTGGTATACGGCATGTTACCCGACGCATCGGGCCGGCTGTGGTGCAGTACCAACCGTGGTATTTTCAGGCTGACGATGCAGGGCGAAAAAGTGGCCGACGTCAAGGTGTTTACGCAGGCCGATGGTTTGCAAAACAATGAATTCAATACCCAGGCCTTTTTTAAAACAGCCGGCGGCGAGATGCTGTTCGGCGGTGTGGACGGATTGAACCGTTTTTCTCCCGAATTGCTGGAGTTGAACAATACGCCGCCGCCGGTGCGCATCGTCGGTATAGAGATCAACCACCAGCCGGCGCGGTTTTCAGCATTCGGCGGTATGTTGCCCCATTCACCTGAATACCTGCAGGAAATCACCCTCGAACCGGATCGGAACAACCTTTCATTCGAGTTTACGGCACTCGATTTTACCGACCCGGCCAAAAATCATTACCGCTATAAATTGTCGCCGATAGAAACAGACTGGGTGGAAGCCGGAGCCAGGCATTTTGCACACTACACACACCTCGCGCCGGGCACCTATACGTTTCAGGTGAAAGCGAGCAACAACGACGGCGCATGGAATGAGGAAGCTGTAGAAATGCGGGTGATCGTGCTGCCGCCCTGGTGGAAAACAAACCTGGCAAAATTCCTGTATCTGGTGCTTGCCTGCGCTATCGGCTGGCTGATCTACCGCGAGCATGTGCGCAGCATCCGGCTGAAAGCGCGGGTTGTTTTCGAACAGCGCGAGCGCGAGCGGATCCGTGCGCTGGAGCAAATGAAAACCAACTTTTTCTCTAATGTAGCACACGAATTCAGGACCCCGCTCACCCTGATCATAGAGCCGTTGCGGCAGGTACTGAAAAAACCGGATGAAAGCGGCTGGCTTTCCAAAATAGGGCTGGCGGCCCGCAACAGCCAGAAACTGCTTCAACTGGTAAACGAGTTGCTCGATCTGGCCAAACTGGAAAGCGGCGCCATGCAACCCGAATACCGCACCGGCATGATTGGCGATATCGTTCGTCCGGTAGCCGAATCCTTCACCGGCTCGGCGGAAAACAAGGGCATCGACCTGCTGGTAAATATTCATTCCAACGTGCAAGGTGATTTTGATGCCGGCAAACTGGAAAAAATCTGTTTTAACCTGATTTCCAATGCCTTGAAATTCACTCCCTCCGGAGGTGAGGTGCTTGTGTCTGTCCAGGCTGTTTCCGCTGAAAACACCGGCAAAAAGCCGCTCCTGAAAATTACAGTCGCCGACACCGGCAGAGGTATTTCCAAAGCGGATTTGCCGCATGTGTTCGAACGCTTCTACCAGGCCCATGAAACGGCGGGCGGCGGCCAGCCCGGCACCGGAATCGGACTGGCGCTTTGCCGGGAACTCACCGAACTCATGGGCGGGAAAATAAGTGCGGAAAGCGAACCCGGCCGCGGCTCCACATTCCAGGTGTTGTTGCCGCTCCGGCAGCGCGCGACAAGGACCGGGGAAACGGAACAAACGGCCCTGGAATCCCCGTTGCCTGCGCTGCCGATGTTGGAAGAGAAAGATTTGCTGCATCATACCTCGCCACCGCAGCCGGCGGGCCGCCCCTTGCTGCTGCTGGCGGAAGACAACGAGGAATTGCGCGCATTTTTATACCAGACCCTGTCCGAATCCTGCGAAGTCATCGAAGCGCCCGATGGCAAAAGAGCGATCGAACTGGCCCGGCAACGCGTGCCCGACATCGTCGTGTCCGACATTTTTATGCCGCACGTCGACGGCATCGAATTGCTCGATATGCTGAAACGTGACCTGATCACCAGCCATATTCCCGTCCTGCTGCTTACCTCCAAAACCGCACTCGAAAACCGCCTGGAAGGGCTGCAACACGGCGCGGATGCTTACCTCGGCAAACCGTTCCAGACCGAAGAGTTACTGGCCTGGATCAGCAACCTGCTGGAAACGCGCCGCCGCCTGCAGGAACGCTTTACACGCCCTGCTCAGGCAAGCGGCACGCCGGGTCATGCTGCCATATTGGAAGACGATGCACCTTCCCAGGGCGCAACTTTGTCGGCCCTCGATCACCAGTTTCTTGACAAACTGCGGCAGGTAGCGGAACAGGAAATAGAAAACGAACACTTCAGCGTGGAAGAACTTGCCAGGCAAATGACCATGAGCCGCTCGCAGTTGCATCGAAAAATGTCGGCCATCACGGGCCAGTCGACCGGGGAGTTTCTGCGTAATTTCCGCCTCGACCGGGCGATGGAACTGCTTCAAACCAAATCGGGCAACGTGAGTGAAATTGCGTGGCGCGTGGGTTTCGGCAATGCGAAGTATTTTTCCACGTCGTTTAAGGAACGGTTTGGGGTGTCGCCAAGCGAAGTAGGGGAGGATAAGTGACTTTTGGCTTCATTGCAACATCAGCGAACCAATTTGCAACATCAGCGAACCCGAGTTGTATCCCGTTTCCTGCAACTTTACCTCCAGTGAATGGTACCTTCTCCGATGGGAGGGGGTATATAAAGGAAGAAGATATTACACATGGGGGCGTAGCAATTACGGTTCTACGAAGGCCTGCCGGGAGTATTCTCGGGCAGGCCTTTTTGTGAGTTGTGAATCAGGATTCTACGAAAGATTTTGTTCGGCTACGCCTCACGTGGGAGGATGGGGACGCGGATTGTGCGGATCATGCGGATTTTCGCAGATCATTTGGTGGCCTTGCGGCCACTACTTTTTGATATTTTACGGATTAAAGCCGCCTCCGGCGGAGTGCGTATTTAAGGCATAAATATGAAATAATGGAAGTGACAGATGTTGTTTTTTGCTTCGCTTATAAATGGTTGGTTGAATCTACGTCCATAAAATATCAAAAAAGAAGTGGCCGCAAGGCCACCAAATGATCTGCGAAAATCCGCATGATCCGCACAATCCGCGTCCCCATCCTCCCACGTGAGGCGTAGCCGAACAAAATCTGCATCACAACTCACCGCTTCACATCCGGCATGCTTCGGCGCAGCGCCGGCACGCCTCCGCGCATTCCCGGCAGTGATCGTGGTGCTGTGCATGTTTTTCGCATTCGGTTGCACAGGCATCGCACACCTCGGCACATTGCCTGCAAAGTGCGGCTGAAAACTCCGAATCACGGGCCTGGAGGCGGGCGCAGAGGGCACAAAAATCCGCACAATCGCGGCAGAGTTGGGCACAACGCGCCATACCTTCTGAAATGTCGGCAGTGGCGCAACGTTCGCAGGCAGTCAGGCACGCCAGGCAGGCTTCGATACTGGCAGAGTGTTGATGTTGCATGGAAGGGTAGTTTTCGTGATAACAAAAAGAATAAGGATTCTCTTTATATATACGAAAATGTTGCCCGGTGGATTTTTATACCCTCTAAATCGCCGCCAGCACCTCCAGGTAAAATCCCCAGAATTTTTTGAAACTCGACACCGATGCCCGCTCGTCCGGACTGTGTGCGCCCTCGATCAGCGGTCCGAAAGAAACCATGTCGAGCCCGGGGTACGATTCGCCGATGATACCGCATTCCAGTCCTGCGTGGCAGGCTTCGATCACCGGCGCGTCGCCGAACATTTTCTGGTAAATGCCCGACATCTTTTGTACGAGTTTCGATTTCGGATTGGGTTGCCAGCCGGGGTAGGCGTTGGCCAGTTCCACTTCGGCGCCCAGCAGATCGAACGGCGCGCGGAAAGCGGCGGCAACGTCGGCCTTGCTGCTTTCGACCGAACTGCGTTGCAGGGAGCCGATTTTCAACTGACCGTCGCGCAGGGTGATTTTGGCCAGGTTCGTGGAGGCTTCCACGAGGCCGGGAATATCGGGGCTCATGCGGAACACACCGTTTTGTACGGCACGAACGGCGTTGAGGAATTTTGCCTGATCAGGTTTTCGCATCAGTTTGCCGGGCAGCGCGGCTTCGGTGGCCGTTACTTTCAGGTTGGGCTCCACGGTTTTGAATTCCGTGGCTACCTCCTGTGTGGCTGCTTTCAGCAATTTGGCAAAACGTTTTTCATTTTTCACTGCCACCCAGGCTTTCGCTTCACGCGGAATTTCATTGCGCAGGTTGCCGCCATCGAACGCGGAAAGCCGCAATCCGGCCGGTACGCAGGCCATGAGTACGCGCGCCAGAATCTTGTTGGCGTTGCCGCGGCCGCGGTGAATATCCATACCGCTGTGGCCGCCCTGCAGGCTGCTCACCTGCACCATAAACGTCTTCATACTTTCCGGCGCGGCTTCTTCCTTGTATGTCCAGTCGATGAGCGAGTCGATGCCGCCGGCGCAACCGATGGTGAGCACGTGGTCTTCCTCGGTGTCGAGGTTGAGCAGGAGTTTGCCTTTCAGCAGGCCTTTACCCAGGTTTTTCGCGCCGCCGAGGCCTTGTTCCTCGTCGAGGGTAAACAGCGCTTCGAGCGGCGGATGAGAAATGTCCTTCGACGCCAGCACGGCCAGAATGGCTGCCACGCCCAGTCCGTTGTCGGCGCCGAGGGTGGTGCCGCGGGCGCGCACCCAGTCACCGTCGACGTACATATCGATACCTTGTTTGTCGAAATCGAAATCGACGTCGGCATTTTTGGAGTGCACCATATCGATATGCCCCTGCAAAATAGTGACCGGACTTTTTTCGCGGCCGGGCGACGCCGGTTTTTTGATAATCACATTGCCGAAATCGTCGGTGAAAGTTTCCAGGCCGTGTTTACGGCCGAAATCCTGCACCCATTTCGAGATGCGTTCTTCTTTTTTGGAGGGGCGCGGCACGGCGTTGAGGTCGGCGAAAATATTCCAGGGCGCGGAGGGTTCGAGTTGGCGGACTTGGTTGGACATGGTGTGGTTACGGTGTTGAATGATGGGGCAAAACTACATGGAAATGAAGGGCAATTCAAATGTTCCGGTACGAGCATGTTGAGATTTTGCTGTTGAGGCGAAGCCTGGAAAATTTCATTTTGTACCTGCGTTAAATTTCGCAGTCGGATACGGGTAATCCGGCGAGAAAATTAACGCAGGTACAAATGAAGTTTTTCGGCTGTAGCCCAACAAGTAAAATCTCAACATGCTCTAGATTTGTTCAGAATTGGCCGGATTGTAAGTGGTTTGAAATATGAAAATCAAAAGGCTTATTTTTGATAAAAATTGCTGGTGCAAATAAGGAAACACACTCTGGAAAAGATTAGATTTTGATCTGTTCGGCTACGCCCCTCGTAGGAGGATGGGAAAACGGATGAAACGGATTTTTGCGGATTAAAACGGATTTTTTGGTGGCCTTGCGGCCACCTCTTTTTGATTATAAACGGATTAATACCGCCTTCGGCGGGTATAAACTCAAGGCATACGCATGAAAAAAATGGAAGTGATTGATGGTAAATTCCTGTTTCGCATTCATAAATAATTGATTTGATCTACGCTCCGCCAAAGGCAGTTTTAATCCGTTTGTAATCAGAATAAGTGGCCGCAAGGCCACCAAAAAATCCATTTTAATCCGCAAAATCCGCAAAACCCGCGTCCCCATCCCTCTACGAGGGGCGTAGCCGAACAGATCAAAAAATCTTCACTAAACCACCTTGTCCAAGGTTGATCTCACCCGAACTTTCCTAAGTGCCATCCCATGCAACACTTCAAACTACTCCTTTTTCTCCTCCTTCCCTGCGCCCTCCCGGCCCAATGGACGCCCCTCCAAACCGGCAGCACGGCCTTTCTGGAAAGCGCTTTTGCCGTTGACCAGAACACCTGGTTTATCGGGGGCAGCGCCGTCACCCTGCGCAGCACCAATGCGGGCGCCACCTGGAGCAGTTTTCCGCTTGCAGCCGATGGCATTCCTCTTTTGGGCAGTTCAATCACGGAACTACATTTTTTTACGCCCAGTTCGGGGGTCGCGACAGGGATTTTTTTCCTCGGCAACGACGAACTGGTGCTGCGCACTTCCACCGGCGCCCAGAACTGGACTGTGGCCTTTCAGGGCAATACCGGCGCTTTCCCGCTTTATTACAATGACCTGTTTTTTCAGGACAATACCGAAGGCTGGGCGGTCGGCTCCGGCGGCCACATCCTGCACACCCAGAACAGCGGCGCTGGGTGGTCGCCGGTCAGCATTCCCGGCGTGGGGTGGGAACTGTACTGCATCGGTTTTTCCGACGCGCAAAACGGCTTTATCGGCGGTACGGGTGGACTGCTGCGTTCCACCAATGGCGGCAATACCTGGACACCGACGGGCATGACGGACGCCGTGACGGCCATTCAATTCCTGAATGCCCAAACAGGGTTTATCAGCGGCTACAATTCCCTGAAAAAGACCACCGACGGAGGCCAGACCTGGATCGACGTGCCGATGCCGCCCGGCGGCGCAGGCGTGGAGGATATCTGGTTTGCCGACCAACTGCACGGCTACCTGCTGAATTACGACGCCATTTATCGCACCACCGACGGCGGGCAGGTGTGGGAAAAATACAACGGCGGCACGGCCGTGAATGTGCAATACAACGGATTTGCCTGGCTCGACCAGAACCGTGGCATGATCGTGGGCGACAACGGACTTTGCCTGAAAACGGATAATGGCGGCGGCAACGATTGGGCGCCCATCGCAGGTTTCGAACCCGGGCCCGGTTTCGTGCCCTGCGCCAATGTGCCGCAAACGCTCCTGAACCTCACGGCCGATGTGCCCGGTTATACCTATCAGTGGTTCCTCGACGGCAACCTGTTTTCCACTGCCCGCAACCCGGAGGTGACGTTTCCGCAACCGGCCACCTCCTACACTGTAACGCTCGTGGCAGCACAGGGCGCCGGGCGCGACACGGCTGTCTGGAACGTCCAGACCAAGGCGCCGCTGACCCTGACCACGCCCGTTTTCACCGTCACCGAACCGGAAATATGCCGGGGCAACAACACCAAACTGAGCACGACCAATTACCTCGAAGGCTTCGGTATCTGGAATCTGACGGCCAACGGAACAAAGATAGACTCCAACCTGTACGGCTATTTCGAGCGCTGGGTGACGCCCCTGGAAACGACCGTTTACCGCCTGCATGCGAGCCTGAGCGACGAATGCGGCACCGTGGAAAGTGAGGCGCAAATTACAGTCCAGGTGACGCCGCTGCCTTTGTTCGGCGAGTTTGCCGCCGTGCCGGAGCATCCGCTGGTGTGCGAAGGCGATTCGACGGTCATTCTGGTACCCAATTCCATTGCGGGGGCTACCTATCAATGGCAGAGCGGTATCAGCGGGCAGGTTACCGGCACGGGCGGCACCCTGAGCATACCGACCGGACCGATCGGATTTAATGCCGTGTACGATTTTACCGTCGTCAACGGCGGGTGTTACCGGTATTTCCAAAATGCTGCTACGGTGACGGCCGATTTTGTATACTCCGTTCAAAATGAACGGCATTACACCGAAACTACCGGCAACCCGGTTACCATTACCAATTATTCCTACGGCGCCGGTTTTCAGTGGGATTTCGGCGCTGCCGCCCAGCCTGCTACCTCGACGGCGCTATCGCCCACGGTCGTTTATTCCGAGCCGGGATTGTACCCCGTCCGGTTGATCGCGGCCAATACAATCGGTTGTTACGATACGAGTTATACGACGATCGAGGTGTTTCCCGACAACCTTTTGCCGACGGATAATGCGGTCGTGTGTGCCTCCGAACCCACGCAGATGCAGTTTATCAACCACTATTTAATTGAAAGAATTTTAGACACGTATACTGATGCTTCGGGCAATACCTATGTGACCGGTTACAAATACGAGCCGTTTTCCTGGTGGGCTTCCTACAACCTTTTTTACAACAAATACGATGCTTCGGGGCATCTCGTCTGGGCGCGGTACTGGCCGGCCAATTCGCATGGCAACAGTCCGTTCGACTATTATTACCAGTGCATCGGCACCTCCATTGCTGCTGATAATGAGGGAAATGTGTACATCGGCGGCTCTTTCGCCGGGATAAACATGAAAATCGGCGGCGTTCCGGTATTTACCGATGCCAACCCCAGTGCTGAAAACGCCTTCATTGTAAAACTCGACCCCGCCGGCGCCCTGCTGTGGTCGGCCCGCTATTTCGGTCCCGGCGGCACGTCTATTGTAGCGCCCACCGAACTGTTTCTGGAAAATGACAACCGCCTGGCCGTACTCATCAGCGGCAGGTTTCTAACCGTTCAGACAGCCACCCAAACCGTCGCAACGGATCCGAACAACTTTGTTCTTTTGTACGGCATGCGTTTCGATTCGACAGGGGCCCTCCTGCAACACGTGCCCATCGGGAAACCGCTGTTGTACAATTCGGAAGTGTATGCCGATTACAACCCCGATCCCGGCCAGTGGCTTACCTCGCGCATTACCCGCATTGCGCCGCGCATGCAGCGACAGCCCAATGGCGACTGGATGTTGTCGGGTTTTTTTAGAGGGAAAATTATGTGGGACACCATTGTGATGGAACCGCTCCGCCCTTCCAACCTGAATGGTTTTGTGCTGCGGCTCGACAACGATTTTAATGTGAAAAAGGCGTTTGCAACCTTCAGCGCCGACGACAACTACCAGAACGGAACCGGCTACACCAATCAACTGATCAATCTGCCTTTCGCCACGGACAATTCGGGCAATGTGTACCAGTCTGTGAGCCTCGGTACCGACGAATATTCCTGGACAGGGCCGGGCAGTATTCCGATTCCCGAAGCCTCCATTTACCTGAACGATACGTTGCCCGCTTTTGGCGACCGATGCCATTTTTTGCTCAAATACGACCCGGACGGGCAGTTGCTTTGGTCGCTGCGCAGCGGAAATGCCCATTTTTCGCACCTGGCTCCGCAGCCCGACGGAAGTGTTTTCGGCATGGCCAATTACGGGCATGCGCTGGGTTTGAACGCTCGTTCGGGGCAAAAATTTGGCAAAGCCGCGCTGGGCCAACTCGATCTGGCGCTGGTGCACTGGTCGGCCGAAGGCGACATTCTGGGCGTGATCGATCTGGCTACTACAGGTTACGACCACGGCAACTGGCTGGCTGCCATGCCCGATGGCAAACTGGCAATGTTTTACTCGCAGGGCGGTAATTTCCTTCAGGGCGACACCTCGGACATTCGCCTGACGATTTTCGACCCCGCCGGCTTGTGTCCTGCTATCCCGCTTTCCATTGCGGGGCAACCTGCGGACGCTGCATTTTGTGCGGGCGCTTCGCCCCAGTTCATCGTCAGCGCTATCGGAAATGGGATCTCCTACCAATGGCAGCGGCAGACAGGCTCCGGCTGGGAAAACCTGACGGAAAATGCCATTTATCAGGGTGTGCAAACTTCCAAACTCCGCTTGAGCGCCGCCGCCGCCCCGTCACTGAATAACCAACCCTACCGCTGTGTGCTGACCGACCTTTCCGGAAACAGCGACACGACCGAGGTGGTGCGGCCTCTGCTGCTGGCGACGCCGGAAATTGTGTTGCAACCCCAGTCCGTAACGATACAAAGTAACCACAGCGCCTCGTTCAGTACTGCCGCGCAAAACGCAGATGCCACTTTCCAATGGCAAATCGACCAGGGGAACGGCTGGGAAAACGCGCAAAACGGCGCCGTTTTCCAGAATGTAC
Source organism: Bacteroidota bacterium (assembly GCA_029561355.1). Classification (GTDB taxonomy): domain Bacteria; phylum Bacteroidota; class Bacteroidia; order Chitinophagales; family Saprospiraceae; genus M3007. Next base: position 12,161 of record JAKQJD010000063.1, on the reverse strand, counting down.
AAACGGCCGATTTGCTGGTCGTTCCGCAATCGAATACCGCCCTGGACGGCCTGAAAGTGCGTTGCTGCCTGCTGAACCCGGCGACCGGTTGCGGCCTCTGTACCGATGCGGCGACTTTGGGAGTTGTTGTCGGCGCGGGTGAAGCGCCACTTTTTACGCTGCCTTCGTTGGCGGTGTTTCCGAATCCTGCAACGGACTGGGTGTGGCTGCAATGGCAGAATCTTTCCGGTAGCGGCACTTCGGTCGTCATCCGCGACGTACTGGGACGCACTGTTTTTTCGGAAAAAATACCCGTTTCTGCGATTGGTTCGATACAGGTAGACGTACAATCGTGGGCGCAGGGTGTGTATGAGGTGCAGTTGAAGTTTGGAATGAATGAAGTGTTGGTGGGACGGTTTTTGCGGTAAAAGGCATCATGGGGAAGCCATCATGCGAATCGTGAAAAAACCGCGCATCCGACTTCTATTTGAACAACAGCACGTATTTCACCAGCGCTGTGGCATCTTCTTCCGTGAGATTAGGGTGCGCAGCCATAGCCACCTGCCCCCAGGTGCCGGTGCCGCCTTTCATCACCTTATGCGCCAGGTACGGAACGATGGTGTCGGATGCGCTGGCATACTTGGTCGCAACTTCCCGGTAGGTAGGTCCGATAAGTTTTTCGTCGATTTTGTGGCAGGTCAGGCAGTCGTTTTTGGCGATCAGCGCCTGCCCTTTCTGGTAAACGGGGTTGGTGGTAATATCATTGGCGCCGGCAGTATTCGTGTCGGAAGAGCCGCCGCAGGCAGCCAGGGAAAAAGCGAAAAGGAATGCTAACAGAAATTTGGACATAATAAACGGGCTTTTGTAAAATTTCACAAAAGTCCGTCACCATTTGATCAATCCCCCGCAGCGGGAAGTGATCCGTGTTGCCTGTGCGGGTGATCGTCGTTGATTGGCATAAACCTCACAACTTGTTCTTCATCACCATCACCTCCAGCGCCTTCCACGCCAGTTCGTCGTCCACCTTGAACCGGCCTTTCAAGTACTGGTACACCTGGTTTTCCCGGGGTGTCACCACGCCGTCCGACATGATCACGTCGAGGCAATGGTAGAACAGCGGCAGGCGCGTTTGTTCGCGGATAGCCTTCATAGACGCGTCGATCAGCGCAGCCGGGCTTCCGGCCTGCTCGAAGTAACCGGCTACTGTGGTGACCAGCGCAGCCGGGTCATGCCCTTTAAAAATATTGCGGCTTTTGATGGCGCTGTAAAAAGCGGCATTGTCCTCGTCGCTGTCGAGTTCGTTGGCGCGCAGGCAGGCCATGAGCACGGCGGCGCAGGCTTCCGCTTCGTCGGCAATGTGAAATGAACTTTTTGCAGGGGCGGACGTGTTGTGAAAAAAATCCATCGGGTATTAGACCTCCGTTTAGGTATGCTGACTGAAAGAATGTGCTGGAAATGCAAAGATGCGTTGTCGTAGTGATATGGCTGCCTTGCGGAGTAAAAATACACAGGGGCCAGGCTTATATCTGTATAATATCGCTTCATTTTTGCAACCCCTGGCCGTGTATCATGTCTTTCCCGCACCTCCCTCTCCGCAACCTTGTTATCCATGAAGATAATCTTTTCCCTTCTGTCTGCTCTCCTGCTCTGTTCTCTGGAAATATCTGCCCAGGTTGCCCAGACGGCGATCGTTAAAAAACAATACACCACACAGTTTACCGATGGCGCATCCATCGAACTGGACGGCATCCCCGACGAACCGCTCTGGGACAAAGTGGAGTGGGGCGGCGATTTTATCCAGTATCAGCCCTCCGAAGGCGTGGCGCCCAGCCAGCAAACGAAGTTCAAAATCCTGTACGACGAAAAATACCTGCTCATCGCGTACCGATGCTTCGACAGCGCACCCGACAGCATTGTGGAGCGGATGAGCCGCCGCGACGAATTTCCCGGCGACTGGGTGGAAATTAACATAGACAGTTACCACGACCTGCGTTCCGCATTTTCGTTCACCATCTCGGTGAGCGGCGTGAAAGGCGACGAATTCATTTCGAACAACGGCGGCAACTGGGACAGCAACTGGAACCCGATCTGGTACGCCAAAACCCACATCGACGAACTGGGCTGGACGGCGGAGTTGAAAATCCCGTTCAGCCAACTGCGCTACGGCAACCAGGCGGAACCCGTCTGGGGTTTCGAAGTGCAACGCCGCATTTTCCGCAAAGAAGAACGCTCCTACTGGCAGTACATCCCGCAAAACTCGGGCGCATGGGTGAGCGGTTTCGGCGAGTTGCTGGGATTGCGCAACCTCACCACGCGCAAGCAGGTGGAACTGGCGCCATACGTGGTGGCGCAGACCGAACGTTTTGAAAAACAGGACGGCAATCCCTTTGCCGACGGCAGCAGAAGCCGCATCAGCGGCGGCCTCGACGGCAAACTGGCTGTCACCAGCGACCTGATCCTGGATTTTACCATCAACCCCGATTTCGGGCAGGTGGAAGCCGACCCCGGCGCCGTGCGGCTGGACGGGTACGAGATCTTTTTTGAAGAAAGACGCCCGTTTTTTATCGAAAGTCGCAATTTGTTCGACTACCGGCTCACCGGTTCCGAAGCGGGCGGGGATTACGACTCCGACCTGCTGTTTTATTCGCGGCGCATCGGCGGCAGACCACATAGCAGGGCGCAACTTGCGCACGGAGAATACGCGGACGAGCCGCAACAAACCTCCATCCTGGGGGCCGCGAAGTTCAGCGGAAAAACGAAAAACGGCTGGTCTATCGGCCTGCTCGAAAGTGTCACGCAACGCGAATCTGCCATTATCGACCACAACGGCGAGCGCCGCAAGGAAATGGTGGAGCCGCTGACCAACTACACCGTCGGGCGCCTGCTCAAGGATTTTGACGGCGGCAACACCATCATCGGCGGCATTTTTACCGCCGTTAACCGGGAAAACGACCTCGATCTGCTCCACCGCAACGCCTATTCCGCCGGCATCGATTTTCAGCATTTCTGGAAAAACCGGTGGTGGTACGTGAAAGCGAATACCTTGTTCAGCCGCGTGGAAGGCAGCCGCGCAGCCATTCTGGAAACACAAACCGGTTTTGTGCATTTGTTCCAGCGCACCAACGCCGATTACCTCTCTGTCGATAGCACCCGCACTTCCCTCAGCGGCAACGGCGGTACCGTTAAAATTGGGAAAATCGGCGGCATCCCCAACAAAAAAGGCGGCGTGTTGAAATTTGAAACGGGCGTTACCTGGCGTACCCCCGAACTCGAACTGAACGACATCGGATTTCTGCTGAGCGCCGACGAGATCAATCATTTTACCTGGGCGGGCTATCATATCCAGAAGCCGTTTTCGATTTTCCGCACCTGGCGTATCAATTACAACCACTGGGCGCGCTGGGATTTCGGCGGGCAGTTTTTGTATTCCGCCTTCAATACGAATTCGCATGCCTGGTTTAAAAACAACTGGAACGCCGGCATGGGCCTCACCTGGAACCCCAACGAGATTTCCAACAACGCTCTGCGCGGCGGCTCTTCGCTGCGCAAGCCACCCGGCATGGGCGGTTTTGCCTATGTGGAAACGGACGGACGGAAAAAGGTGTCGTTTTCGGCGAATGCCAATTACGCCAAGGGCTTCGGCAATACGGTGGAATATGAGGATTACAGTTTCGGCGTGAACGTGCAACCGCTCGACGCCCTGAAATTGGGTCTGTATCCAGGCGTCAGCCACAGCTGGCGCAGGCAGGATCAGTTCGTTACCCAACTGAATTACGAGGGCCAGCGCCGTACGATTGTCAGCGAAGTGGACCAGCGCAGTATCTCCCTGACCGCCCGCATTAACTACAACATCACGCCCGACCTGACGGTGCAATACTATGCGCAACCCTTCATTTTCAGGGCTTTATACAACCAATACGGCTATGTAACCGACCCGCTGGGGCGCGAGTACGACGGGCGTTTTCACCGGTACGATGCGCAGGAAATTCAGGAATTAACGTCCGGCGGCTTTGCGGTGGATGAAGACAGGAACGGTGTAACGGATTACACTTTCGAGGCGCCTGATTTTAACTTCGTCCAGTTCCGCTCCAACCTCGTGGTTCGCTGGGAATACGTGCCCGGCTCGGAGGTTTATCTGGTCTGGTCGCAGGGCAACACGCCGAACGCCTACTCAGACCTGGACACACCGCTCCCGCGCAGTCTGTTCGACAACGTGGTAAACACACGACCGCAAAATATTTTTCTGGTGAAATTTACCTACCGCTTTTTGCTGTAGGCCTCAAAGAGTAAAGGCAGGAAAAAAAAAACACAGACACCGGGGTTGTGCCGGTCAGACTTCGGAAAGTTGACGCACGGGCAGGCCTTACCGGGGTTGAGCGTGCAATCGTGTAGCCGGACAAGTCAACGGCAGACTGCTTCTTTGAACCGGAGGCGTACCCAAAAGTTAAGGTGTTCGAGTCGCCGCAGAAAGTCGGTGTCTGTGATGGGGCAAAGGTAAGGGATTGGATGTTGTTCCGGGGGCGGTGGGGGTATTTTAAATTTTTATTTAACCAAAAGGCCCTGCAAGTACATATTCTTGTTTCCCTTCAAATATTTATTTGCAATTACTGTCACAACCCCTGAATCTTTGAGACTTAAACAATCAGTTTACGTCCAAAAGATGTCGTCTACTGACGCCTCAAACCCTCACATCCTAAACCCTCCACCAATGAAAACCACCGTTTTCCTTGCCCTTTTGTTTACCCTCTTTTCCAGCCCGAAAGCCTGGGCCCAACCATGCTGGCCCGACGGCGTACAACTTTATTCGCAGTACGATGTGGATCATTTGAAGTCCGTTTCCCAGGGATGTACGAGTGTGGCCGGGTCGGTGACCCTGAACGGAACGAATATTGTCAACCTCGACAGTCTGGACTGGATAACCGGCATCGATGGCAACCTTTGGATCAATATGAATCCTGAATTGGTCAGCCTGCAGGGGTTGAACAACCTGACTGGCATTAGCGGTCTGGTTTTAATCAGGGACAATGCTGTACTTGCCAACCTGACCGGATTGAACAACCTGCTGACCATCGGCGGTAGCCTTTTGGTCAATGAAAATCCGCAATTGCTCAATTTGGATGGACTGAACGGATTGACTGACATCGGAGCGGATCTTTCCATCGGAAACAATCCGTCGTTGTTGAATGTAGACGCCCTGGGCAGCCTGACGACGGTCGGACAAACCGTAAACATTGGCGCCGACAGTTCGCTGGTGTCGCTGAGCGGGCTGGATAACCTGACCACGGTCGGTCGAGACATTTATATCTCGGAAATGGGCCACCTGCTCAACCTCGACGGCATAAACCAGCTGGAAAAAATTCCCGGCACCCTCTGGATCAGTTACTGCAACCAGTTGTCCTCCATTTCGGGTTTTCAAAACCTGGATACCATTGGCGGCGCGTTGGTTTGTATTGCTAACATTGCGCTTACTCATTTCAACGGAATGATAAACCCCGTAGCAGTTGGCGACAGTGTCCTGATTTCCGGCTGTTTTGCACTGACTGAAATGGGCGATCTCCATCAGCCGGCCGCGATAAAAAGTTTAACGATTGCCGGGACCAGTCTGAATAACCTGGATTTCCTACAGCCAACACTTTCCGTAGAGCGGGATCTGAATATCAGTTCCAATGAATTATTAACCGAATTGAGTGGTTTTAGTCTGCTTGAAACGGTAGGAAACAACTTTTGGATAGCAGGAAACAGATTGGAAAACCTGGATAATCTGCATCAACTTAAAAAAGTAGGAGGAGCGCTTATTATCAGGGAAAATGTTTTGACCAGTCTTTCTGCACTTCAAAATCTGGATTCTATCGGTACCACCCTCGAACTGAATGTATGCCTGCAGCTGCACGATCTCAAAGGCCTGGACAGTATAAAATCCCTGGGTGGTGATCTCCGGCTACTGGGTCTGGAATCGCTGTCGAGTTTAACGGGTCTGGAAAACATAGGCTCAATCGGTGGAACGCTGGAGGTAGGTCCCGGCAATTTCCAGTTGCTGAATTTTAGCGGCCTGGATAGTTTGAAGTCGGTCGGTAAAAACGTAACTATCTATGGTAATCCTGTGCTGACGAGTTTAAATGGCCTGGAACATCTCTCTTCGGTTGGTGGCCGGTTCACAGTTTCTTATAATGCGGTATTGTCCAATTGCGTCGTGGAAAGTTTGTGCCATCAATTCGCCGTTTCGCCGGACAGCGTTTTTATAGAATCCAATGCGCCGGGTTGCAATACGCCTGCCGAGGTACAAACCGAATGTGATCTTCCGCCCGGACAATGCCTGCTGAATGGTATCACATTCGACAGCCAGGCAGAGGTGGATGATTTTACGATCAATTATCCGGGTTGCAGGGAAATATTGGGCGACGCAGTTGTCCACGGCCCCGGTATCACCAACCTGGACAGTTTGAAAATTTTAACCGCACTGGGAAAACGGCTGACGATCGAAACCACCAACCTGACAACGTTGAAAGGACTGGAAAACGTCGATTCCATCGGGGGGCTGATTACGGTTTCGAATAATGCTGTGTTGTCGTTTTGCCTGGTGGAAGGTTTGTGTCGCCAACTGGATGTTTCGCCGGACAGCGTTTCTATCGGAAACAACGCCCAGGGTTGCGGTTCTCCCGTCGAGGTAAAAGCCGAATGCGATCTGCCGCCGGGGCACTGCCTAGTCAACGGTATTGTATTCTACAGCCAGGCACAGGTCGATCATTTTTCTAGCAATTATCCGGGTTGTACGACGATCGAAGGATTTGTACAAGTGACGGGAGCAGGTATTTCGGCCCTGGATAGTTTACAAGTTCTAACCGAACTGGGAGGCGGGATTCAGATAAGTGGAACCATGCTGACAAGCTTGAACGGCCTGGAAAATCTGACCAATGCAGCTACGCTAAGCATTTACGAAAATCCTGTCCTGACAAGTCTGGAAAGTCTGGCAGGAGTGACCTCCCTCCCGAGTGAATTAGCGGTATATGGAAATGATGTCCTGCCCAATCTGGCCGGTCTTGAGCATCTGACGACGATCGGAGGCAGTCTTTATATTGGTAATAATTTGTCTTTGAGCAGCTTAGGCAGCCTGAATAGTTTAACCGCTGTCGGATCCGACCTGGAGATTATCTCAAACAACGCGTTGCCAAATTTGACGGGCCTCAATAACCTGACATCCATTGGAAATGCGCTTTTCATCAATAACATGCCGCAGATCATCGACCTGAGCGGCCTGGATAATCTTTCCACTATTGGTGAAGCCTTGCTGGTAGTTGAAAATAATGCACTCACCGGTTTATCAGGCCTCGATAATCTTAGCTCGGTTCACAGTATTTATATCCTTGCCAATCCTGTACTGACAAGTTTAAGCAGCCTGCAAAACAGTGTCAGTTCGCCGGGCGCTCTTATTCGGATTGTCAATAACGATGCATTGACCAGTTTAATGGGTATGCCGGATCTTTCCACCGTTGAATATATGCAGATCAACGAAAACGCTGTGCTGACAAGCCTGGCCGGTTTGGAAAGCCTTGACATAGTCGATTACGTTGAAATATTGGATAACCCTTCCTTGTCGGATTGTGCCATTTCTGCCGTCTGCAACAAATTGCTCAACGACCCGGTCAACGCCTACATAACAACCAATGCATCCGGTTGTAATACCCCGGCAGAGGTGGAAAACCAGTGCAGCAACACGCCCGTCATTGTAGAAGTGCGGCTCGACCTCAACGGCAACTGCCAGGCCGACGCTACCGATACGCCGGTGGCCGACGTGCAGGTGCGCCTCGAAGGTATGACGCAAATGCTGCTGAAACCGACGGATACATTGGGCGCTACGCACTTCGGATACCTGGAAAGCGGGCCGTTTTCGCTGTATTTGCCGCAGTTCCCGGCAGGTTACTGGAATGTGTGTCAGGAGCCTGTGATAGTCGACCCGGGTGGTTCGACGGATACGATTCGCACCACCGTGCTGCTGTCGCCCCTCGCGCCGTGCCCCGAACTGAGCGTTCAACTGGGTATGCCTTCCTTTTTCCGGGGCTGCCTGGTCGCTTCCGATATGAACGTTTCGGTGCAAAACACCGGCGCAGCAATCGCCGAAGGCGTACAGGTGGCCGTGGTGCTGCCTTCCGTGCTGACATTTCTGAATGCTGTGCCGCCACCCGCCGCACAAGCGGGCGACACCCTGTATTTCGACCTGGGCGATCTGGCTCCTTTCGCCCACTCGAGCGTTCTGCTGAACGTCCGAACCAGTTGTGATACTTTCCTTTTTAGTCAAACGTTGTGCGTGGAAACCTTCGCCACGCCCGACAACGCCTGCCCGAGCACGCTCCCGGCATTTTCCGAGGTCAAACTATCGGCCACCTGTGTGGGCGACACCCTCGTGCGTTTTACCATCAAAAATATCGGCGATGCGCCTACGGTGAGTCTTCATACCTATTCCATCATCCGGAATGAAACGGTGGTCGCAACGGAAAACTTCAGCCTTGCCAATCAGCAAAGTATATTCGTGGATGTGCCTGCCGACGACGCTACCTACCGCATGGAAGCCACCAAATTCGACGACGGCAGCCTGACCGCCACGGCCCAGGAAAACTGCGGCGGCCTCACGCCCGGACTCATTAACGCCTTCTGGCTCGACAAAGGTCCGCTCGAATATGACTTCGATTGCCGGCAGGTAATCGGCTCCTTCGACCCCAACCTGAAAAGCGCCGTGCCCACCGGCGCCGATCCCGGCTACACGATCGCCGCCAACCGGCCTATTCAATACACCATCGATTTTCAAAATACCGGTACCGACACGGCTTACCGGGTGTTGCTGCGCGATCCGCTGCCTGCCGAACTGGATTTGAATACGTTCCGTCCGGGATTCTCTTCACACCCTTACACCTGGGAAATCCGGGGAAGTACCCTGGAAGTGCTGTTCTTTCCCATCGCGTTGCCGGACAGCAATGTGAACGAACCTGCGTCGCACGGCTTTTTCAGTTTTGACATCTATCAAAAGCCTGATTTGTTCGACGGCACGTATTTCCAAAATACCGCCTCGATCATTTTCGATTTCAATCCGCCGATCGTTACCAATACGGTTTATCACATGATTGGAACGCTCACCGTGGATATCGATGAACCGCAGCGCCGCCCCGGCCTGTGGCGGGTAGCGGGCAATCCGACCCGCGATGTAGCTACGTTCAGCGCCCTGACGTTCATTGCGGGAGAAAAACGGTTCGAGTTATACGATGCTTTTGGGCGTGCGGTGCGTACGGCGCTTTTTTCAGGACAATCGTTTGTTTTTCAGCGGGATGGGCTGTCGGGCGGCGTGTATTTTTTCCGGATTGGGGATGGAGAGGGGAGGTGGTGTACGGGAAAGGTGGTGGTAGTGGAGTGAGGTGGATACAAACTACTTCTGCCCCATCTTTTCGCTTCGCCTGGTTTTCTCGTTCCCGAGTGGTCGAGGCGCTCAAGTGCAGCGCTTGGGCGTTTGTTCTACGAGGGAGTGGAGCACTGGCAATTTAGTCGAAAAAAGGCGCTCCCGTCGTCGATCCGAATTTCGAGAAACGATCTTTTCACCCCATCTTGCCGGCAAAATTCAGGATTTATGACACACCCGAACACCCTGCACAAACCCATCCGGACCAAGGCCCAGCAGGTTTTACTGGATTACATCGCACCCATCGCTCGGCTCAGCGATGCGGAAATCGACTTCATTTTACAGGAAATTAAAATACGGGAATATGCGAAGGGGAAAGTGCTGCTGCGCGAAGGCCAAATAGGCAACATCTGTTATTTTGTGTTGCAAGGTTGCGTCCGGCAGTATTACCTGGTAGACGGGGTCGAAAAAACGACCGCTTTTTTCACCGAAGGCATGCCGGTGAATTCCACTTTCGTATTCGATGACAACGCCTCCAAATTCTACCTGGTTTGCAACGAGCCCTGCGCCCTGATTGAAGGCAGCCCCGAAGACGAAAAGTCGTTTTTTGAAAAAATGCCTAAAATGGAAAGTATGAACCGCGTAGGCGTGGAAATGGAACTGCAAAAAAGCCAGGATGCGTTCGCTGAATTCGTTATAGCGAATCCCGAAACCCGCTACCTGAATTTGATGAAAACCCGTCCAGACCTACTCGACCGGGTACCGCAGTACCAACTGGCGAGTTACCTGGGCATTACTCCCGAATCGTTGAGCCGGATCCGGAAGCGTATTATGGAGAAATGAGCGGCTGTATTGAAACGAAACGAATCCCATTTCTTACCTTAAGTCAATGAACGCCCAGCGATTAGCCCCTGAAATTTGCCGCATAATTCAACTAAAAAAGATTTATGAAGCAACATTTCAGATTGATCGTCGCAGCGCTCCTCCTATTTACCTGTCCTGTATTCGGGCAGCGGCTCACCCAAACCCTGCGGGGCCACCTGACGGATATCGACAACCGACAACCTTTGATCGGTGTGCAAATTATCGTGTCCGGCAGCGAGCCCGCACTGGGTGCTGTTAGCGATTCGGAGGGGAATTTCAGAATTGACAAAGTACCTGTCGGTCGCGTGGCCTTACAAATTTCATATATCGGGTATGAGAGCCTGAACGTTCCCAACATAGTTGTCAATACGGGTAAAGAAGTCGTTTTGAACCTCGAAATGCGGGAAAGTACCTCCAAACTCGGCGAAATCACCATTAGTGCCAGCCAAAACAAAGGAGAGGCGGTCAACGAAATGGCTGTTCTTTCGGCACGAAGTATTTCGCCGGAAGAAACCAACCGCTATGCAGGCGGCTTCAACGACCCTTCACGCATTTTATCCAATTTTGCAGGCATTACCAGCACGCAAGACGGATCTAACGACATCATTGTGCGCGGCAACTCCCCCAAGTACGTACAATGGCGGCTCGAAGGCGAACAAATCACGAATCCCAACCATTTTGGCGACCAAAGTGCAGTGGGGGGCTCGGTCAGTGTGCTGAACAACAATTTGCTTGCGGCATCGGATTTTCATACAGGCGCCTTTGCGCCCGAGTTCGGCGACGCGCTTTCCGGCGTATACGACGTGCGCCTGCGCTCCGGCAATAACGAAAAAACGGAGTGCGTCGCGGGTATCGGCTTGATCGGCGCCGAAATCACCCTGGAAGGTCCTTTCAAAAAAGGATATGGCGGTTCATTTTTGGTTAATTATCGCTATTCGACGGCGGGTTTGTTAAGTCAACTGGGCCTGCTCGACAATGTGAGCGGTGTGTTGAATTTTCAGGATGCCACCTTTAAACTGGTCTTTCCCACCAAAAAGTCGGGCGTGTTTTCGATGTACGGCCTGGCGGGATGGAGTTCCTTTGCGTTTGAAGACGTGACGCCCGCTATATGGGTCATTCCGGGCGAAAATGCTACCACCGCCGAGCTGCGCAATGATTTTGACAAAAAAGCCCGCTTGCTCAATCTGGGGCTCAAACACAGCATCAGCATCGGGAAAAAAGGATGGTTGAATACTGCGCTCACCCATGCCCGCGAAGGCATTGAGGACGATATTTTTGAGGCCGGCGTGTTGCGCTATTACGACGACGACGGCACGTTTTTGCGCGACTCCCTGATCAGCAAAAACCTGCGCTTTCAAGGGCGTTTGAAAAAGCCGGCCTACCGATTATCGACAACCTACAACCACAAAATTAACGCGCGGCACAAAATCCAGTTCGGTACAAAATATACGCTTTTTGATTACGAATTTGAGCAAAATGAGTTTTCAGAGCCCAACACCCCGCCGTTTAATTTGCTGGATTTCCGGGAAAAGGTCGGCACCTGGCGCAACTTCGTGAGCTGGAAATTTCGTGCCGGAGAAAAACTTCAATTCGTTTCGGGGCTGCATCACATGCACGTGCTGCTGAACAAAAAAAGCAGCCTCGAACCGCGTTTTGCCGTCGAATATCAGGTGGCCCCTACACGTTTTCTGCGCCTCGGTTACGGCCGGCATTCGAGTATGGAAAGCATCCATCATTATTTTGCCAAAATCGAACGGCCCGATGGCAGCGTCGTGGAGCCCAATCGCGACCTGGGGTTGCTGAAAGCGGATCATGTTGTACTTGGTTTTGAACAGCGCGTGGGTCGTAATTTTCGGGTAAAAGCCGAACTCTATTACCAAAACCTCTTCGATCTGCCGGTTGAAAACCTGGATACCAGTTATTTTTCGACCATCGT
>JAKQJD010000056.1 GCA_029561355.1 Bacteroidota bacterium | reverse complement strand
CACCCGCTGGGCGCCCTCGATCGTTCCGCCGATGCGAATATTTACGCTATGGCCGACCTGACGTTTCCGGTGCGGGAAAACCTGAACCTGCAATTGCTGCTGGGTTTGTGCCAGTTGACGGCCGAAAGTTCGGTGGGTATCCAACATCCACGCTGGCTGCACGCTTCGGCTAATGTGATGTTGGTGTTGCCGCGCCCGTTCGACATGAAACCGTACGTTCGTGCCGGTGTGGGGGTTTACCGCGACAAGAACAACAACAATACCGCAGGCATCAATATCGGTATCGGCGGCCTTACACGCGTGACGCGGCAACTGATTATTACGCCGGGGCTGGACGTTCATTTTACCAGTCTGGGAAAAGATGAGAATGTGCGTTTGCTAACGGCGCATTTGGGGATTATTTTTCGTTGAATGTTATTCGTTATCAGTTATTGGTTATTGGGGGTGGGTAAGGGTTGATTTGTTGTAAAAAGTAGCCAGGCGTTAGCACGTAGCCACCGGGTCGCTTGAAGCGGCCCGGTGGCTACGCTTGGCGTTTACGCGAATAACAAGCCATATTACTGGTAATTACTGCCTTGAGATGGCATTTTGGCGTCGGAATGCACGTTGCGCTTGGGCTACCTGTAAAAATGAAGCCAAACATTTGTTCCCATCTACCCTTATCCACCCCTAATAACCAATAACTTATAACCAATAACGAAGTACCCCCGATAACTGATAACTTTCCATTACCTTTGCGCCGTCCGATCAAAAAAGGCCAACCACCTTTTTTATTCACCCGTATTCCATCGATTTACATGACTGCCACGCACACCCTGCTCTCCGAGCGCGTTCAGAAACTTGCCGAATCCGAAACCCTCAAAATGGCGCGTATGGCCCGCGAACTGCGGGCGCTCGGTCACGACGTGATCAGCCTGAGCCTCGGCGAACCTGATTTCGACACACCCGACCACATCAAGGAAGCCGCTTATCAGGCCCTGAAAGACGGTTATACCAAATACACGCCGGTATCGGGCCTGCCCGAACTGACCAAGGCGATTTGTGAAAAATTCAAACGCGACAACGACCTCGATTTCCGTCCGGAGCAGATCGTGGTGAGCAATGGCGCCAAACAAACCGTGTACAACCTCTGCCAGGCATTGCTCGATCCGGGCGATGAGGTGGTGGTGTTCGCGCCTTACTGGGTTTCCTACTGGGAAATCGTGAAAATGGCCGAAGCAACCCCGGTTCCTGTGTTTGCCGGTGTGGAAACGGATTTTAAACCGACACCGCAGCAACTCGCCGATGCGATTACGGAACGCACGAAATTTGTGTTGTTCTCTTCGCCCTGCAACCCGACAGGTACCGTGTTTTCCCGGGAAGAACTGAAAGCATATGCCGACGTGATCGCGCAGCATGAAAACGTGCTGATCGTGAGCGACGAAATTTACGAATACATCAATTTCACCCACGAACACGTCAGCATCGGCTCTTTTCCGAATGTGAAAGACCGCACGGTGACCATCAATGGTTTCGCCAAAGGTTTTGCCATGACGGGCTGGCGTTTGGGCTACATGGGCGGCCCGAAATACGTGGCCGATGCTTGTTCCAAAATTCAGGGACAGGTGACCAGCGGCGCTACGTCGTTCGGGCAAAAAGCCGGCGCAGTAGCCTTGATGAGCGACCTGACGCCGACGGACCAGATGCGCGAGGCATTCCGCGAACGCCGCGACATCGTTTTGTCTTTGCTGGAAGAAATCCCCGGTATCCGCACCAACCACCCCGAGGGCGCATTTTACGTGTTCCCCGATGTGAGCGCTTATTTCGGAAAATCGGACGGACAAACTACGATCAACAATGCCGACGACTTCTGCGATTACGTGATGTCTACGGCGTATGTCGGCCTGGTATCGGGCGCCGCTTTCGGCGATCCGAACTGCTTCCGCCTGAGTTATGCGGCTTCCGAGGAACAACTTCGTGAAGCGGTACGCCGGATGAGAGAAGTGCTGGGGAGACTGAAATAAGTTACTGGTTATCAGTTATCGGTTATCAGGGTGGATACGCTTGATGATGGAGACTGAACGACCATTTTTTTAACCACAAGGGACACAAAGGGTTTTCACAAGGTTCACAAAAGGTTGATATTCAATTCTTAGTGAACCTTGTGAAAACCCTTTGTGTCCCTTGTGGTTAAATATTGCAAACCGTACACGAAGACCAAACGTATCCACCCTGATAACTAATAACCAGTAACTAATAACCAAAATGGCCGATACTTTCGAATCGCTGAACCTCACAAACGCACTTCAAGACGCCTTGAAGGACATCGGTTATACCCATCCCACGCCTATCCAGCAAAAAGCATTTTCGGTGGTATTATCGGGCCGCGACGTGGTGGGCATTGCACAAACCGGAACGGGTAAAACGTATGCATACCTGCTGCCGATCCTGCGCAACATGAAGTTCAGCAAGGAAAAAGACCCCCGGGTACTGATTGTTGTACCAACCCGCGAACTGGTGTTGCAGATGGTCAGCGACATCGAAAAACTGACCAAATACATGACCGTGCGCGTGGCCGGCATTTACGGCGGCACCAATATTAACACCCAGGCCAAAGCGATGGCAACGGGTACGGATATTCTCGTGGCAACCCCCGGGCGACTGCTCGATTTGGTATTTAACAGGGCGATCATCCTGAAATCGGTGCGCCAACTGGTGATCGACGAAGTGGACGAAATGCTGAACCTCGGTTTTCGTGGTCAGTTGAGTTCCCTGCTCGACCTGATTCCGAAAAAGCGGCAAAACCTGCTTTTTTCCGCTACCATGACCGAGGATGTCGACGAACTGATCGATATCTTTTTTAACGCTCCCGAACTGATCGAGGTGATGCGCGCGGGCACACCTTTGGAAAAAATCAAGCAAAGCGCTTACCGGGCGCCCAATTATTTTTCCAAACTCAACCTGCTGGAATACCTGCTGAAGCACGATGAGAGCATGGAAAAAGTGCTGATTTTCGGCGCGACCAAACGGATGGCCGACCGGATTTTCGAATTTCTGGAAAGCAAATTCCCGGGGCAATTCAGCGTCACGCACTCTAATAAATCGCAGAATTTCAGGATGCAGGCGATCCAGAAATTCCAGGACGGTATGCTGCGCGGACTGGTTTCCACCGACTTGCTGGCACGCGGCCTCGACGTAACGGACATTACGCACGTCATCAACGTCGATACGCCGGATACGCCGGAAAATTACATTCACCGCATCGGGCGGACGGGCCGGGCGGACAGTGAAGGCGCGGCCGTTACTTTCGTTTCGGATGCCGAAACGGAATACCGCACCCAGATCGAAACCCTGATGGGTAAACCGATTCCGGAATTGCCTTTGCCCGATGAATCGATTATTTCCCTGCAACTCACGGAGGAGGAAAAGGAAGCGCAGTATTCGGGCAAAAACTATATGAAATCCGCTACCCTGATCCGGTCACAGGGCGCTTTCCATGAAAAACTGGAGAAAAACAAAAAGGTAAACCTGGGCAATGCGACCAAGCACCGCCGGGAGATGAAGTACAAAAAGCCGATTAAAAGGCGTCCGAAGAAAAAAGGGGGCGACAAGTAAATTATTTAACCACAAGGCGCACAAAGGGGCTGCACAAGGTTCACAAAAGGTTCGTTATCAGCCTTTTGTAAACTTTGCGCCACCCCTTTGGCCGTTGTTGGCGTCCCCGCTAGCAGTGTACGGAATGTTTAGGGTGGAAAGAATTGGCCCCTTTTGACATTCGGTTCGATATTCGGTGTTCGATATTCGATATTCGGTGTTCGATATTCGATATTCGGTGTTCGATATTCGGTGTTCGGTGTTCGGTGTTCGGTGTTCGTGTTAAAAAATATCGAATATCGAACACCGAATATCGAACACCGAACAATGAACACCAAAAGATTGATAACGAACCTTTTGTGAACCTTGTGCAACCCCTTTGTGCACCTTGTGGTTAAATCCCACCTACACGTTTTAACAAAATTTTAAGTCCGCCCTTTTAAACGCACCGGCTCCCCGCCGGTCTACCTACGACTTCCCGGCCGGAAGCACAATTCCTTTTACCCGAACACATTACATCACTACTTGAGCAATCAAGATCAAATACATTTCAAATGAAAAAGTCCATTTTGCTTTTAGCGATCCTGTTCGCAGGCATCTCCATATTTCAATCCTGTAAAAAATCATCCGACACCGATGGCCTCGACGCAGCCGTCCTGACCTCCGAAGACGTTTCCGCCCAGGAAGACTACGCCGAACAAACCGACATGGATATCGACATTGCCCTTGAAGAACGCGGCGGCGGCGAATCCTGCCCGACCTTCACCTTCGCGCAACCGGAAGGCACCTGGCCAAACACCATTACGATCGACTTTGGTACCGCCTGCACCCGCCCCGACGGCCGCGTTTTGAGTGGCAAACTCATTGTAAATCAAACAGATGAAATCCGTAATGCCGGCGCTGTCCGCACCATCACCCACGACGCATTTTACATCGACGGCATCCACGTGGAAGGCACCAGAACCTGGACCAACAACGGCAAAAACGCCGCCGGTCTATGGTCGTACACAAAAACTGCCACGGACATGAAAATGACCTTTGAAGATGGCTCCAGTGCCATGTGGAACAAAACCCGCACGAGTGTCCTCATTGAAGGCGGCGAAACTGCTACCCATCTGGACAATGTATGGAGCAGTACCGGCACCGCCACCGGCGTGAACCGCAACGGAAAAAACTTCACTGCCACCATTACTGAGCCGCTGATCAAGGAAGCCTCCTGCCGCTGGATCACTTCGGGCATCCTGGAAGTGTCCGTGGAGGACCGCACCCACTCCCTCGATTTCGGCGACGGCAATTGCGACCGTTTTGGAAAGATTACACTCGCGAACGGGTATACGTATTCTATTCGGCTGCGCCGGTAGTTATTTGTTATTGGTTATTAGTTATTAGGGGTGGGTAAGGGTTGGTGGGTTCCATAGTTTGGCTTCACTTTTCGAGCAGCCAATCTTTGGAACCCACCAACCCTTACCCACCCCTAATAACTAATAACCAATAACAAAAACGGCCTACCCAACCCATGGTATTTTTCGCCATGCCCTGGGCAGGCCGTTTATTATGGCACGAAAATCGCCTGTAAACATATCATCATTTAATCCTCATAACCCGACCTTCAGCACTCCACTACGCCGGCGATTCCGCACGGCAGTTTCCACTATTGCTGAACGTTTTTTTCGACACATTTCACCGGCTCGTCCGGCTGATATAAAGAGGTAATCGGTTTTTGGGATGTCCTCTTCCGCAGCAACTGTGGAGGGGGATTTTTTTT
>JAKQJD010000047.1 GCA_029561355.1 Bacteroidota bacterium | reverse complement strand
CACCAATAAACCGTTTAAATCCGCATTATCCGCTCAATTCGCGTCCCCAAATCCCCCCCGAATACACCAAACCGACTGCTTCTGCGGTCCAATTCCTTCATTCGCAGCACCCCAGCACCCCGGCGACCATTCCAGCACGGATTCGAACTGCCTGGCAATGAAGCACTTCGGCAGGCGCACCTTTTTCTTTTTTCCCTGGAAAAAGCGGCTTCCGGCAAATTCGCTGAAATAAAAAACGTGCGCTTTGGAGAACGGAATAAAACCCAGTTTGAAGCCCACTATGTACGAGGTCAGTGCCAGCGTTTTTCCGTCGCGGCTAAGCGCAGCACCCGACACTACACGGTTTTTCAAACGGATACTTTCGCGCAATTCGGCAATGTAATGTCCCGGGCGTGCGGGCACCACGTAATGCTTCGTCACATGATCGCCTTTGAACCTGCTTTTGCTGAACAGGTGCAGGCTATCCCGGAAAAACACCATGGCTTCGCAGTCGAAATTCCTGCTTTTTTCGTCGCCGGGCGGAAACGCCGTTTGGTCGGGATAGGAAAAAACAATACTGTCGAGTGAATTGTCCGCAGGATGGAAGCGGTAAATGCGCAGGTCGCGCCGGTTGTTGAAGTTGTTCCCGAAATCACCGATGTAGAGGTTGCCTGCCGGGTCGGCGCTCAAGTCTTCCCAATCGATGTTGGTGCAGGACAAGAGGCGTGTTTCCCGGATGGAGTCGGCCGCCAGGTCATACAGGAACAAATGCGGACCGTTGCCGCCGTCGTTCAGCAGCCAGAAATCGCCGTTCGGCAGGCGCACCATACCGGAAACTTCCTTCAGGGCTGCCGGCAAACGCGTGCGGTGCGGCAGGCATTGGGCGGAGGCGGTGTGAAGGAAAGTGTTAAAAAAAAGAAAGAGGAGGAGGTGTTTCATATTGTTGTTATTGGTTATTGGTTATTAGTGGTGGTAACGCTTGGCTGATCGAAATACCAAGCGTTACCACCACTAATAACCAATAACCGATAACTAATAACCAATAACCGATAACTAATAACCAATTACCGTTTCACGAACTTCGTCGTCCACACAGCGCCGCCCTGCTGGAAATGCAGGAAGTAAACGCCGGCAGGCAGGTTGTTCATGGAAATCTGCAGGCTCAGGTCAGGATGTTCGAACGATTCCAGGCGCTGACCGGTGGTACCCATC
>JAKQJD010000045.1 GCA_029561355.1 Bacteroidota bacterium | reverse complement strand
CCCGCAGGCAAACGGCCCGATTCCGGCTAACTCCGAACTGATCTTCTACGTGGAGATTCTGTAAGGCGTTGGTATCCAACTGATTCGAAGGATTTATCCCGAATTTTCTCACCAGAGAAAATTCGGGATTTTTTATGGGCAGCACCCGGGCTTTTAGTGGTGGCATGGGTTTGTGAAATTGTAAGCGGTAGGTATTGCTTTCGCAATACCTACCGCTTACAATTTCACAAACCCATGCCACCACTAAGTACAGCAGTACAATTTCCGTCGAAATACTGTAAAATTCTTACCTCTTTCCCATCAAAACAGAATTTCCTCACAATCTTCCCGTTGTTTTGCGGCCGGTTTTACCGAACCGTAAATCGCACGTCAATATGAAAGAACTATTCTTAAGCCTCACAATACTGGTCACCCTGCTCCCCACGGCACTGCAAAGCCAGTCGACAGGCATCGTCACCACGCACGGCTACCGCTTCATCAACCACACCAACAAACGCAGCAAGCAGCCGCAGATCGGCGAATCCGTTTCCGCCCGCGTCGACGTCCGGGCCGGCAAAACGCTGCTCAGCAGTTCCCGCAAATCGGCATCGGGATTGTACATCTACGACCTGCCCGACACGTCTACCGTCAACCACGTACCGCCTGTTGTAGAAGCGGCGCTGCTCATGGGCCTCGGCGACAGCGTCACTATTTACCAGAAAATAGACGATTATATGAAGCAGTTCATCCCGGAAGAAAGCCGGAATGAAAAAGAAATTGCTTTCCAGATCGTACTGGTAGGCATTCAGAGCGTGGAAGAAAAGCAGCGCGCTGCACAGGCAGCCCGCGAACAAACGTTACTGGTGCGCAAAAAAGTGGAAGCCACGGTGCAGGATTACACCATGGGCCGGCTCGACAGCCGCATCATCAAAACGAAATCGGGCCTGAAAATACTGGTGGAAACGCCCGGCCAGGGCCTTCCAGTTGTAAAAGAAGAAGCCGTTCAGGTGCATTATTTCGGCTTTTTGACCGACGGCACCAGTTTCGACAATTCCTTCGAACGCCACGAACCCATCACGTTCCCGGTGGGTGTCGGGCAAATGATCCCGGGGTTCGACGAAGGTGTGCTGCAACTGCGCCATGGCAGCAAGGCTTATCTGTTTATACCACCAGCACTCGGATACGGAGAAGAAACGCCCGACTCCATTCCGGCCAACGCCGAACTCGTCTTCTACATCGAGATACTTTAAAATCTTGATGAGTGTCCGGCATTACGCCCTGCAAGTCATCCGATGACTCAGAGTCATCGGATGACTTGCAGGGCGTAATGCCGGACACTCATCAAGATGAAATAAGCGAGTATAATTAACTGGACCGAAAGGCTGTTTCACCTGCTGTACCGGCCAGTTCAATCAATGACATACTTCCGGTTCCCTACTTGTAGGCCGGCCTTGTTAGTTTTGCGCCCATCCAACAAATAAACACACTGATATGAATCGTCGCACCTTGCTTTTAGCCGCTTTGTTTGTTGCGCTCGGCGCAGGCGCCTGGTATGCCTGGGATAAAAGAAAAAACCAGACGGGCACACACAATTCGCCCGATATGGAATTTGCCGTGACGGATACCGACGATATCGGAAAAATTTTCATTGCCGACCGCACCGGCCAGACTGCTACCCTGCTGCGTAAAAACGGCTACTGGGAGTACAACGGCCGCTACCATGCGCGGAGAAGCGCCATGCAGATCCTGCTGGAAACCATCCAGCGCGTGAATGTGCTGAACATCCCGCCCAAAATTTCCGAGCCTTCCATGATCCGGGATATCGCATCGGACGGCCTCAAGGTGGAGATTTACGATAAAAGCGGCGACCGGATGAAATGCTACTACATTGGCGGCGTAACCAAAGACGAACAGGGCACCATTTTTATCATGGACGGTTCGGAAAAGCCTTACATCTGCCATATTCCCGGGTTTGTAGGCACTTTGCGCGTGCGGTACATGCTGGGCGACGACAACTGGCGCGACCGTGCGGTATTTGAAGAAAAACCCGAAGATATTCAATCGGTTACGGTGGAATACCCGCAAACGAAGAGCGAATCGTTCCGCCTGGAGAAAAATGCACCCGGGGAGTACAGCGTAACACCGTTTTACAGCACCACTACGCGGTATACGACCCCGATACGTAAAGGCGCCGTAGAGTCCTATCTGCTACAGTTCGAACGCAAAGGCGCCGAGGCATTCGAAACACAGAACCCTATGCGCGACTCGATTACCAGGCTGGTGCCATTCGCTATCGTTACCATGAAAAAAACGGATGGCACGGAGAAATATGTGCGATTCTGGCCCATTGAAACAGGTTATACCGCCATAAAAAATACGGAATACGTGCACCGGTATCTGACCGACTACAACAAGGGAGAGGCTTTTTTACTTACCCAGGACCTGGTTTTTTCGCCGATTTTCCGGGGGTATTCCTTCTTTTACGAAGAGAAAAAACGCAAGAAACTCCAGAATTAAAGACGTTTGAATACGAAAAGGGAGCCAAATTTTATTATTATCAATCGCCAAACCTATAAGGTTTTAAAAATCTTATAGGTTTATGGCAGAGAAAACGAAATAACAACCTGCCCTTAATTAAATTTAAGTACTTATGAGACAGCCTTAATACAACTTGGTTTAATACAAAAACCAACACTCCCGTCCCTATTCTTCCCGCAAATATGTCGGCACCTGTATCGCCCGCCGGGCCGGCGCCAGGGAAGCCAGCAGGCCGATCCCGGTAACCGTAAGCACCACCGGAATAAAATCGGCAGCGCGCATGGCGATGGGATAACTATCCACCAGAAAGCCCTGCGGAATCGAAATGATGCCGTACGTTTTTTGAATAAAATACAGGATACAAGCCAGCACCATTCCAATTCCCATTCCGAGCAGGGTCAGCAAAATGCCCTCCAGCAGGAAGATCCGGTGAACCAGCCTGTCTGTGGCGCCCATACTTTTCAGGATGCTGATGTCTTTTTGTTTGTCGAGTACGATCATCCACAAAGCCCCGACGGTATTGAATGCCATCAGGATGAGCATGAGGCTGGTAATGGCAAATCCCATCCATTTTTCGAGTTGCATGACCTTGAAAAACGCTTCGTTCTGTTCGTATTCGTCTTTTACCGTGAAATCGTTGCCAAACATGTCCTTTACCTGCTTTTTCAGGCCGGAAAGGGAAGTGCCCGGGCGACTTTTGATTTCAATGGAAGAAACCGTTCCGGGTTCGGCTTCCAGCAGTTCGCGCATGAATTCGAGGTTGGTCAGGATGTACTGGTTGTCGAAATCCTGCTGAATGGCAAACGTGCCGACCGGGTACACATTACGGGTTTTGAAAGGCTGGTCCATCAGGCCGCTTTGTTGTTCGGGCATGTAGATGGTGAGCGTTGCCAGCGGATTCCGGACGTCGATACCAAGTTTGTTGCGCAAACCGGCGCCCGCCACCGCGCAGTTCCGTTCCTGTATTTTGAGGGTATATTCTCCTTCCTGAATAGTCGAGTCGATGTTGTTGACGCGGGCAAAAATGCTGTCGACGCCCTTCAGCACACCGAAATTCTGCGAGCCTTCGTATTCAAAAAATGCAATTTCTTCCAGCGTTTCACTCGCGTACAGCACGCCCGGTAATGCCCGCACCTTCGTCAGCTGCAGGCTGTCGGCCTGAAAGGTTTTGCCTTTAGCGGGTGTTACCTTTATTTCCGGATTGAAATGGCCGAACAGGCCCGACAACAAGTCTTCAAATCCGTTAAAAACAGACAGCACCAGGATCAGCGCGGCCGTGCCGATGGCTACGCCCAATACGGATATACCGGTAATGATGTTGATCGCATTGGCGCTGCGCCGGGCAAACAAATACCGGCGGGCTATAAAAAGTGAAATATTCAAAGGGATTTGTTTTGACTGCAAAAGTAATGGAACCCGGGTACTTTTGCGAATGCTTCCGTTCGGCGGTGCCCGCGTAGGAATAATGGCAACGCGGACGACGCGGATTTTTATGGCCTTGCGGCCATTTTTATTCTTATTTGCAACCACTAAGCCACAAAGGACACGAAGCGTGGAGTACACATTATCAAGACAACTATAAACATTTTGAGAACGTAAACTTTCGTTTCCTATGATGTAATTGCGTACTCTACGCTTCGTGTTCTTTGTGGCTTAGTGGTACGAATAAAATGGCCGCAAGGCCATAAAAATCCGCGCAAATCCGCCAAATCCGCGTCGTCCGCGTAGCCATTATTCCTACGAGGGGCGTAGCCGATCGGATCCAAAGGATTTAATCTCAACTTTCTAAAAACGCCGGTCAACTCTACGCATCTCACTTCTCACCTCTCACTTCTCACTTCTATAAGAGGCATGCGACTTTTGCTGCTCACCCCCGGTTTTGCCGCTTCCGAACAAGACTACAACTGCATCCCACCGCTGCAATTGTACGTGCGTGCCATGCAAAAAAGAGGTTTTGAGATACAGATCGTGTCGTTCGAATATCCGTTTCGCGACGAGCCGCAGGACTGGTTCGGCGCGCCGGTTGTTTCCGCCAACGGACAAAACCGGCGCTGGCTTCGCTGGCGCACCTGGTCGCGCGTGTTCCGCTATGCCGGACAAATGATCCGGACGCAAAAACCGGATCTGATACACAGTTTCTGGCTCGGTCCGGCCTGGGTCATCGGCGATCGGCTCGCCCGGAAATGGAACATACCCCACTGGACCACCCTGATGGGGCAGGATGCGCGCAGCAGCAACCGCTACCTGCGCCGGTTACGCCCCGGTCACACACCGCGGCTGATCGCTTTATCCCCTTTCCATGCGGAAGTTTTTCAGAAAAATACCGGTTTAACAGCGGCGCATCTCATCCCGTGGGGGGTAGATGCGGATGAAACACCCCGAACTCAATCCAGGGAACGGCCGATTGATATCCTGGGTGTCGGCTCCCTGATTCCGGTTAAAAACTGGGAAAAATGGCTGCAATGTGTTGCAATTGTCCGGAAATCGGAGCCGGCAATCCGCGCCGAACTGATCGGAGAAGGACCTTTGCTGCAACACCTGAAAAAAAAGGCGCACGAATGGGGCCTGGCGGATACGGTTCGTTTCACCGGAAGTTTGCCGCGACCCGAAGTAATGACCCGTATGTGTATGGCGAAAGTGCTGCTACACACGTCCGACTACGAATCATTCGGATTTATACTGCCCGAAGCAGCCATGAACGGCTGCCGGCTGGTGTCGACGCCGGTAGGTATCGGTCCGGAAATGGCCGAATGTGCGGACAAGCCGGAGCAACTGGCGGCGCTGGCCCTGAACGCTATCCGACAACCTTTTTTACAGGAAGCCAACCTGCCGTTTACAATAGAAAAAGCCGCTGATGATTACCAGCGGCTTTTTCTGGAGGATGTGAGTATTTGAGGATGCGACTCCTCAAATACTCATATCCTCGACTCCTCATTAATCTCAGCGCAGGAAATACGTCAGCGTCAGGCGCAGCGAATTCGAACGAATGCGGTGTCCTTCTTCTACGAAATCCAGGTTGTTATATAAATTGCTGATACCGAAGTAGTAGCGGGCATTGGCCTGAAAGCGGCCGGCAGTTACGCTGATGCCTGCGGCAGGACCGAAATCCATACCCGCGAAGGCTTCGTTGAGGTCGGCGGCGCGGGTAGCGTGGTTGATGCTCACGTAGTCGCCCACGTACAGGTCGCGGCTGTTGCGGTTGAGGTTGTGAAAGTTGGTGCCGAAAAACGCGCCGCCCTGCAAGCCGATCGGAAAACCTTTCGGGTAGAAGGTGGCGAAAGCGCCGGCTTCGAACGTATTATAGAAGTAATCGTACGTTTTTTCTTCAGAAATATCTTCCGGCACAAAATGTACAGCCCGTACGGAAGCGCCTTTGCGGGTGAACGATACTTCCTGCGTTACGGAAAACTGGTCGTTGAAATCAAACTGAAAATTGCAGCCAACCAGGGCGCTCAGGCGGCCCGTGGAGGTGGTGAAAAGATCGGATTCCAAAGAAGAGTAGTTGCTGCCGATGGTAAAGCCCAAACGGTGGCGAACCTGTGCCTGGGAATTAAACGGAAGTGCAAATGCAACGGCGATCAAAGTGATGATAATAGATGTCTTCGCGAACATGATTAGTGGTTTTTTTGAATGAAATAATAATGGGGGCCGATGCATTGCAAGTGCTTTTTCATTTGGCTGGGTTACCCGTTCGAAAAAATGATAGATGTAGAATCTGCTGTAATCAAAAAATCTTTGAAAAAATTTCAGACTCCTCACCAAATCATAATCGGCTACAACGGCTTTTTTAACGCATCGACAGAATCATTATTTTCCAAATCAGTGCCAACACATGTGAATTGTCAGCAATTTGACATTTCTTTTATTTGTTATGTCGCGATAACAGCACATTTTCCACCTCTTCCAGCCGAATTTCCTTGGCGGCCAGCAAAACAAGCAGGTGATACAGCAGATCGGCCGTTTCATTGAGAAGTAGTTTCCGGTCGTTGCCCAGGGCTTCTATGATGGTTTCTATGGCTTCTTCGCCTACTTTTTGCGCTATTTTGCCAATTCCCGAGGCGAAGAGTTGGGCAGTGTACGACACGGTCGGCGCAGCGTCATTCCGGTCCCAAATAATATTTTCCAGTTGGTGCAGAAAATCGGGCGCTACGTTCGGACGGTTCCAGCAGGTATCGGCGCCGGTATGGCAAACGGGTCCGGCAGGTTCGGCCTGAATGAGCAGGGTATCGTTGTCACAATCGAGCCGGATATCACGCAGGTGCAGCACGTTACCCGATTCCTCGCCTTTGGTCCACAGGCGTTGTTTGGAACGGCTGAAAAAAGTGACAAGTCCGGTTTCCTGCGTTTTTTGCAGCGCTTCTGCATTCATATAACCCAGCATCAGGACCGTCGCCGTGCGGGAGTCCTGGATGATGGCGGGAATGAGCCCGTCGGGCATTTTATCAAAATCAGGTGTTTGGGTGAGTGTGGGTATCATATTCGAATATTAACAGTTGAAAAGAAAGTGGCGTCAAAATTAGCGCTTGAAAAAATATATGTCAACAGAAAGCGCACGCATGCAGCAAATTGCGGTCCCGTTGCACCATCTTTTTGTACCGGTAGCATAACATTTCGAAAACCACCTCATTCCTCATCAGCACATGGAGTTACCACTGAAAGCACTTTTGGTTTCCTGCCAACGCGGCGACGCAAACGCCCAGTTCAGGTTGTTTGAGCGGTATAACAAAACGTTGTTCCTGATTTGTCTGCGTTATGCAAAAGACCGGCCCGAAGCGCAGGACATCTTGCAGGAGGCCTTTCTGACCATTTTCAAAGACCTCGGCCAGTACAAAGGCGACGGTGCTTTCGAAGGCTGGCTGCACAAGGTAACCGTACGGACTGCCCTGCAGCACCTGCGCCGGAAAAATCCGCTGCGTTTTGCGGAAGACTATAACCAACTCCCGCCACAAGCCTTCGGTACGGCGCCCGACAGCGACCTGAACGGCGAAGCGATTCTGCACCTCGTGCAGCAACTGCCCGACGGATACCGCACGGTGTTCAACATGCACGGCATCGAAGCGTGGTCGTATACGGAAATAGCCGCCGAACTGGGCATCACCGAAAGCAGCGTGCGCTCGCAATACACCCGTGCCTGCAAACAACTCCGCCTGATGGTGGACAAACTCTTCACGTGCCTCATCTAAATTCAACATGGAAAAAGATCAACATAAACAAGACCTTGAAAATTTCATTCGCCGGCAACTCGAGGGCATGGATCCTGCGCCCGACACCGACACCTGGGCGAATATCGCGGCCCGGCAACGAGCCGCCAACAGGATCCTGAAATGGAAGTTTTACGGCATTCGTGCGGCAGGTTTACTGGTTGTCGTCGCCATCGTCGTCTGGAGCGTGTGGCATTTTAAATCCACTACCCTGCAAAACGAATTGCCCCAAAAAGATAGTCTTCAGCAAAATGTTGTGGAAAACACCGATAACTCAGGTTCCGGTTTTTCCGCAGAACAAACCCTGCCCGTTGCTGCCGGAAATGAAACGGCAGCACCAGGTAACCTGAATAATCGGCCCGACTGGTACCGAACCAACCCGGTAAAGGGGCAAACCAAACGTTTTCTGGCGGAAACAGGTATTCTTTACCAGAATCCCGTCTCCGGCAATAAAGTGCGCATTCCCGGCGGTGCCCTGGTATATGCCGACGGCCGCCCCGTAACCGGCGAAGTAGACCTGTTTTTCCGGGAATACCGCACCATGGCCGATTTTGTAGCCGCCGGCATGCCGATGCACTACGGGGATGATCGCGGGAATTTCTTTTTTAATTCGGGCGGAATGTTTGAAGTGCGCGTGAGCCAGAATGGGGAAGACCTGAAAATGGCACCGCAGAAAAATTACGTAATCGATTTCGCACCCACCCACGCGCTCCGCAACGCTACCTTGTATTACCTCCCGGATGAAACCAACAAATGGTCGGACGTGCCGCACGGGCAACAGGCTTTGGAGGACACCATCGGCCTTTCCACACTCTTCCGGCCGCGTGTACTCACCGCCGAAGAGGTTGCAAAAGACAACCTCGGTGCAAGCAGCGGAGTGGATTGTCTGCCCGGCGGCAACCTGTGGTCCATTCCCGATTCCGTCGACCCGGTGGTGTGGCTGCAGGAATCCATCACGACCGGCCGGGCGTATGCTTTCGGAGAAATACAACCGCCGGTCTGGTTCACGAGAAATTCGGACAAAGACGACCTGTTTTTTCTGCGCGGACTGGAGCGCAGCGAAATCAAAATTGTGCACAGGTACGACACGGAAGCGCGCTTTTTCCCGGATGACCTGGGCGGCGTCTTTACCGAACTGGCAGCTTTTAAAGGATATTATTTTACCCGCCTGATCGACTCTACCGACTTGCTGTGGCGCCCCGACCGGCAGGCCGGTGTGGACCAGATATTTCGCCAGGATCGCAAATGGAAACGCGTCAGTGTTTTTCAGCAGAAAGGCGCGGAATGCACGGTCGTTTTCGGTGATGAAAAAGAAGAAATCCGCGTACCTGCAAAACTATCACGCGGAAGTGAGCGGGCCAGCAATACCCCCTTCAACCCTTCTCTTGTTTTTGCCGACTATGAAAAACTGCGTGCCGCCCGGCAGCAAAAATTTACCGATGCGATCAGACGCTGGAGGCATTTCGTAAAATTGGCCGATGTGCACCAGACGCCCGAAGAATGGTGCCTGCCGACGCGTATGTGGTTCGATTTTTTTGACGAAAACAAAAAAATGATGCGTGCACGGTACGACTCCTTGTATAAAACAGGCATTACCACCGACCGCGCACTGGCTGCATCTACCCTCGAAAAATGGAGAGCCAAGGTCCGGCAGTTGCAAATGGCGCGTATGAAATCAGCGTCGAAAAACATGACAATACGCAACCAGTTATCGATGACGATGACCGTTTCCGGTTTCGGCACCTACAACTGGGACCAGATTTTCCAGATTGCCAACCCGACCAAATACCTGTATCCGCGTTATAAAACACTGGCCGGGGAATCGATCGTGCCTGTTTCGACCCGCATCATCGACCGCGACCGCCGCCTTTATTTTTCATTGCCCGACAACAAGGAACTCATAAAAGTGGCCGGCCGGTCTATGGACGTCATCGTGACTGATCCCAAGGGCCGCATCTATTACCTTCCCGGTAAAACCTATGCGGGCCTGGACCTGAAAAACGCGGAAGAATTTACTTTTCAGATGGAAGACGTGACGGATAAGGTGGGTGATCCGGAAGCGTGGGGGCAGTTGCTGGGCATATAAGTCCGAAGTCTGAA
>JAKQJD010000044.1 GCA_029561355.1 Bacteroidota bacterium | reverse complement strand
AGCCCCGGCGGTAGTGGTTTTCGGTAAAAAGATCACGTCGAGGTTGTTCAGGTACATTTGCCCGTTGGTAATGTTGTAGTACCAGGACTCATTATCCAGCAGCGATGCCCAGGCGATGGCAGGCGGGAAGGGCTGTGAAGCAAAGTCCAGTTCTACGTCGGACGGAGGAACGGGCTGATCGGCGGAAGCGGATCGCGCAGCAGGAGCATTTTTTTTGCCTGCTGCCGGTTGTGCGGCTACCGGGCTGGCAGGTGCGGCAGCGGGTGTGGCGGCAGGCTGGGCAGTGGGCGCCGCCGTTTCGGAAGTGGTTGATTTCGAGTCATTAGCCGTGTTGTTTTCTGTTTGGATCTCTTCTTTGGCTTTCTCTTTACCTAGGGTTTTGGCCTTGTTTTTCAGGTTGCCGATTTGGGCGGAAGCGGCCAGGGAAAGGCTGATGAACAGCAGGAACAGGGTGATTTTTTTGCAAAGTGTCGGCATGGGTGGGATGGGTTGAGTGAAAGTTAATGGTTATTAGTTATTGGTTATTAGGGCGCTTCGCCCCTGGCTTTCTTTCTGAACAGGCCAAGGGCGGCGCCCTAATAACCAATAACCAATAACCAATAACAATATCAGGCGAAACGCTCACATGCCCAGACATCTCCATCCCACCGACCGCCTTCATTGATTCACCGCCCGCACTGCCTTATTCTGCCTGAATGGAAAGATTCACATTGTTCAGCAAATCAAGCAGTTGCGTTTTCTTGCGCTGCGCCACCGGCAGAAAACTTCCGTCGCTCATTTCCACTTCACCGGCAAAGCGGTTGTAGTAGCGGCGCAGGTGATCGAGGTTGATCAGGTGCGATTTATGGATGCGTTCGAAGTGGAAAGGCCGGAACAAAGTCTCCATATCCTTGAGGGTTTTAGCGACCAGGAGTTTGGTGCGGTCGTCAAAATGAACGGTAGTATAGTTGCCGTCCGATGCGCAGCGTACGATGTTTTTTACAAAATACAGGTGAATCCCGTCGGCGGTAGCCAGTGCGACGCGCGACGAAGCCATTCCCAGGTTCATCTGCTGCACCAGTCGCTGAATTTGCTCGTAAAAATCGGACTGCCGGCTCTGCAGCACTTTTTCCACGGCCGCTTTTAATTCTTCGGCATCGATGGGTTTCAGCAGGTAGTCGAGCGGCGAAAATTTAATGGCACGCAAGGCATATTCACTGTGCGCCGTCGTGAAAATGATCTTATAGTTTTGAAAATCAATGTTTTGCAAAATTTCAAAACCCGACCCGTCGGTCAGTTGAATATCCAGGAAAAGCAGGTCAGCCGGCCGGTTCGACTGTATGACTTCGATACCTTCCACCACCGATCCCGCCTCCGCAATGATCCGGATGCCGGGGCAGTGCAGTTTTATTTCCAGTGCGAGCGAGGCACGTGCCGCCGGTTCGTCGTCGATAATAATCGCGTTAATCATGGCTGTGGTTGTTTTTAAATGGTATAAAAAGCGTCACTTCCGTACCGGCCGGGGCGCCGGAGTGGTCGAATAAATCCCGGATCGATACTGCCGGCGCCGCTTGTTCCACCCGCAGCAGGCGCAGGCGTTCGCCGGTGATCTGGGTGGCCAGCGGCTTGTGCATTTCGCGGAGGCGCAGTTGCGCGGCGGCGGCTCTTCCGATCCCGTTGTCACGGATGCATACACGAATTTCCGTTTCATGCGGGTAAAAACCTATGAAAATAAGTCCGCCGCCGGGTTTGGGAACCAACCCGTGGATGACTGCATTTTCCACAAACGGCTGGATGAGCATGGAAGGAATAACGATTTCCATCGGATGCAGATCGGGGTCGACGAACAGATCCAGCGCAATTTTTCCCGGATACCGCGTCTGCGACAATTGCACATAAATTTTCAGCAACTCGATTTCATATTCCAGCGGAATCGGGGCATCGGAATAATCGAGGTTGATCCGCAGCAGCCGGGCAAACCGGCCGATAAACATGTTGGCTTCCACAAATTTTTCCTGGCCGTAATAACCTTTGATCGTATTCAGCGCATTAAAAATGAAATGCGGATTCATCTGAAGGCGAAGGGCCAGCATCTGCAATTCGGTGTTTTTCTGCTGCAATTCCGCGTTTTCACGGCTGCTTTCCATCAACCTGCGTTTTACTTCGTAGGTGCGGTGCAGCCGTTTTTCGCGCCAGCGGATATAACCGACCGTTGCTGCCGCCAGAGCCGCCAGTGCCAGCAATAAAAACCAGCGCCGCAGCCAGAATGGCGGCATTACGTGGAAGTGCAGCACAGCGGGTTGTGCGCACGCATTTCCAGAACCGTTGACGGAATAGATTTCGAGGGCATAACTTCCGGGACGAAGCGCCGCAAATTCGACGGTTTTAAGGGTCGTTTCGCGCCAGTTGTCATCGAGTCCTGCCAGTCGATAGCGATAGCGGATATTCCTGGCTTCCCGGTACGACAGCGATTCGAATTCGACGATCAATGGCCCCGATCCGTACGCGATTTCATTTTTATCGTATTCTGACCAGGTGATTGCCTTGCGATCTACCCGCACCGACCTGATCCATACGGGCGGCGCGGGCATGGATTGAGACAGCATATTTTCCGGTATCATCAGCAGGCCGTCGTCTTTCCCGATGAAAATTTTTCCGGCGATAACTTCCACGGCATTCACCTTTTCACTTTGCAACCCGTACACGCCCCAGTAACTGGTCAACTGAAGTTGCCCCGGGTCGCCCGATACCCGGAAAAGTCCGCCCGAACTGCCAATCCACAAATTTCCGCTCGCATCCCGGCACAGGTCGCGGCAAATCACGTTGCCGCGGCTGTTGGCGATTTGCGTGCTGTCGACGACCATGCCGTTGCGCACGGCAAAGAGCCCGTTGGATTCCGTGAGCGCCCACAACACGTTTCTGACAGGATCGAACAGGATATCGCGGGTCAGGTAAGGCAATATCCGTTGGAAATGGGCGGTGTCGGGCGTATAATACAAGCCGGTCGAGGCGGCCAGCCAGACGCGGCTTTCGGAATCGAATTCTACTTTTTCCACCCGGAGTTCGGACAGGCGTTGTGCCGGCGCGCGCGCATACAACTGAAATCCGTCGGGCCGGTTCAGGCGATCCAGCGGGAATAATTTGTATGGCAACTGATCCTTTTTAATCCGGAACAGGCCCGCCTGCCCGGCCCAGCAATCGCCGCGCGCATCGACATTCACGTCGGAAGCCCGTTGAAAAAGAAATTGCTCCGAATTGCCCCGAATGATCAGCGTACCGGCTTTCCCGACTACCAGCGTGCTGCCGTCGGGCATCTGGCGGATATTCAGGATGGTGATGTTTTTTACGGCTTCCTGCAAAATCTGTCTGGCACGAATCGTTTTCCCGTCAAAAATGGCAAATGTGCTGCCTTCCGAGCCGATCCAAAGGCGGTCCGATACATCGCGGCTCAGGCAAATCACCCGGTTGTACAGCAGGCCTTCCCTTTTGGTAAAATGCAGGATCGTCGGCGCCGGAACGTAAAAAAGCCCTTCTTCGAGGGTAGAAAACCACCAGCCGCCTTCCCGGTCCTGAAGCGCCGAGGTGACGGAACGGCCCGGCAAATACTGCTGCACCGGGCGGAAGGAAGGATATTCGAATGTTTGCAGGCCATTGCGCGTACCCAGCCAGACCTCGCCATTCCGGTACTGCATGTAAATAATTTCGTTGTCTTCTTCCGGAAGCGAAATACTTCTTATCAGGCGTTGGGACCGACTTTCATACACCATCACCCGATCGACACTGCTCACCAGAATGGTGTCGCCTATGGGCAAAACCCGAACAGGTTTTCGGAGCGCCACCGCATCCGGCGGAGCATAAAAACTGCTGTTGCCGACTTCCTGTACACCTTTCGTTCCGAAGCACATGAGCCGGCCTGCGGCGTTTTCCCATACGTCGAGCATGTTTGGGTGGATCAACGTTTCACAACGCCCGGCATCCGGGTCGATGGTCACGGTTTTGCCGGCAGAACAAAGTGCAATACTTCCATCCTGCCGCTGCAAAATGCGTTGTACGAGTCCGCCGGTTTCACATTGCCTGAGCAGCGGCAGGTTCTTTTCGTTGTAAATCACCCCGTCCTGGTAAAAACAGGGCTTTCCGTTGAGTGTGGCAAACCACAGGCGCCCTTTACGGTCTTCCATCATGGAAAACACTTCGTTGTCCGACATACCGTGGCCGGTATTGAAATTGGTAAAACTGCTGCCGTCGAAACGGCTCGCACCCACGTCGGAGCCTACCCAGATGTAGCCTTTGCTGTCCTGGTAAACGAAGTAGATATAATTAGAAAAGATACCTTCCTTCGTTTGATAGTTGATATAGAACGGCTGCTGCGCGGTGCAGAAACCGCCCGATTTTATCAAAAAAAACAGGAAAATGAAAATTCGCCGGCGCATAACGGCGGTGAAGATAATCGCTTATCGGCTGGCTTGAAAGCGCGCAGAATAAGTGTTGAGTATCGAAAACACAGTTCTTACTTACCGCTTTTCACGAAATTCAGCGACTGCTCCAGTTCCCGGGTTTTCAAATGCACCTGGTAAAGCCCTGCGGGGAGCGACTGAACGGAAACCCGTTGCGGTTCTACGCCGGCATTCCATTGCGTGTGTAATACGGACCGGCCTTCCTTGTCGTACACCGTGCAGTCGATGCGCTGCCCCGGCTGGGTGGTGGCAGACTGGATAAATATGCAGTCGGCAGTCGGATTCGGGTAGGTGTAAAAATACCCGGGCGATCTGGCTACGAGGTCGGTATTCGTCAGCACGTCGGCGATCTGGCTCATGGTGCTGTCATAGCGCAGGCCCAGAAAAGGTTTGATGCCGTAAGGTGTATGACCGTCAATGGTTTGTGTAAATCCGTCGTGAAAATCGCCCATGGAATATCCGTAATCGAGCGTACGGTAGGTGTCGTTGAAAGCCGCCGGCGTAATGAGGTTGTGCAGCACATCGATGCGCGGGAAAATGGAATCGGGCAGCGTGATGTACCGCGAAATGCTGTCGAGGTAATGAATGAACTCGTTTTTGAAAGCGGGCACTGCCAGCAGTTTCGTAGCCAGCGGGCGCGCTTCGTTCGATTTTTGCCAGTTCAGGCAGTCGCGTTTGGCCCAGTCTTTATTCAGCCAGTCCACTCCGAAGGTGTTGTCCGTATCGAAGGTAAAAAAATCGAAACGCCCGGTGGCGGGGTTATCGTAGAGGTAGAAGTTGTTTTTGTTGTAGAAATAGTCGTCCCAGTTGCCGCTGACCACATCGAGTGCGAAAGATTTCAACACCGACTGCACGTTGAGGATGCTGCTGATCTGTTCGGCATACGCGGCGTTTACCGGCTGGTTCAGCATTGCCATGAGTTGTACGAGCCGCGAATAATCGTCTTCCGTTTCATTGGTAGTCAGGTCGTAGGCGCGCGTTTCGGGGTTGTTCATGATGGCCTTGTAGGTATCCTGGTTGCTGCCCAGGTAATTCAGGTCGGCCGGATAGGTGCATTTGTACAGGTTGCCCGTGTCGACGCCGAAAGCGTCTTCCAGCCACTCTTTGTCGATCTCTTCCACATTGGAATACAGTCCGCGATATTCGCCGTTGATGTACAGTTTGACGAACGCCACGCGGCGGTGCGGCATACCTGCTTGGTTCCACACGTCGTAAAACAACTTTTCCCGGATCATTGTCGGGTCGTTGTGGCTGCCGCGCAGGTTGAGTTTTTTCACGCCCTGGTATTTCCGGCCCGAAACGAATTCGTTAAAACTGATCTTGAACGACTTCTTTTGTGCATTCAGCGAGGTGTTGCCACGCAGGCGAATGCCTACTTCCGTCAGGGTATCGCGCAGGGGGCCGTCCACAAACACGAAGGATGCCGACATATACCGGTCGTTCACCAGATTTTCGATCATGTAAGACAGGGAATCGGCGGGCAATACGACGCGGATTTCGGAAACTTTATGGTCGTCGTACAGGGCATCGGACTGGCCAAAAACAGGTGCGGTAAAACAAAACAGGAGCAGGTAAAGCAGGTATTTCATGGAGACAAAATTGGAGTAAATTGTGGAATGCGGGTTAATTTGTTTGCCAACCTGCATATTTGCATAATGCCCAATAAAAAAACAGCAGATATTTTGATGGAACGGGACAATGAAGAAGAAATACGGAAGAAAAAGGACAAAAAACGGTCCCGGTACTTCAATATTCTGGTCAACGGTAAAAAGGTCGCGATATTGAACTATCGCATCAAAAACTTCAAAGATTCCGAAGAAGAAGGCCAGGTAATTGAACTTATCTCCCAATTCAAACTGGAAAAAGTCAATTACGGCGAATCGTTTTTGCAAATTGAAACCGACGAGGAACACCTCGAAATCACCGGCCGCTGGAAATACGGCCCGCATGGGCCCGGAAATTACCAGTCGGCTTATTTTATCGACACCTTGATTCGAATCGAAAAACCTGAAAAATGAACCTCCAAACAAACCATATCCCCAGTACAAAACTGCTACGGAATCTCACTTCTCACTTCTAAAATACTCGCTCGGTACCACTCCGAACCGCTCCTTGAACCGCTCACGGAAATATTTCAGATCGGTAAAGCCTACTTTGTATGCCACTTCCGAAATATTGAACTGACGCGTATCGAGTAACTGGGCGGCGCGTTTGAGCCGTATGTTTCGGATAAGCGTATTGGGCGTTTCTCCGGTCAGGGCCTTCAGTTTCCTGTATAACTGCATGCGGCTCATCGCGATCTGGTGTGCGAGGTCATCGATGGAGTATTCGCTTTCGTCCATATGTTCTTCCACGATCCGGATGAATTTCACCAGGAATTCCTCGTCGATAGAGGTGACAGTGAGGGCGGAAGGGCTTAATTCGAGCGATTTTCCCGATTGCGTTTTAAGGCGTTCGCGGATGGCGATGAGGTTGCGGATGCGCAACTGCAACAATTGCAGGTTGAAAGGTTTGGTAATGTAATCGTCGGCGCCGGTTTCAAGGCCCTCTATTTTGTGCAGCAGCGAAGTGCGGGCGGTCAGCAGCACGACCGGGATGTGGCTGGTCAACAGGTTTGTTTTCAAACGCCGGCATAATTCTATACCGTCCATTTCGGGCATAGCAATGTCGCTCAGCACCAGGTCGTAGGTATGTTCGAGCGCTTTTTCAAGCGCTTCCATGCCGTCGGCCGCCTCTTCCACTTCGTACTCGTTCTGGAGGTTTTGAGACAAATAACTGCGGATTTCGGGATTGTCTTCTACCAAAAGAAGGCGGTAGCGGGGGGCATTGGAGCCGGCCGCCGGAATGGCCGTTGTTTCCGGTTCGGGATCATTTTCCGCTACCATATAAAACGACGGCGCAATACCCCTTGTGTGGCCGGGTTCTGCGATCTGGCCGGGCGAAAGATGTGATTTTCCCAGAGGGAGCGTCACGGTAAAAAGAGCGCCGGAGCCGGGCAGGTTTTGAGCGCGAATCTGGCCGCCATGCTGGTCCACAATGGATTTGACCAGTGAAAGCCCGATGCCCGTGCCGCCGAACAGGGTGCGGCCGGGCTGGTGGGCGCCCTGGTGAAACGGGTCGAAAATGCGGACCAGTTCGTTTTCCGGAATACCCGGCCCGGTATCGGACACGCTGATTTCAACAACAGGTGCGCCGGTAGGGGAGTGCAGCCGCACGGCAACCGAACCGCCGTCGGGGGTGAATTTGAACGCGTTGGAAAGCAGGTTGAACAGCACTTTTTCCATTTGGTCGTGGTCGATCCATACTTCCGGATCTTCCGGCGGCGCTTCGAATGACAAACGGATTTTATGCTGTTCAGCCAGCGGCTTGAACGACAGCAGGATTTCCTGCACGTACACCCCGAGGTCTGTTTGTTCGGCCCGCACCTGCATGAGGCCTGCCTCGCTTTTCCTGAAATCGAGCAACTGGCTGATCATGGTCAGCAGTTTTCCTGCATTCTGATGAATGAGCGTCAGGGTTTTTTGCAGGCTGCGGTTGGCGGCATTTTCCCGCAGCAATTGTTCCAGCGGACTGATGATCAGCGTCAGCGGCGTACGCAGTTCGTGGCTGATATTAGTGAAAAACTGAATTTTCATTTGGTGCAGTTCTTCCGACTTTTCCCGTTCCAGGCGCTCCAGTGCGAGGCTGGCACGGTACTCGGCGCGCAGGTGCATGACGCGCCATACGACGTACAACAGTGCGAGCGCCAGAAGAGAATAAATGCAATAAGCCCACCAGGTGAGCCAGAAGGGTGGCCGTACCCGCACTTTTACTTGTACCGGTTCGCTCCAGACACCGTCGCCGTTGGCGGATTTTACCCAAAAAGTGAACTCCTTGTAAGGCAGGTTGGTGTAGTGCGCAAAACGTTTGTCGGCATCCGCGTATACCCAGTCGGGGTCGAAACCTTCTAGTTTGTAGGCGAACCGATTGTTCCGGGGCTCGGCAAAATGCAGGCTTACAAATTCGAAAGAAAGCACGTTATCGTGGTAATTGAGCACGATTTCCGGTGTTTCGGCGATGCTTTTTTGCAATACGACGCGGCCGTTTTCCATCGCCCCGATGGGTACCGAGCGGTTGGATAGCAGGAAATCGGATAGTTGGGTGAGCGGCGGAACGCTGTCGGGGCGGATATCGCCGGGCAGGAATAGGCTCATGCCATTGGCTCCCCCGAACGCCAGCATTCCGGAGGGCAGGCGCGTTGCACAACTGTTCATAAAAAAGTTGTCCTGCAAACCGTCGAGCGCATCGAACGACCTGATGTGTACCGATTGATCGTCATCGTACTGCAAGTCGGCGATGCCGTTGAGGGTACTGATCCAGAAATGCCCGTCGCCGGCTTCTATGATCGACTGGGCAATGTCGTTGGGCAAACCGTCGGCCTGCATGAACAGGCGAAAACTGTTTCCATCGGCTTCCAGCAGGTTGACGCCGCGGCTGGTACACACCCAAAGCCTGTCGCGGCTGTCGTTAAACAGCGCATTGATCTTGTTGTTGCTCAGACAACCTTTTTGTCCGGCGATGAAGCGGTACTGTCTTTCCAGGTGCAGGGTGCAGTCTACGGGGTCGAACAGGAATTTCAGGAGGCCGTTGCCGCGTGTACCCACGTACAGCATCGACCGGCCGTTTTCTTTTTTTTCCAGCAACGACACGTTGGGCGTAGCGGTCAGGTT
Source organism: Bacteroidota bacterium (assembly GCA_029561355.1). Taxonomy (GTDB): domain Bacteria; phylum Bacteroidota; class Bacteroidia; order Chitinophagales; family Saprospiraceae; genus M3007. Next base: position 17,766 of record JAKQJD010000044.1, on the reverse strand, counting down.
GAGATCTCCTACTGTCTGAAAGTGTTTCAGGGTGTTGTTGCGCGGGTCGAAATGCGTGAGTCCGCCGTCCCAGAGCCCGAACCAGACGCCGCCTTCCGTAGACGGGCAAAAGTGCATCACATAATTGTCGTTGATCAGCGGGGCGCCACTTTGCGAAAACTGCTGAATCCGGCTGATCGTGCCGCCGTTGGGAGGAATGTCGCGCTCGTGTACCCGTAAAATACCTGCGCCCTGCGTCGACAGCCACAGCCAGCCTTCCGGATCGCGCCACACGGCGGTGATGAAATTTGCGAAGTCGGTCAGGTACGTCGGCGCCAGCGTATAGTGAATGGGCGGATCGAGCGGTGTAGTGATGGTATTGATGCGGTTCAAACCGCCATTGGTAGCCACCCAAAGGCTACCGGGTGTGCCGCCATTGCAGATACTGCTGACGATGCTGTTGGCGCCGATACCTTTCTGGTCGAAACGCACGCTTTGGAACGGTTTCCGGCGCAGGTTGAGTTTGTTGACGCCCTTGTCGGTACCGATCCAGAGAATGCCCGTGCGGTCCTGATACAGCGAGCGGATGAAGTTGTTGCTCAGGCTGTAGGGTTCGTTGGGCTGGGCAAAAAAACGCCGGAACCGCCCCGTATTTTTTTCCAGTAAATTCAATCCGTGATAGGTGGCCACCCACAGGTTACCGTCGGCCGTTTCCCAGAAATCGGACACCACGTTGTAACTCAGGCTGGCGGGGTTACCGGCAGCGGCCTGGTAGGAAGCGGCGATCTGAAGCCCTCCGGAGTCGAGGTCGCCGAAACGGATCTTGCGCAGCCCGGCCTTCGAACCCACCCAGATCATGTTCTTTTCTCCCAGAACTGGCCGCACGCGGTAAATAAAATTGGTCAGAAACGAATCTCCTGCGATGGGTTCCAGATGATAATGGCGCAACCGGTAATGCTCCGTATCGGAAAATTTGATGCGCGACAATCCGCGTGAAGTGACCGACCAGATAGAGCCGTCGGGTGTTTCGCAAATGGAATAAATGTAATCGGAGGAAGGGCGGGTGTTGCTGTCGCCCGGCGCATAAATACGGAGAAAAGTATTCGTTTGGGGATCGAAACGATTGAGCCCTTTTTTGGTGCCAATCCAGATACAACCTTTGCTGTCCTCAAAAAGACCCCATACATCGTTGTCGGACAGGGAGTTGGGATTGTCCGGATTGAAGCGGTAATTTACGAAACGTTCGGTAGCCCGGTCGAAACAGTGGAATCCGGAATTCACTGTGCCAATCCAGAGGCGGCCGGCGCGGTCTTCCACGAGTGCCGTTACCTGATCGCCCTGCAATCCTTTGGAGGCGCCGGGCGCCTGCTGGAAGGTACGTACGGAATAGCCGTCGTATCGGATCAAACCCGACCAGGTGCCGAGCCAGAGCACCCCTTTACTGTCCTGTGTGATACAGTTGATACCGCCATGCATCATCCGTGTTTCGGTGGGGAGCTGCTCGAAAAGGAAGGATTGCTGGCCAAAGGCCAGTCCCGAAAAAACGAATAGCAACAAAAAAGTAAAGATCGATCGTAGCATGCGGCATAGCCTCTGGAAGAGGGCCTGCAAGATAGGGATTTTGGGTTGATGGGGTTGATGGGGTTGATGGTTTATGGTTTATAGGTTTATGGGGTTTATAGGTTTACGTTGATGAGGGTTGATAAAGGTTGATGAGGGTTTATATTTAGCCGCTCGAACAGAGTGAAGTCTATTTTTTAAAAAAGATGCGGTAAGTAAATTTGTTTCCTGAAATCGGCCAACCCTTGCCAACCTGCTTAACGTCCTTTATAAACGATAAATTTATTCTCATGCCAAAAAAACTCATTCTCTATATCGCCATGAGCCTCGACGGCTATATCGCCCGCCCCGACGGCAACCTCGACTGGCTTTCTTCCGTGGAAAGACCGGGCGAAGACTATGGCTACGCCGATTTTGTACGCACGGTCGACACCGTTATTATGGGCCGGAAAACGTATGATAAGGTGCTCAGTTTCGGTATTCCGTTTCCACACAGCGGCCGTGCTTGTTATATCATTACACGGCAGGAGCGGGCACCGGACGGCAACGTCGTTTTTTATTCGGGACCATTAACGGAACTGGTAACGCAACTCAAGAGCCAACCCGGCGGACATATCTACTGCGACGGCGGCGCAGAACTCGTAAACGCCCTGCGGCGCGATAACCTGATCGATACCTATGTCGTTTCGATTATTCCCGTACTGCTGGGATCGGGCATCCGTTTGTTTCAGGATGGCAGCCCGGGAAATACGTTGCAACTCATGGAAAGCAAGGCATTTGATTCGGGCCTGGTGCAGTTGATGTATGAGCGGGTTGATAAGGGTTGATGAGGGTTTATTGGTTGATGGGTTTATTGTTGATAAGGTTGATAAAGGTTGATGAGGGTTGATGAGGGTTGATATTTAACCGCTCGGTGAATGAACAAATTCATCTTTTCCCGGGCGGCTGAATATCAACCTCATCAACCCTTATAAACCCATAAACCCATAAACCCATAAACCTATAAACCCTCATCAACCCCCTCAATCACAACTGAAATCCCACCCGGATCCCCGCTTCCAGCCTGAATTTTTTATCCTTGAATTCCCGTTCTCCGTTGGCGGAAGCCTGAAAGCCGTCGTAGCCGACATCCTGCCGGAGGTTGTTGCGGAAACGAATGCCGGCGCCGAGAAACCATTCGAACGTAAGTTTGGGGTACAGGTTCTGGCCGCCGTAATGTACCAGCAGGTCGAAGTTTTTGACGTGCTCTTTTTGTACGTCGTCGATGCGCTGAATGTAAGGCAGGCCTTCCTGCACCTTCTGCACTTCGAAATTCTGGACCGAATAACGAAGCACCGGAGCGATATACATACCTTCGAAACCGTCGCTTTCGAAAAACAGGCGCGGCGACACCGACACCAGAAACCCCGGCTTCCCTTTACGGATAGTATAATCGCTGTATATGTCGGGCTCGTCGATGGCCCACTGCTCGCTTTCGTAGTATCCGTCTACTTCTTCGTTGATCTCGTTCACCAGTTCTTCGTAACCAGCCCAGAGCGGCTCGAAGGTGACGCCCACGCCCGCCTGAAGGCTCATGTAATCCTTCAGTTCTTTTTCCAGTTCGATGGGTTGGCGGCCGAAAATAAAGGATACGGGGCTTGTTTTCAGGATAAGTCCGTGGTAAACCCTGTCGTTTTTCGACGTACTTTCGCTGTCGCCGAAATTGATGATTTCCACGTCTTTATTAGGCTTTTTTTTCTGCGCCTGGGCATTATATGTCAAAAGACAGGTTACGAGCAGGAGGATCGTTGTACGAAATTGCATAAATTGGTATACGGTTTGAATGGTGAGAATGGAATTGCAAATATTTGCACGAAAAACCATGCAAATACGTTTTGAAGCCAAATTAAGTGCCATTTATCGTTTACCCGCCCGGTTTGAAGGTTTATTTGATAAAAATGCCTTTTTTGACACAACCGAAATTCTCACTATCACAAACATCCGATTGTCATGATTCGATTCTTTTCGCTTTGCACGCTTCTGCTGGGCCTGGCTTTTGTATTGCCCGCACAGAAACCGGTGGTAAAAATCAGCCCCGAATTCAAATTGTCCAAAAGCAAATCATTTGAAGGTTACCTGTATTCCGATGCAACGGGGCACTACGTGTATTTTTATGAAGGAAGCCGCAATGCCTTTACCGGCAGGGCGACGGACGTAACGACTGTGCTCGAAAAATACGACCCCACGTTCAAACTTGTTTACAGCAAGAACTATGAATCTGACCGGAAGGGTGTTTCCACGCTCGGCATGAAGTATTTCAACGGCCGGTTCATCTGGCTTTTTTCGGAAGCCAATAAAAAAGATGATTACATCAAGTACAGTATTCTTCCGCTCGACCTGGCCGGTAAGCAGGGCAAAGCCCAGGATATCGCCAGATTCAAATACGAAAGCCGCAACGATATTCCGACGGTCATCTGGAACGTGTCGAAAGACTCCACCAAACTGCTGTTTCGAGCCGTTTCCGACGACGACCGCGACGACGAGCCGTTCCGCATTTTTATTTCCGTCATGAACAAAGACCTTTCTGTGGACTGGTCGCGCAAACTGGCCCTGCGCCATACGGAGGAAGTGACGGAAGTGCTGGCTACGCACATCAAAAACGATGGCAGTGTGTATATGCTGGCTAAAATTTACGAAGGCAAAAAAGCCAAGGAGAGCAAAAAGAACGACAAGAAAAAGTCGGTAGCCGCCTATGATATCATGCTGTACCGGTTCACGAAAGACAGCGAGGACCCCAAAGAATACCGCCTGCAACTGGGCGATTCGTTTATCCGCGGCGCCTCGCTTTCTACCGACAAGGATGACAACCTGAAATGCGCAGGTTTTTATTCCAATACCAAAAACGGCAGCCTACAGGGTGTGTTTTACCTCGACCTGGGCGCCGACGGCGCCATTAAAGCCAGTAACAAAAAAGAATTTACGGTGGCGGACCTGAAAAAATTCGGTGATAAAAACACCGACAAAGACAAAACGGGTTCGGAAGGTCTGGAGAGCTCATTTAAATTCAGCGATTTCCTGGTACGCGACGACAACTCCGCCGTGGTAGTGGCTGAAGAGAATTACGTCGTCACCTACACTTCCTACAACGGCCGTACCTACACCACTACCTACGAGTACCACTCGCACGACATCATCATTTTCACGATCAATCCGAAAGGGGAAATCGAACGCGTCAGCGCCATTCCGAAATACCAGGTGGGCGTCAATACCGACTACTTTATTTCCTACGCTTCCCTGCTGCACGGCAATGACGTGGTGTTCTTTTACAACGAAGACGAGGATAATATGGACAAACCCGTGTCGAACACCAAACCCAAACGGGTGAACAGTTTTAAAGACTGCGTGACCGTAATGACCACCCTGGCTCCCGATGGCAAACTCGTGCGCAAACAGCTCTTCGAAGCCAAGGATGTGGAGTCGCTTTTTGTGCCGAAAGACAGCAGCCCCTTCGGGAAAAACCAGTTGTTTTTTGTGTCTATCAAACCTAAGTTGTTCAGCAAGAGTAACTTCCATATGGGGACGGTGACGCTGCCGGAATGAAGAGAGGGTGAGAGAAGTGAGAGATGTGAGAGGGTGAGAGAGGTGAGAGTCCGTAGCGTACACCGCTTCGCTCTTGATTTAAATGAATGAACCTGCCGGTCGAGGTGTCATCTGCGAGGTACGAGCAGGTGGCATCTCCGGTAAAGCACCTCCGATCTTTCACTTCCTGATTTTAATGAAAGTCCTGGGCGAAGCGGTGTAATCTACGGACTCTCACCTCTCTCACTCTCTCACATCTCTCACCCTCTCACTTCTAAAAAAAACCTCCTCCCCCTGTAACCTCCCCTTTGCCATCCGTGTCTTGTGCATACCGATCCGAAAAAACCGCGTACGACCGGTCCGGTGTTTCTAAAATACCGGCGTACAAACGAAAAACATGGCAGCGACCCTTTCCGACGAGATTCTGATAGAGCAGGCCCGTAACGGGCGGCAGACGGCTTTCGCCATGCTGGTAAAACGGTATGAGCAATATGCCTTTACGCTGGCGCTGCGGTTTGTAAAAAACAGGGAAGACGCACACGAGGTAGCGCAGGATGCATTTTTGCGGGCATTCCGGTATTTGCCCGATTTCCGGGGCGATGCGAAGTTTACGACCTGGCTGTACAAAATCGTATATTCTACGTCGCTGAATTTTTTGCGCAAACAAAATCCTGATATTCAATCGATTGACGATGACGACCGCCCCGTAAAACTACCCGATGAAGGCACGCCGGATCCTTCGCAGGCCATGGAACGCAACGACCGCAACGCGGCCTTGCAACGGGCAATTCAGATGCTTTCGCCCGACGACGCAGGCATCATCACGCTCTTTTATTTATACGAACACAGTCTGGAGGAAATCTGCCAGATCATGGATATGACCATGACGAACGCCAAGACAAAACTTTGCCGCGCCCGCCAGCGTTTAAAAGGAATTGTGGAAGGCCGCTTCTCCACCGAAATCGCATATTGACATGGAACAACCTTTTGTATTGACCGAAGACATGCTGTGGGACTACGCCGACGGCTTTCTTTCCCCGGAAGAAAAGACGCGGGTACACGAATACCTGCTCCTGCATCCGGAGCAAATGTCGCGCCTCGATGCGATCGCGGATGAAAAAAGACGGTTCGCTTCCCTGCCCACCGAGCGCCCCAACGCCGGTTTTGCCGATCGTGTCATGGCCGCCTGGGTTTCCGAACAGGCCGGGAGCCGCCAGATCGTTGCCGGCAAAGGCAAGGACTGGGTGGTGTATTCCATTGCCGCCGCTATGGGATTGTTTCTGTTGCTGCCTATTCTGCTGATTTTTATCTCTGCGCCGGCCAGCGCGACAGACTTGATTCCGGCAGAATACCTGCCGCAAACGCCCACTATTCCGTGGACCGAAATATTTAACAGCCCGGTGATGCGTTTCGGGATGCCGCTGGTGCTGCTGTTTTTTAGTTTCCGTTTTTTAGACCAATATTTGCAGCAGAAAAAAATGCTTGCGAAACTGCAGGCATAAGCGCACGCAGGTATGGAAAAGGACAAGAAAAAAACAAAATTTATCTATCAGCCGGAATATCCGGGCGGGCCGAAGGAACTCACCAAATTTATCTACGCGCATTTGCGCTACCCGCAGGCAGCGCTCGATGCCGGGGTGGAAGGAACGGTGCTCGTCGAATACGATATTGATTATCAGGGAAATGTAATTTCCACCCGGGTGCTGCACAGTGTGGGGTCGGGCTGCGATGAAGAGGCCAGCCGCGTGGTTCGGCTCCTGAAATTCGACGTACCCAAAAACAGGGGCGTTCACGTTATTTTTCATCAGAAAGCGCGGGTTCAATTTAAAAAACCGGCGCCTCAGAATCAGACTTCTCCAACCATGCAGGTGTCGTATACGGTGAGCAATGCGCCGGAACCGGTCAAACCGGAAACGCCGAAAGAGGCCGGCAAAACATATACCTATACCATTAACCTATAAAACGGGCAGGTAAAAAGTAAAACGGGCGCCGCTGCCTTTTTCTCCGTCGGCCTGAATCAAGCCGGCATGGTTTTCCATGATTTTTTTGCAGATCGCCAGGCCGATCCCCGTCCCTTCGTATTCGTTGCGGCCGTGCAGGCGTTGAAAAAGGCCGAAAATTTGCTCCCTGAACGTTGCATCGAAACCGATACCATTGTCCTTCACAGAGATGCAATGGTATTTTATTTTTTGCAGTCCCGCGATGCCGTTGTTTCGTTCTCCGTCAAACATGGTGGCGGAAATATGGATTTCAGGTGCGGTTCCTTCCCGGGCAAACTTGATCGAATTGCTGATGATGTTCGTGAACAGTTGCTGCATCTGGTATGGAATAGCGTGAATTTTTGGAAGCGATTCTACCCGAACAACAGCATTGTTCTCTAGGATGGTTTCTCTCAGACTGTCCAGCACTTCTTCCACCAGAGGCTGCAGGTCCACGGTTTCAAATTTTTTCACCACATTTCCGGTACGCGAGTAATGCAGCAAATCCTGGATCAGGCGTTGCATGCGGGCTGCGGAAAGTTCTATTTTCCCGAAATAAGACTTTGCCTTGTCGCTCAGGGAGGAAATTTCTTCATTGGCGATTCGTTTGGAGAAAGTCTGGATTTTCCGGAGCGGCTCCTGCAGGTCGTGGCTGGCGACATAGGTAAAGGAGGCCAGTTCCTCGACCATGCTCCGGAGTTCTGTGTTTTTCTGTTCCAGCGCCCGGGTCATTTGTGCGGTCTTTTCTTCGGCGGCCTTGCGTTCGGTAATATCGAAATAAGCGCTCAGGTAGCAACGGACGCCGTCGATATCGATCATAACCACGGAAGTGTAGGCATCTGCGTATCTGCCGCCGCCCAGGTCGAATCGCAGTTCGACGCCGTGTACATTCCCGTTTTTTTCATCGATCAGCCGGGCGAACCGGGCACGTTCAGCGGAGTCCGACATGCCGAACACGCCTGCATTTTTACCGATGACTTCTTCCCGTTTCTTGCCAAACATCTTTTCCCAGGCCGGATTTACGTCCATGACTGTTCCGTCGGACACAAGAGACAGTGTTTTTGCCACCGGGCTTAACTGGAAAAGTTGTGAAAAATGATGCTGCGATTTCCGGAGTTCTTCCTGCGACCGGATGATATTCGTTACGTCCTGAGCAATCACCAGCGCGGCATACACTGCTCCGTTTTTGTCATTGAGCGGGGTCAGGTAATTCTGTATCCAGCGTTCCGTCAGCGGGGAAAAGTATACGTCATTTTTAATCGGTTCGCCATTGAGCGCTCTTTTCAGATCCATTTCCGATTTGCTGCCGCGGGCATTAGGGTAAAGATCGTAGAGCGAGGTTTCGATCACTTCATTTTTGTCTACGCCCATCATTTGAGCGCACGCGTCATTCACCATAACGATGCGCATGTCCTTGTCCCATACCGCGATCCATTCCTGGGAAGTATTGAGCAGCGACTGGCTGAAGAAGTTTTTTTCTGAAAGTTCCTTCGTTTGTTCGTCGACGGCCTGTCTCAGCCATTCCTCGTTTTCCTGTATTTTATACCGCAGATTGACCTGCCGCATCATTTGTATAAAGGAATAAACAAGCATGGCCAGCGCGGCCAGCGTGAGTACAAGCAGGAATAAGGGCGTGAAAAAGATGCGTCTTTGCAGCACCATATTGCGGCTTTCACGCAATTCGTTCTCAACGGAGATCATATTGGCAATATGCTCCTGGAGATCATCCATTGCCAGTTTGCCTTCCAGCAACTGCGGATTGCTCTGGTTTTCCTTAGACAGGCTTGCCTGCATAAGGCGTTCGCAGCGTTGGGCGAGCATTTCTGCCTGCTGTAGTCTTTTCTGCTGGGCATTATTATCGGCAATCAGAAACTTGACCCTGTTCAGGTGTTGCGGATATTCCCGGATGCCTGCGTTGTACGAATTCAGGAATTTCGGTTCGCCGGTAAGCAGGTAGCCGTGGTGCCCGGTTTCGGCATTTTTCAGGGTGCCGATCAGTTTTTCCAGTTCCAGCGTGACTTCCGTGGCATGATTGACGCCGTAATAACTCTCCATCAACGCCTGCAGGCGGTTGTAAAATAGATAGGAAAGCAGGCACAACGCCAGCAGCGAAGTGAACAACAATATTCGCGTTATGAATAATTTCTTCACGCTAATTCGGGGAAAAGGTATGCAAGAGAACCAGGGAACGTGCCGCTATTTCGGAACCTTTATTTTGTAGGTTTTTCCGGCCTTGTTGGTGAGTTTGTTGTCGATCAGCCAGGGGTTATAGAGTTTAAGCATACGGTAATGGGTGCCATGCTCGCGCGCAAAATCGCCCCAGTTGGCTACCGGGCCGCTGACATCCACTACTTTAAAGTTGTCCTGAACAGGATACAGGTGTTCCTTTTCGACGGTATATTCATAGATGTCGGGGTGCTCCATCACTTCCTTGATGGCTACGATGCGGAAGGGGTAGCGCATGGTTTCGTCGGCAGCCAGGTTTAGTTCGTAAAAGTTTTTGGCGCGCTGGGTGGCCATTTCCTCGGCAATACGGCCGGGGCCGCCGTTGTAAGCCGCTGCGGCCAGCGTCCAGCTCCCGAGGCGATCCTTTTCCTTTTTCAGGTATTTGCAGGCCGCATGGGTGGCTTTTTCCAGGTGGTAACGCTCATCTACCTCCGAATTGACCTCCAGGTTGTAGCCGTCGGCAGCACTTTTCATAAACTGCCATACGCCGCGGGCGCCCGCCGGCGAGTTGGCATTCGACAATGCGCTTTCCGCTACAGCGAGGTATTTCAAATCTTCCGGAACACCTTCTTCTTTCAGGATGGGCACGATCGTAGGGAAGATGGCATTGGCGCGTTTGATAGCCAGAATGGTTTGCGAATGGAAGTACACATTGCGGAGCAGTTCCGCATCCAGGCGCTGGCGCACGTCCCAGTTATCCATCGGCAAGGCCTCGCCGCAAAAGTCGAAATCCTTGTCCAGGTTGATCGACCGGATGTGCTGCTCGGGGCCCGTGAATCCGCCGCCGCCGTCTCCCCCCTTGAACGAGGTAAAGAACAGGGCGCCCAGACCGGCCAGAAGCAACATATTGAAAACCAGAAGAATACGGGCACTTTTCGTCCATTCCATAATCAAAAAATTTATGCAGTTACTGAACAAAGGTAACGCAAAACGTTCCGGTTTTGTATTTGCGTATGGAAAACTGTGTGCCGGGGTACGAACAACACGCCCTGGTTTCTGATTAAATGATTATGCTGAATGAAACATTTCCTTGCCATGCTTACCTGAAAAGCCAAGGGCAGCGTGTCCTCCTGAACGCAGCGAAGGATCTAACTTTACACCCATGCTCCATGTAATTAACTCAAGTTGTGACCTTGCCCCAGCGGGGCAATATCTTTGTAGCAAATGGACGCCAACGATTTGACCCGGCCCAGCCGGGTCGGTATCTGAAAATGTTTTCATGGCCAACAGATACCGGCCCAGCGGGCCGGGCTCCATTTTTCGCACATCGTGCTACAAAGATATTACCCCGCTGGGGTAAGGTCACAACTTGAGTTAATTATAGATCCTTCGCTATGCTCATGATGACACGCTGCCCCCGGCTTTTTAGGTAAGCATGACAATATTCTTTTTTTCTTTTCAAAAATAGTTTTCCGTAAAAAGGTAATACAACATGCTGTATTTCAACCCTGTATGCCGGTAACAATTACAGCGTTTGAAAATCCGTAACAATTTTTTTACGGAAAATATCCGGCGCTCCTGTGACCAAATAAAATTACGCCGTTCAAAAGAGGCTTTTCCAAACGAGAGCCTTTGAAAAGCACAGCCGGGCAAACCATGAATTAAAAGGGAAGATTTTTTACCGACAGACCTGCAGTAATGTAACGAAGTCACAGTATACTGATTATCAAGATTTTAAAAACCGATTATAATCAAAACGCTTCTGTTTAAAGGGCTATAACAGGACAAACAAAAACAAACGAAGCAGCCCCGGCAAATTGAAAACGGAACGAAAAACAAACACGAACCAACACTCCAGAGGCGAACGCGCATCCTGTATTTCACCCAGCCAACGCCTCAAATTTCTCAAACGAAGGCCATACCAAAACCGGTAACAAAAGGTGGCTTCCCAACGCCGCCTTACCAACGAACCGCATACTATGTGAACGCTGCCCTGCTCCGGATTTCCGGGGCAGGGTTTTTTAATGGAGCAATCTGGAAGGATGCGTAATTTGGCGGCGCAAAATTTCATGAAGATGCGAGGGGTTGACAGAAAACAAACCTCTTCTCTTTATCGAATCCTCGCATCTTCAAATCCTCGCATCCTCCAATCCTCGCATGGCAAAAAAATCCGTTTCCCCGGCTCCCAAAATTCCAAAAGCATTGCAGGAAAAAGCGAATGCCATCGCGGAAATCCTCGACGGTTTTTATCCGCAGCCGCCCATTCCGCTGAAACACCGCGACCCGTACACCCTGCTGATCGCCGTTTTGCTTTCCGCCCAATGCACCGATGCGCGGGTGAACATCATTACGCCTTACCTCTTCAAAGCAGCCGATAACCCGGAAGACATGTCGAAACTGGAGGTGGAAGAAATTCGCCAGCTCATCCGCACCTGCGGGTTTTCCAGCGTGAAATCGAAGGCGATTTCCGAACTTTCGCATATTCTGATGGATAAATTCCACGGGCAGGTGCCGCAAACCTTCGAAGAACTCGAAACCCTGCCCGGCGTGGGCCATAAAACGGCGTCGGTGGTGATGTCGCAGGCATTCGGATATCCTGCATTTCCCGTCGACACGCATATCCACCGCCTGGCGGCCCGCTGGGGCCTCAGCAGCGGCAAAAATGTGGAACAAACGGAACGCGACCTCAAAGCGCTTTTCCCGGAATCCAGTTGGAATAAACTACACCTGCAAATTATCTATTTCGGCCGGGAGTATTGTCCGGCAAGGGGGCATAAGCCGGAGGTTTGTCCGATTTGCTCGAAGTACGGGATAGAGAAGTGAGAGATGTGAGAGGGTGAGAGAGGTGAGATCCGACTTCGATTCCACCGCTTCGCTCATGCGTTCTTTTGGAACTATGCCGTGCTTTCCGAATACCAAACGTATTCAGGTGGAATCGAAGTCGGCTCTCATACTTTCCGGATACCAAGCGTATTCAGGTGGAATCGAAGTCGACTCTCATACTTTCCGGATACCAAGCGTATTCAGGTGGAATCGAAGTCGGCTCTCACCCTCTCACATCTCTCACCCTCTCACATCTCTCACCCTTCTCGCCGTCTAACCATCGTGAGTATCGTAGCAATCGCCACCGTTTCCCCCGTTTCATCATACACGTCCACCAGCCATTTGACGATGCCGCGTGGAATAGCGGCGATGCCTTCGCGGGAAGGATCGTGTTCCTGTTCGGTTTTTTCCTTCACCGTCAGTTTGACGCCGATGGTCATGCCCGGGTAAACGGGTTTGGTAAAACGGCATTCATCGAGGCCATAATTGAGCAAAACGGGTCCTTTTTTGGCGTCCACGAATAAGCCGGCGGCTTTCGACAACACAAAATAGCCATGCGCCACACGGCCGGTGAAGGGCGTGCCTTCCAGCGCCGTAGCGTCCATGTGCGCATAAAAGTTGTCGCCGCTGACGTTGGCGAAATTGTGGATATCCGTTTCCGAAACGGTGTGTTTGGCGGTAACGAGCGTTTCGCCGACAAACAGGTCGTCGAAATATTTTTTAAAGGGATGTACCGGCGTTTCCGTCTGCGCGCCGCCTACCTGGAACTGCCGCGTAACGGCAGTGATGTCCGTCGGGTGGCCCTGAATAGCCGTGCGTTGCAGGTAATGCAGTACTCCGCGCATACCGCCCATTTCCTCGCCGCCGCCGGCGCGGCCGGGTCCGCCGTGCACCAGCATGGGCATAGGGGAACCGTGTCCAGTACTTTCTTTGGCGGATGTTCTGTTGAGAATGTGGATACGCCCGTGGAACGCTGCGGCTTCCAGCACGTATTCGCGCATCACGGCCGGGTCGTGGGTACAAATGGTAGAAACCAGCGAGCCTTTGCCCATGTTGGCCAGTTGGATGGCTTCGTCGAGGTTTTTGTAAGGCATAAGCGTCGAAACGGGGCCGAAGCATTCCGTTTCATGACTGGCAGTTTTTATAAAAGGCTGGTCGTTGAGCAGCAAAACGGGCGGAATAAATGCCCCTTTTCCACGGTCGGCGCCGACTACGTCAAACGATTCGGGGTCGCCGAATACCACGGAAGTTTCCGCTGCGAGCAGGGCCAGATTGTGCCGCACCCGGTCCAGTTGCTGCCGGTTGATGAGGGCGCCCATGCGCACCCCTTCGACGGAGGGGTCGCCGATCACATTTTTAGCCAGTTCTTTGGACAAAGCCTGCTGCACGGCTTCCAGTAGGTTTTCAGATACCAGAATACGGCGCACGGCGGTGCATTTTTGGCCGGCTTTGGTTACCATTTCGCGACGGCATTCCTTGATGAACAGGTCGAATTCGGGGGTGCCCGGCACCGCATCGGGGCCCAGGACGGCTGCATTCAACGAGTCTGCTTCCATGGTGAACGGCACGGAATGCTGGATGATGGATGGATGCGCACGGAGTTTGCGGCCTGTTTCGGCCGATCCCGTAAACGTGACCACATCCTGGCTTTGCACCGGATCGAGAATGCCCCTGCCGGTACCCACCACGAGTTGCAGGGCGCCTGCCGGCAAAATACCCGATGCAATGATGTCGCGGAACATCACTTCGGTGAGGTAGGAAGTCTGTTCGCTGGGTTTTACCACTGCCGGAACGCCCGCGAGCAGGTTGACGGCCACTTTTTCCAGCATGCCCCAGATAGGGAAATTGAAGGCATTGATGTGCACTGCCACGCCGTGTTTCGGCGTGAGGATGTGGTGTCCGATGAAGGTGTTTTCCTTGGAAAGCCGGATTGTTTCGCCTTCTACGTAGTAAGGTTCGTTGGGGAAACGGCGGCGTAAACTGCTGTAAGCGAACAAATTACCGATACCGCCTTCGATGTCTACCCACGAATCTGCGCGGGTGGCGCCGGTCATGTGCGACACGCGGTAATACTGCTCCTTGCGTTCCATGAGATACAGCGCCAGGGCTTTCAGCATACGGCCCCGTTCGGGAAAAGTCATGCGGCGCAGGACGGAGCCGCCGGTTTTGCGGCCGTAATCGAGGATGCTGGCGTAATCGAGGCCTTCGCTGCTGGCGGTCCCGATCAGTTCGCCGGTCAGGGCGTGGTATTGCGGGATTCCGTCGCCGTCGCCCGGCGTCCACTGGCCGAGCACGTAATTGGATAGAACTTGCATGGTTGGGCTGGTTTGAAGGCGCGAAATTCGGGCAATTATGGGAAATGCGGGCGTTTTTGTTTGGGGTATGGATGCGGGCGCGGATGATTTGAGGATCATGTGGATGTAAATGTATTTGGCGACCACGCTTAGATTTAAAAAGATCGCTTATTAAAAAATAAACCACGGAGTCACGGAGGACACAACGCGTTGTGTCCTCCGTGACTCCGTGGTTTATTCAATGGCCGTCAGGCCATCAAAACCCGTTTTAATCCGCAAAAATCCGCTTCATCCGTTCTCCAATCCTGCTACGGAGGGCCTAGTCGAACGATTTTTATTCGTATGAAATAAAAATCTATCCTTCCCCACGTACAACTCGCGTCCGGCGCCCTTCCTGCCGCCCCCACCTTTGTGTCATTGTTTTCACGAAAAGTATGACACATGAGAAAGTACATTTTTATGCCGGCCATCTTCATAATCGCGCTTCTGATCCCTGTTTTTGCATTTTCACAAACGACCACACCTGTCCTGAAAGAAAAGGTGGGCGTGTTGTATATCGATTCCAGGGGTTTTTCCCTCGATCCTGTTCAAATGGGCAACCTGACCCGGCTCGAACTCGACAAAACGGGCATGTACGAAGTACTCGATAAATATGACGTAGAGTACCTGGTAGAAAAAGAAGGACTGAAACTCGAGAACTGTTACGGGAAAATCTGCCTGGTGGAAACCGGCAAAAAACTCCGCGCCGACAAGATGCTGACCGGCTCGGTTGAACTGCTCGGCGAACGCGTCGTCATTTCTTTCCGCCTGATAGATATCGGTACGGAATCGGTAGAAAAAAGCCAGGTGATGGAGTTCCTGAATCTGCGGCCTCAGGTGCAGTTGATGATCGAACTGACGATCCGCCAGATGCTCGGCCTGCCGAACGACCAGAACCTTGTCAATAAACTGACCAAAGCCGACGACTACGAAAGCGCACTCAACCTGCCCGAAAAAGCCAAACTCAATCTCTCGGGTCCGCGCATGGGTATGACCATTTTCAGTGGCGACGTGGTGCGTCGCCTGCAAGACCCCGAGCGTACCGGCGGCCTCAACGTACGGCCGGTGATGTTCCAGTTCGGTTACCAGTTCGAAACCACCTACCTCAACCAGGGCGGTTTACAGGCGCTGTTTGAATTTATTCCGATCATCACCGGACTGGATCAGGGACAGATTCTGCCCAGCCTCAGCATTTTGCACGGCGTACGCAGCAACAAAAACGGCTTCGAGTTTGCTTTCGGCCCGATTTTGTACGTCAACACGGAAGCGGAAGGTTTTTACAACAACGGTGCCTGGACGCGCCTGACGGAATGGGAAAAGGATTTTCCCAATATTGATCCGCCCGCGGAAGTGTCGCGCAGACTGGATTCCCGGGGCACACCGCGCCTCACTTCATCTTTCGTATTCGCTTTCGGAAAATCGTTCAAATCCGGCAAAATGAATATCCCGATCAATGCCTTTTTTATTCCGAATAAGGCGGGGCACCGGTTCGGTATTTCGGTGGGATTTAACGGGCGGGGCTAAGTGCAACGCGGATTTCGCGGATAAAGCGGATTTACGCGGATTTCCTACGGTGTATGCTACGAAGGAAATCCGCGTAAATCCGCTTTATCCGCGAAATCCGCGTTGCAAAATTCATTTTCAATCCGCGTCACTCAGGAGCACAAAACCCTTATCAAAAGGATCCAGATTTTGCTGCAGCGTATCGATAAAATCATCGCCGTATTTCAAAATATAAGGCAGGAAATTATCGGTACGCTCCTGCAAGCCATTGCCGGGAAACAGTTTTTCCTTCAGCGCGCGCATCTGGTTGAGTACTACTTCGTGTTTTTGTTTTTCGGCGCGCAGCAGGCGGCCGGCCCATTGTTCGAGTCCGGCAATACTTTTTGTTTCTTCGGCGCGTACGGCTTTTTCCAGCGTCGGGTCGATGGCCACGGCTTTAGCGGCCAGGTGGTCATAGATCCGGTGCAGATCGGTTGTTTCCTGCGCCAGACTCACTTCGCCGGAAGCATGGGTTTCGATGTACTGGCGTACGAGCGATTCCGTGTCTTCGAAAAAACGGGATGCAGAAAACCCGAATTTAGCCAGTTTTTTCAGGGCGTCGCGATCGAGCCAGAGCACCGAATTGCGGCGCACCAGCATCGGAAAGGCTATCTGAAAATGCTGGAACAGCGAGCGCCGTTCGAGCCAGTAGGCGAGTTCGCCGCCGCCGCCCACGTAGGCCAGGTTGGGCAGGATGGTTTCCTGATACAGCGGCCGCAGCACCACATTGGGACTGAAGCGCTCGGGATGCCGGTCTAGTTCGGCCATGATTTCCGCTTCCGAAAAAACGAGATTGGTTTGCAGCACCCGGAACATGCCGTCTTCCAGCACGATGCGCTGGCGTAAGCCGGGGTTCATGTAAAACAGGTTGATCTCGCGCGGGGCGGCCTGCGTTTTAAAACCCAGTTGGTTTAATTGTGCAATGGTCTGATTGACGAGGTGGAAAGCGGGTTGTTCCAGCAATTCCGCCTGCATGACCGGAATGAAATGGCGTTTCAGCACCGCGTCGTTCATATCGATCACGACCAGTCCGTATTTGCCCAGAAATTCGTGCAGCAGCGCCCGGGTCGCCTCCGCAAAAGTGGCCGCAGGCGCCAAAGCAGTTTGAATGCGCTGAAACAAGGCCGATGCAGGTTCGCTTTCTCCCAGAATTTCCCGCAGATTTTCCAGAACTGGCAGCAGGCTTTTTGCATCCATTACGCCGGTAGGGCCTTCCGTTTCCGGGTTCCAAACTAGTTGTTTGCCATACAGGTTGATCTTGTTCACCTCCTCGATGTCGTGGTCTTCACTCCCGAGCACGAACACCGGAATAATACGTTGCGCGCCACCGGCTCTTTTATTTACTTCTACGGCTAAATTAATGGTTGTCAGCGCTTTGTAAACAAAATATAAAGGCCCGAGCAGCAGGCTTGGCTGGTGTGCCGTGGCAACTGTAAAGGTGGAATCCAGCAAAAGCGACGCTATGTTTTCCGAAACCTCGGGCTTCGCAGGCAAATTGGCATACTGCCTGCGAAGCACTTCCACGAGATCGGTGCGGGGAAATGTGCCCTGCGATTTCAGGCGTATTACCTCATCGAAAGCATCCGGTTGCGGCGCATGTACGTAGAAGGGTTTTAACTGCGCGTCGCCTGTGGCGTAAGCAATATCGGTTTTGGCTAACTGAGGAACCTGGTCGAAGGGTAGGAGGGCTTTGTGTACAAGCATAGGTGCGTAAGTGAAAGCGCAAAACTGTAAAAATGGAAAAAGGTTTATAGTTGGCTACAAGGAAATCGCAAATCATGTAATCGGAACTCGCAAATAATTAACTCAAGTTGTGACCTTGCCCC
>JAKQJD010000022.1 GCA_029561355.1 Bacteroidota bacterium | reverse complement strand
TGACAGAAGGTATTTACATTTGTATTCAAATTAACCAAATGGTTAAACCGGCGCGTTAAATTATTGGTCCGCCTTTCGCATCCAAGAATTGGTCATTAATGCCAAGGTATATCACCCCTGATAACTAATAACTAATAACCGATAACGGATAACCAAAAATGAACCGACTTTCCGCCTTCATCATCAAAGAGTTCCGCCACATTCTGCGCGATCGCCGGACGCTGCTGATCCTGTTCGGAATGCCGGTTGCGCAGGTGCTGTTGTTCGGATTCGTACTGACCAACGAGATCAAAAATGCATCGATTGCAGTACTGGATCCATCGAAGGACACCGAGAGCATTGCGCTCACCAACCAACTCGTGTCGAGCGGTTATTTCCGGCTGGAAAGAACACTCTCTTCGATCGATGAAATAGATGCCGCCTTTCGCACCGGCAAGATCAAAATGGCATTGGTTTTCCCGCCCGGGTTTTCGGCGGCGATGGAACGCGGCGAGGCGCAATTACAATTTATCGGCGACGCCTCCGACCCAAATACCGCCACCACGCTGGTCAATTATGCCAATGCCATTGTATTTGATTTTCAACGGAATAAATTGCAATCGGCCGGCGCGACGTCCGTTGCTCCCGTCATAAACGTGCAGTCGCGCATGCGGTACAATCCGGAGCAAAAAGGTGTTTTCAATTTCGTGCCGGGCGTCATGACGCTCATTTTGATGCTGGTATCGGCGATGATGACCTCCATTACCATTGCGCGCGAAAAAGAGATGGGAACGATGGAAGTGTTGCTCGTGTCTCCGTTGAAACCCATTCAGATTATCCTCGGTAAAACGGCGCCTTACCTGGCACTGACGCTGGTAAATGCGCTGGTCATCATATTGCTGGGTATTTTTGTTTTCGGAATGCCTTTGCTGGGCTCGGTTGTTCTTTTGGCGGCCGAATGTGTGTTGTACATGTTTGTGGCGCTCTCACTCGGCATTTTTATCAGCACCAAAGCCAAGGACCAGATGACGGCCATGTTCATGTCGGCGCTGGGACTGATGATGCCGACGATGCTGCTTTCCGGCTTTATTTTTCCACGGGAAAGTATGCCGGTGCCGCTACAGGTAGTCGGTAGTTTCATCCCGGCCACCTGGTTCAACAGCATCATCAAAGGCATCATGATAAAAGGTGTAGGGTTCGGCTATATCTGGAAACAGACGCTGATTCTGGGAGGCATGGCGTTGTTTTTCCTGGTATTGAGCCTGCGGAGTTTTAAAGACAAACTTGAATAAGAGAAGTGAGAGCGGTGAGAAGGTGAGAGAAGTGAGAGGGTGAGAGCGGTGAGAGAAGTGAGAGCCGACTTCGATTACACCTTTAGCCCTTGATATCCATACTACCGAATGCCCGAAAAAGTCGGGTGTAATCGAAGTCGGCTCTCACTACTCTCACCCTCTCACAGCTCTCACTCTCTCACTTCTCACTTCTCTGATCTAACCGAAAGCCTAAAAATAGTCAGGTGGAAGTGAAGTCTGCTCTCACTTCTCACCCTCTCACTCTCTCACTTCTCTTTTTATGCGTACCGTTTTTTTTCTCATCCAAAAGGAATTCCTGCAAATCTTCCGCAACAAAACCATGTTGCCGTTGCTGCTGGTGATGCCGGTATTTCAAATGTTGCTGCTGTCGTTTGCGGCCAACTATGAAATCAAAAACCTGAACCTGGCGGTGGTGGATGCGGATTTTTCGACCGCTTCCCGGCAGTTGACTGCCAAATTCAACGCTTCCGGTTATTTCAAAACCCGGATCGTAGCGGCGGCTTCCGAAGCGGATGCGCTGATGTCGAACGATGAAACGGACCTGATCCTTGAAATTCCCGCCCATTTCGAGCGCGATCTCGTGCGGGAAGGCGCCGTTTCTATTTCCTTGACGGCCAATGCGATCAATGCGGCCAAAGCGGGGCTGGGAATGGGTTATGCGCAAAACATCATCCGGTCGTACAACCAGGAATTTTCAGAAACCTGGGCGCCGCGGCTGGCCTCCATGGAAGCAGGCGCTGCGCCACTGTCTGTACCCCGCACCATTCAGGTGCAATACTCCAACTGGTACAACCCGCGGCTCGACTACAAAACATTCATGGTACCGGGTATTCTCGGCGAGATCGTCGCGCTGATTATCTGCTTCCTTACCGCACTCAACATCGTACGCGAACGCGAACTGGGCACCATCGAGCAACTGAATGTAACGCCCGTTCAGAAATGGCAATTTATTCTCGGAAAACTGCTTCCGTTCTGGATGCTTTCGCTGGTCATGATGACTGTCGGACTGACCGTCGGCAAAATCGTGTTCGATATTCCGATGCTGGGAAGCCTGTGGCTGGTATTCGGCTATACGGCGGTTTTTACGCCCTGTATGCTGGGACTGGGTTTTCTGATTTCCAACTTCGCGGATTCGCAGCAGCAGGCCATGTTCACCGCCTGGTTTTTTGTTCTGATCTTTATTTTGATGTGCGGGCTTTTTACGCCGGTGGAAAGTATGCCCGGCTGGGCACAAAAACTGAATGTCATCAACCCGATAGCCTATTTCGTTTCCTTCATGCGGCTGGTGCTGCTCAAAGGCGCGACTTTCCAGGATATTCAGCGGAATTTTTTCACGGTACTGGCTTATGCGACGGTGGTGAATGGTTTGGCGGTGTGGACGTATCGGAAGCGGGTGTAGTTATTGGTTATAGGTTATTAGTTATTAGTGTGCTTCGCGCTAAGGCGAACAAACCACATCCATGAGCGAAGTACACTAATAACTAATAACCTATAACCAATAACTACTAACCCCACACTTCCAGAAACTCACTCATAATCATCGCCGTAGCGCCCCACACCACACGCCCTTCCACATCGAAATAGGGAACGTCTTTCAGGGTAATGCCGCCGTGCAGGGTCAGATCGGTTGTTTTGCGATTCTCAGGCCGGTTGAATGCATCGATGGGCGGGTTCAGGATAAATGCCACTTCTGTTACCTGCGGGATGTACGTCACGGGGCCTTTCAGCAAACCCACAAACGGATGGACCACGTGGTTGCTCACCGGGATATACAATTCGGTCAGGCGACCGATGATCTCTATTTGTTCGGGAGGAATACCGACTTCTTCGAAAGTCTCGCGCAGGGCTACGTTTTCCAGTGCGCCATCATTTTCTTCGTAGCGGCCGCCGGGAAAACTCACCTGACCGCTGTGCCGGTCGTTCGGGTTTTGGGTGCGCTGGATCAGCAGCGTGTGCCAGGCATTGTCTTTCCAGGAAAGCAGGTTGAGTACGCAGGCAACGCGCGCGTCGGGCGGCGGCACCGGATTAAAACCCAGTTCTTCCAGCCGGCGCATACTGGCCATGCGGTATTGAGCCGCCCTGCCGGGCAATGGGTTGGCAAGCCGGGTGCGAAGTGATTCGATAAAAGTGGTGTCCATGGAATTTAGTGCGAAGTCGGCAGTGCGAAGTGCGAAGTCGCGCTGCTTTCTTTCAGACAAAAATGGGCGCAAATTGTTGCAACGCGGATTTCGCGGATTAAAAAAAGCGGATCTACGCGGATTTGGTCAGTTGTAATGTGGCATACGAATAATTTTAGATGCCATATTACCACTGACCCAATCCGCGTAGATCCGCTTTTAAAATCCGCGAAATCCGCGTTGCACTATTCCAAAATCATTTCAAACTCCACACGCCGGTTCGAATCCCGGCCCGCAGAATTGCCGTTACTGGCAATCGGTTTGGTTTCGCCGAAGCCGGAAGCGTACAGGCGGCCGGAGTCGATGCCACGGAATACGAGGTAATCCATACAGGCTTTGGCGCGGTCCATGGATAGTTGCAGGTTGCGGTCGCTTGGTCCGATGTTGTCCGTATGTCCTCTGATAGACAGTGAATAAGCCGGGTATTCGCGCAGGATAGCCACAATTTCATCCAGCACCGGGTAAGATTCTTTTTTCAGGGCGTTTTTACCCGTTTCAAACTGCACGGCTTTGGTAGCGAATTGCAGGCGTTCTTTCACCTCCTGTTTCACTTCCGGGCATCCGAAATTGGAAACCGGTCCCGGCACGTCGGGACATTTGTCGAGGTTGTTCACCATGCCGTCGTCGTCGGAATCCGGGCAGCCGCTGTTTTTCGGAAGTCCCGCTTCGGTCGGGCAATTGTCGAGGTTGTCGGCAACGCCGTCGCCATCGCCGTCAGGGCAGCCATTGAGCGTACCGGCCAGGGTCGGGCATTCGTCGTCTTTGTCCGGAACGCCATCGCCATCGGTATCGACCAGTTGCGGGCAGCCGCCATTCTCGGCGGGTCCTGCTTCCGTTGGGCAGCGGTCCATTTTATCGGCTACGCCGTCGCCATCGCCGTCTGGGCAGCCATTGAGGGTGCCTGCGTCGTTCGGGCACTGGTCAACCATGTCCGCAAAACCGTCTTTGTCGTAGTCGGGACAGCCTTTCGTCGTAATAGGGCCGGCCTCGTCGGGGCAATCGTCTTCCGTGTCGGCCAGTCCGTCGTTGTCGCGATCGGGGCAGCCGAAAGCGGTAGCCGGGCCCGGAACAGTCGGGCATTTGTCAATATTATCCGTCACGCCGTCCTTGTCGGCATCGGCAGGCATCATCGGTTTGGGGTCGGATTTATGAAGCAGGTAATGATAGCCCAGACCGACTTGCAGATTGTCCCGATTGTCGGTCTGCGCTTTTCGGTATTCGACTTGAAAATTGATGAAAGCGTATTTAGAGGCCCGGAAATTCAGTCCGACGCCGAACGGAAACTGCACATGCCCGTTATCAAAATCAGCGAAAGCGTAACCGGCGCCACCGAAAGCGTAAGGAATGACCTTGGCTTCTTCCCGCAGGTTTTCCAGTCGGAAAACGAGGTCGAGGCTGGTGGTAACGGTGTTGCCCGTGGTGCCGGGCAGTTTGGCAAGTCCCAGTTTAAAGGGCAAACCGACGTTCAGGAACGGTGCGATGTTGCGGGAAAAGCCCACTTCAAAACCCTGACTGATTTTGAAGTCTTCGTCATTGAGCAGTCCATAATCGATCAGGTTTAGTTTGGCTTGAATCGCATTCGGGAATTGTTTGTTTTGGGCAAATGCGGCATGTAGACACAGGCATAGGGCTAGTACGGTTAGTACAGGAAGTTTTCTCATTGTTACTTTGATTAGCGTTTGAAACGTCAAATCAAAAGCAGTGCCAATAACAAATTTATGGTAGAGAGGGAACGGTCGTTTTTTGAAAGGTAGCGGACAATTTCGGGGTAGTTACTGGTTATTGGTTATTAGTTATTAGGGTGCTTCGCTGATAGATTTGGTTTATTCGCCCAAGGGCGGAGCGCACTAATAACTAATAACCAATAACCAATAACTATCTACAGCTGTGCCTCCCGTTTCATTTCACTCGCCAGTTCATGCCCGAGGTACCGCTCGATGGCGTTGTGCACCCAGTAAATTACCGGGGTCAGTACCACGGCCATAACAGCCTTGTAAATATAACTCATGATGGAAATGGCAAGTACCTGCAGGAACGGCAATTGCTGACCGATGTATAGTGCGATAAAAACGACTACAAAACTGTCGAGAAACTGCGAAACCAGGCTGCTACCGGTTGCACGAAGCCAGATGCGGTTTTCGCCGGTCATATTTTTGATTCTGTGGAAAATGCTGACGTCTACCATTTGTGCGACCAGGAACGCGACCAGCGAACCGACAATGATCCACAAACTCTGCCCGAACACCACCGAAAATGCAGTATTGTAATCGCTCACCTGCGCCCGCAGGGCATCCTGCGCTTCGGGCGTCATACCGGGTTTGATGTGCGCCGTACGCCAGAAATCGGCGGGTTCCAGCCCGATGGAAAGGTATAGCATCAAAAATCCGTAGGCGATCAGTCCGGCCGTCATGTACGACAATAAGCGGATGCCTTTCCGGCCGAAATATTCGTTGATAATATCGGTCATCACAAACACGATCGGCCACAGCAGAACGCCCGCCGAAAGGGTGAACGCCAGCCCGCTTTGTCCGAACAGTGTCCAGTTAACCGGTTGATAACCAAAGGTTTTTTCCAGGGAAAACAACTTGACGCCCATGAATTCGGCGACAATGGCATTGGTCAGGAATATGCCTGCCAACAGGATCCAGAGGCGGTTGGGCTTGGAAGAAAATTGATACTGCATGAAGGTTTCGTTTACCGTGCAAGGTTGCAAAAAGCGTGCATTCGTTCAGGCTTTCCAACTAAAAGTTTTTTCGGGTGTTTACATTTGCG
>JAKQJD010000644.1 GCA_029561355.1 Bacteroidota bacterium | reverse complement strand
CTGCTGCCCGGCTACGACGGCGGCGCGGAATGGGGTGGCGCCGGCGCCGACCCGGAAGAAGGGATTTTGTACGTGAATGCCAATGAAATGGCGTGGATCCTGAAAATGGAAGCAGCCGGCGCATCAAATAACCCCGGCATCACCCGGGGCGAATCCGTTTACCTCTCCTACTGCGCTTCGTGCCATAAAACCGACCGCAGCGGCGATGCAAAAAGCGGGTTCCCTTCTCTGCAAAAAATTCACCAGCGCAGCCGGTCTTTTACTTTAAAAAGGATACAGACAGGCAAAGGCATGATGCCGGGTTTTCCACACATTACCGAAAAAGACAAAAAAGCACTGATCGCTTTTTTATACGGGGATGAAAAAAAGGAAATCGGCGCCACGACTGCTGCCGTACCGGACAAGCCTGTTGTGCCTTACCAACATACCGGTTATCATAAATTTCTCGACAGCAACGGATTGCCGGGCATTTCACCACCCTGGGGTACACTCAGCGCCATCGATCTCAACACCGGCGAATACCGCTGGCGGGTTACGCTGGGCGACACCGAAAGCCTGAAACAAAAAGGGAATGCGCCGACGGGCTGCGAAAGTTACGGGGGCCCGGTGATTACTGCCGGCGGACTGCTATTCATTGCCGGTACGAAAGATGGAAAATTCCGGGCATTCAACAAAAACACGGGTGCGCTGTTATGGGAAACCACCCTCCCGGCAGCGGCTTTCGCCACGCCCGCCACGTACCAGATCAACGGGAAACAATACGTTGTGGTAGCTTGTGGCGGCGAAAAACTGGGCACGCCGAAAGGAAATTGGGTGGTAGCATTTGCGCTGGAATAGTAACACCGAACCCCAGTTCGGTGTTTTTCACCGAACTGGGGTTCGGGGGTACATAGAAAACTTATGAAAAAATTGTTTATCTCTATCACGTGCAGCCTGCTTGTATCGACGCTCGCAGGCCAGACGTCTTCAAACAATACCATGCAAAAAAATCCGCTGCTCTGCGATCCGCAGGAAGGCATATGCCTCACCCCTGAAATAGCTGGAAACGGTTCGGGACACATCGAAACCGCCGTAAAACCCATTAAAATTGTCTATTTCACCGATCCTATTTGCTCTTCCTGCTGGGGCATCGAACCACAACTCCGGAAACTCAAACTGGAATACGGCGTTTACCTCGACATCGAATACCGGATGGGCGGGCTGCTGCCATCCTGGGACGTGTACAACAGCGGCGGCATCAGCCAGCCCTCCGATGTGGCGCATCACTGGGACGAAGTAAGCCTTCACTACGATATGCCCATCGATGGCGACGTGTGGCTGGAAGACCCGCTGCCTTCCTCCTATCCGCCTTCCATAGCCTTCAAGGCAGCGCAAATGCAGGACCCGGCGAAGGCCATACAATTCCTGCGCCGCTTGCGGGAATTGGTATTTCTGCAAAAAAAGAATATCACGAAATGGGAGCACGTACAGGAGGCTGCCGAAGCGACGGGGCTGGACCCAGTCAGGCTGAAAACCGACTTTGAAGGAGAGGCCCGGAATTTATTCCAGGAAGACCTGGACCTGGCCCGACAACTCGGCGTTCGGGGATTTCCGACACTCTTTTTTGTGGATTCCGCCGGGCGGCAGGAAAAAGTATATGGCGTGAAGCCTTATGAAAATTTCGAACAGGCGGTGCTGACACTGCACGAAAAGGCGGCAAAAAAAATGTACGACAGATCCTGGGAGGGTTTGTTTGCACATTATCCGACCCTGACGGCCAAAGAATTTTCGGTGTTATCCGGAATACCGCGGCGGGAAGCGGAGGCTCGTTTGCAGGAACTGACGGAGGCAAAAAAACTCCGTGTCATCGACACGAAAAACGGGCGGCTCTGGCTAGTGCTTTGATTTTGACTGTGATTTTTTTGTATGATTATTATAATGGCCATGATCAGCATCTCGCAGAATCATGGCCATCATAATAACCATACTAAATTACAGTCCGACTTAGTCGTATGCGAAGAAGCTGTTCGCAACTTTCAGCGCGGCTCTTTCCGAGCGGTCGTCGTATACGATCACGACCAGCAGGTTGGTACTGCTTTCGGTATCCATCAGGGCCATCAGAAGTGCATTTACACCATCTTTTTTTCCCATTACGTAGTAACCGATAAGGTCCTGCATTTCCGCTTCGTCGGCATTGTCGACCACGTCGTATTCCAGTTCTTTTGCCATGGCAACAACCGCCTCGGCGAGGTGGTCTTTGGTCAGGTTTTCGTCCTGAATAGGAATGATGCTGACAAAAAGATTGTCGTTGGATGCCGTGTATTCTTCGGCGTTGTTGGTTTCAATTTTAAAATCAGTGGGTACGGAAAAGCCAACGCCATGCGTATCCCAACGCATTTCCTGTTGTGCATTAATAGTCTGCTGCGCAAGGAACAGCACGGAAAGCAAAAGGGCACGGTTTAGAAGATGAAATCTCATGTATTCAATTGTTTTGTTATGAATGGGATAAAGGTAATGGATTTGATATTTCGTATTTTGACCTTTCGCATTTCGTTATCAAATAAGAAGGATTCGAGGATTTGAGGATGGGAGTATTTGAGGATTCGAACTCATCCACTCGAATCCTCAAATCCTCATATCCTCAAACAACCGCGTCGCTTCCCAACCGATCATGGCCGTTTTTCGTGCCGTTCCCCAGTGGTATCCGCCCAGCAGTCCGGTCGACTGAATAACCCGGTGGCAGGGAATCAGGAAAGCGACGGGATTGTCGCCGATGGCAGTCCCGACCGCCCGCGAGGCTTTGGGACGGTCTATTTTTTGGGCAATATTTCCATACGTGGTCAGTTTTCCCATGGGTATTTTAAGCAGTGTTTCCCACACCTTCAATTGAAAATCAGTGCCTTTGAGGTGTAGTTTGATCTCGTGCAGTTTACTCCAGTCGTGGGTGAAAATGTACAGGGCGTTTTGCTGCGCCAGGTCGAGCATTTGCCGGTATTGCGCGTTGGGGAAATGCTGTTGCAAATCTTCCAGCGCTTTCGCACCGTCGTCAGCAAATGCCATATAACAAATCCCTTTCGACGTGGAGGCCACGAGGATATTCCCGAACGGGCTTTCAGCAAAACTGTAATTGATGGAAAGATGGGCGCCGCCGTTTTTGTACTCGCCCGGTGTCATGCCTTCGATATTGACAAACAGGTCGTGCAGGCGACCGGTGCCGGAAAGTCCGGTTTCCATGGATGCGTCGAACAAGGTCGCTTGCTCTTCCTTCAGCATTTTTTTAGCATGCTGAATGCTCACGTACTGCAGGAATTTTTTGGGACTGGTGCCGGCCCATTCGGTAAACATCCGCTGAAAATGATACGGACTCAGGTGTACCTGTTCGGCTACTTCCGCCAGTTCGGGCTGACGGGTGAAATGCTGCCGCATAAAGTCGATTGCTTCGGCGATGCGCTGGAAATCGATGTGCTCTTGTGCCTTCATTTTTTTCGACAAATTTGATGGTACAAAAGTAGGGCCGGGAGCCGGCGCGCACTACCCGATTCTTGCGGCATTGTGGCAATAGATTCGTTGTTTTCTATTTTTCAGGTAGCCGGTCTTTCGGACAGGCCTTCCCCTTCTCTGAGTCACTTCGCATGAATCATTTATTTTTCAAAAACACCTTGGAAATAGCCTCGCTGACAGAGTGTACCTGCAATTTTTCATAAATTCGTTTGACGTACGTTCGCACTGTTTCGATACTGATATTTAGTTCGGCTGCCACCATTTTATAACTGAAACCGCGCGACAGCGTTTTCAGCACCTCCATTTCGCGGGCGGTAAGTTTATCCAAATCCGCATCGCGTTCGGCGGGTTTTCCGGGAAACAGTTGCAACACTTTGCGGGCAATAACGGGCGACATGGGCGCTCCGCCTTCCGTCACTTCGCGCAAGGCATCGAGAATTCGGAGCGGCGACGTTTTTTTAAGCAGATAGCCGCCCGCACCCGCGCAAACGGCCTCAAACACCCGGTCGTCATCCTCGAATACCGTCAGCATCAGGGCTTCCACCTGCGGATGCACTTTTTTCAGACGCGCAACACCTTCGATACCGCTCATGCCCGGCATATCGATATCCATCAATACGACGTCGGGGTGCAGTGCAGCAACCTGCTCCACTACGTTTACACAGTTGTCGAAAGCGCCGCTGAGTTCAAATCCTTCCGTGCCACCGATCAGTGCGGCCAGTGCGCCGCGCAGGTCGCTGTTGTCTTCATAAATCAAGGTGCGAATTGGCATAATATGCTGAAAAATGATGTCTGGCAAAGATGTGTATACCAATACCACAAATACAATCACATGAAAATGTGACAAGGATGTTTCAGAGCGGTATTTTCAATGTGATCAAAACGCCGCCGTTCGTGCCGTTCTCAACCAAAAACGCCGCTCCGATCGCCGCCGCCCGCGCAGCCATGTT
This sequence comes from Bacteroidota bacterium, assembly GCA_029561355.1. GTDB lineage: Bacteria > Bacteroidota > Bacteroidia > Chitinophagales > Saprospiraceae > M3007. The sequence goes on along the minus strand of JAKQJD010000644.1, from coordinate 8,934 downwards.
CTTCAGCCCGTTGCCGCCGGAATACGCCGAACGGGTAGGCGTGGCCGTTGCTGCCGGAAGCCCGACGCCGTCGTCGGACAGTTCGAATACCAGTTGGCCGTTTTCCTTTTTTATCGAAATATACGCATTTGAAGCGCCGCTGTGCCGGGCGCAATTGGACACCGCTTCCTTGATAATCAAGTAAAAATCCTTTCGCTTGTCCAGCGGCAAAGACAGGTTTTCCACGCCCGCACCGATCGAAAAATGCGGCGTAATACCGGCACTTTCCAGCGTTTCGGAAGCGAAACCGGCCATACGGGCGATCACCTGATCCATCGCGTCGTTTTGCGGATTGACGGCCCACACGATGTCGCTCATGCTGTCGAGCGCGGAGCGGGCCTTGTCGCCGATGTTGTCCAGTTGCCGGTTGCTGCCGCCTTTGCGTCCGGCGGGCGACTGCGAAAGGATGCTGATGGCGCTCAGGGTGCTGCCCACTTCGTCGTGCAGGTCGCGGGCGATGCGCAGGCGCAGCGCCTCCCGGCGTATGCGCTGTATTTCGCGATAGCGGAAAATGGCATAAAAAACACCTCCTATTGCTGCGATGCACAGGACATAAAACCACCAGGTGCGGTAGTAAGGTGGTATCACCCGCAGCAGGACGACTGCCGGCGTATCGCACATAAAACCGTCGGCGTTGATGGCCCACACCCGAAAACTGTAGCGGCCGCCATCGAGGTTGGTGTACACGGCCGAGCGGGCAGTGCCTGCATTTCTGCGCTTGTCGTCGAAGCCTTCGAGTTGGTACAGGAACGTAATTTTTTCCGACTGGTAAAAATCAGGGCAGGTAAATTCGAAACGCAGGATGTTTTGTGCATGTCGTACGGTGACGCTGGGCATTTCAGCCCCGGAAAAATCGGCAGGCAGGCGTTTATCGAGGGCAAAAACGTCTGTGATACAGGGTTTTACATTGGTTTTCAAGAGACTTGCGCCTGGGCTCCAGGAAGTGTACGTATAACTGAATCCGGCATGCAGCGCATCTCCATCGTAAGTCAGAACACCCGGCACATAGTTTTCACCCAGTCCGTCTTCTTCAGAATATCTTTTGAAGCGGCCGTACTGCGGGTAAAAAGCAAAAATGCCGTTGTCGGAATTCATCCACAACTGGCTTTCAGGGCCTTGCAGCAAAGAACGGATGCGGAAATTGGTGAGCCCTTCCGCTGCCCCGAAATGGCGGATGCGGCCGGTGGTTTTATGAAACTCGGCGAGGCCGTTTGACAAAACAATCCAGAGCGACGTATCGGTTTCCACTACATCGGTGGGCCACGGGATTTTTAAAACCAGCTCAGGCTTGGGATAGCACTTACAGGAGGCATCAAAATCGGTGGATCGAACGCGCCAGATGGCTGAATCCTGACAGAGAAGTATAGAATTTGCCAGACCGGATTTTAGTTTATAAATCTGTGCGTCCGTCCCATCCTGCCTCTTTGGGAAGCGAATGGGATAATAAAGACGTTGTTCTGGCAGTAAGAGCCCTGCTCCCGGAAAGGTTCGGATCCAGACAGTATTTTTTTCGGAAGGAATCATCTCAATGACATTTTTGATTCCAACATCTTTACCTGGAAATTTTTTTAGGCGAAGGGATGAATCTATTTTTACCAGTCCCCCCATTACAGCCGCCAGCAGGGTACCATTTTCATCTGTAGCTATAGCATTAATATCGGACCACATTCTTTCGGTGTCACCATCGTGATCAGGCTTCAAAAACGCTTCAAGCACTTTTGTTTGACGGGTATCGATCAGGAAAAGTCCTCTGCAAGTGGCAATCCATTTTTCTTCAGTATGTCCGAAACGAGTTAGCACCTGCCTTAAGCGGCAGTTTTGCCGTACCTTAAGTATTGGAATTGATTTGGTAAAAAAGTGATGTTGCCTGTTGTCAACTTTTTGTATTCCTTTTCGGGTAGCGATCCAAAATGAACCGTCGCGTCCTGTAAAAGCAGCATTCAACATATCATGCGAAAGTCCGTGGCTATCCTCCGAGTCCGTAGTAAAATGTGCCACATACTGCCCAGTCCGGATGTCCAGGATTAAAATACCATTCCCACAGGTGATCAGCCAAAGCAGGTTTTCGCCTGTAATACCCGGAACAATAGCGAGTTGTTTGATACAATCATTCAACAAGGCTTTAAATGATTGGGGGATATTCGTTTTTATTATGCGGGCATCCCCGGTGGATACATCCAAAAAACACAGGGTATCGGGGTTAGGCATCGCCCATATTTTCGATCCGTTCCGGCATATGACCTTAAAGAATGGGATCGTTTCAAAATATCTTTTTTTCTGGCCGGTTTCCGGGTCGAAACAGGTCAATCCAGTCTCGCCTCCGCACCAGATTTTGCCGGAATCATCGAAAAAAAGGTTGCCTGTTCTGCTATCTTTAAGTGGTAAGATTCGTTGTTTTTTGCCCGAGATTAAATCGAGCCTGAGTATGCCCGCCATATCTTTTATCCAGAAACAGGTATGCAGCGTGTCATAAATAAAGTCAAAGTGTTCGTATACCGTTTTTTTCTCCAGAGGTTTAGAATTAGTCACACATGACCCCAGTTCAACAAAAGCATCCTTCAGGTGATCGAACTGAAACAAGTAACCAGCCCTGCTGAGACACCATACCTGATTTTTCCAACATTGTATTTTCAGAATTTTGTTGTTGCTCGATATTTTGGTGCTGTCCACAACGGGCATGCGGTAATTTTTGAAAAAAACGCCGTCAAATCTGGAAATACCATCGCTGGTAGCCACCCAAAGAAACCCGGTCTCGTCATCCGAAAATGCGTTTACTTCAGAGGTCGGCAACCCTTGCGCCGTAGTATAGGACGTAAATTTGAATGGAGGGATGGTTTGAGCGCACGTTACGACAGCATGAAACAGCAACCAAAGTTGCAAACTGATCGTGCAAAGGGCGTGTGTTTCAGGGCGGCTTTCCATTTATGGGGAATGTATTTCTGAAAATCTGCATGCAATTGTAATTTAAAATGGTGAGAAAATGCTCTAATCTGTCGTAAATTTTTTGTTCTAGTCCACCTTCACCGTGCAAATCGGAGAAAAAGCCGACTCCTTGCCATCCTCATAAAATACCTTGAAGGTATACTCATATTGGCGGCCGTTTTTCACGTCAGCATCCAGAAATTCGGGCGCGTGCCCCGCCTGAAATGCCGAACAGGTAGCAAACTGCCCGCCTTCGCTTGCCTTGTACAGCACCAGCCGGTAAGCGCCGCTGTAGGGATATTTCCAGCGAATCAGCACCTTTTTTTGATCGTTGACCTGTGCCGACAGGTTTTGAACGGCTGGTTTCAGCCGAAAATCAGGCATTTTCAGCGACAGCAGGGCCGACGGGCGCGACAGCAGACCCGCATCGTCTTCCGCCACCACCCGGTATTCGTAGCTCCGGCCGGGCGTGGCCGACGAGTCGCTGAAGGAGATAAACAGGTCTTTCGAAGCCGTGCCGAACACTTCCTTCCAGTTGACCGTGCCCGTTTCCCGGCGCAGGAGGCGGTGTTTCACCACGTCTTCGCTGCTGCTGGCGGCCCAGGAAATGTGAATGCGGTTTCGGTCAATCCGGTAGTCGGAAAACAGCGGCGGCACAGGTGGTATGGTATCGGGTTTGCTTAGTTCGAGCAATTGGGAAAAGGCCGAGTGGTTGCCCCGCATATCCACGGCCACCACGCGGTAATAAATTTTTTCCGTCAGGGTGTTCAGGGGAATGGTATCCTGAAATATGGTGTCCAGCAGCACTTGCGGGGTGAGACAAGCCAGTTCGTGGAACGACGCGTTGGCGTAGTGTACGACGTATCCTTTCAGATCTCGTTCAGTGCCCAGGTTCCAGTGCAGCCGCACCACGCCGCTGGTATCGATGCTGCCGGCCAGGCCCCTGGGGGGCTGGGGCGGCAGCGTGTCGGTCACGTGTCCGTAGGAATACAGCGAAACGCTGCCGTTGCCCGCCGTATCTACCGCCACCACCATGTAAAAATTATTTCCGTCTGTATCGGCTTTGTCATCGATGAAACTGCGGGTATTTTTAGGTAATATCGCTTTGGTCAGCGGCTGGTAGCGGCTGTCGACCTCCGAACTGCGCACCACGTGGAAACCGGCAAAGTCGGGCTCCGCAGCCCCTTTTTCCCAACTGACTTTCATTTTCCCCTGCCCCAGGTACTCCGACCGCACGTTTTCGGGCGGGGCAGGCGGCGTACGGTCGCGTGCCATCGCGCGCACGGCAGCCGAAGGCGCACTCACCGTTCCGAAGGCGTCGATGCCGACGAGCCGGTACCAGGCAGGCACGTAGTTGCGGCCTGTGGAATCCTTGTAGGCAAATTCCTCGCGCCCGAACGAACTGTAACTTTCAGAAATCGGTAGCGTGTAGGGCGTCCGGTTGAGGCGCCGGTACGTTTTTCCATCGTCGTCGGAACGTTCGATGAAATAGGCCGTAAAACGCTCCTGGTGCCAGGCCCGCTCCCAGAACAGCGTCACGCTGCCTTCGTTTTCGCCCGGCGCCAGCAGGCGGGGCGGAAGCACGGGCGTCACGAAATCGGTTTTAACGAAAAAGTAATCCTGATCGGACGGTCCTGGCAGGCTGTCGGGTGTGGCAAAACGAATGCGGTAGGCGTACACCTGGTCTTTTTCGATGTTTTTATCTTCCAGCCACAGCCCAAGCGACTGCGCGGCCGGCTGCGAAAAATCGGCCGCCAGCAGGGCAAAACCCCAGCGCGATTTCAGGTCGGCGATCTGGTCGGTCAGGTTGGTGGCCGGGGCTGCGCTTTTTCCGAAGACCGTTTGCGCAGCCACCGCCACGTAGGGTTGTTTTCCGTCGGCGTACAGTTTTTTAAATTCTTCCTGTGTGCCCACCCGAATGGGCTGCGCCGTGAGGGGCATGTAGGCGGCAGGGTCGATATAACCCTGCCGCATGGAAGCCCTTTCGATCCAGTAGCCGTACTGGTTACCGTGCAGCCAGAGTTCGGGCGAAGCGGGCGCCCAGCGCAGCAAAACCGAGTTACCGGTGTATCGGGCCAGCAGCCGCAGCCCCTCGCGGGGCGGAGTGATGCTGTCGGGTGTTGTTTGCGCACGCACAGGGCCGCGAAACGAACCGACGAGCAATATGGCCCACAGGAACTGAAAAAATATGCGATCGTTTTTCATACGGCGAATTGATTTAAGGGATCGGGAAATAGAAGGAAGAATATTGCATCGGGTTGACGACCGGCTGGTAGACAGGCACACTGTATACCGGGAAGGTACCGTTGCTGCCCTGCACCGGCGCAGGTGTCGGGAAAGTACCGTTGCTACCCATCGGCACCGTCTGGAAAATACCGCTGCTCAGGTTCAAACCCAGCCCTGAAAGCAGCAGGCCGCCATAATCGAAGTCGCGGTCGGTACGTGCCACGCTTGCCTGCATGCTGGTCCCGTTCGATTGCAAACCCGGTGTCGGGGCATTAAAATCAAACCGAACCCCGTAGGTGCCCGCGCTCACCGGAATACGTTGAAAAAGAGAAGGTTGTATAGACCTTAGCATTTCCCGGTTCGCGTGGTCGCTGTTGCGCAGGCTGTTGAATTGCGCATCGTTCAGGCGGTTTTGGATCTGCACGGCGCCGGTGATAAGCCCCTGCGAATCCCAGCCGAAGGCGCCCGCCGGTGTCTGGCAATTGAACAGGCCCGACCAGTAATCAGCGCTGTGGCTTTCGAGGGTGCGGCCATTATCCTGAATAAAGTAGTTGATCGCATTGCAGGCATTCATATCACCTTTCAGCGAGCCGTATGAATGCTGCACCATCCAGCGGTAGATATCGGTAGCAGAGCCGTTGAGCATGTATCCTGCCGGTCCGGAGCCGGAGTTGACGAGTTTGGAGTCCAGCAATTGCTGGTAGGTTTCCAGGAAACGGCTGCGGTGTTCGTTGACGATCTTGTGCGTTTCGTATTTCAGGTGATACACAAGGGCATTGTTGACCATCGGCAGCGCGGCGGACGCTCCGGGCGCTGCAATTGGGCGCGGGTGCAGGGTTTCGGCGTTCACCTGCTCCGTGATTTCATCGATGTCGAGCGGCGGTTCTCCAATTGGAAGATTAAAAGCAAAGTAATAAAAGCCGGAATTTTGCTTGAATGTCACTTTGGGACTGGGCTCCTGCAACTCATTCAAGGCATAGCCGGGGTATTGTCGTTGCCAGCCGCTTCCCGGTACGAAAGTGGAATAAGAGTGGATACCGGCCGGCCTGTATCGGGTCAGGTAAGGTGTGTACAACTTGTTGCGCACTTCCTGTTTCTGTGCAAAACGTTCAAAAGGCGCCGTCAAATCGAGCAAGGGCGCTACCACCTGCCTGCCATCTGCGTAGTATCCCGACACGTCGTAATCCTCCCAGGCTTCTCCGGTTACGGCCATTTCCACTTCCAGCCAGGAAGCATTGCCGCTGGTAGCCAGTTCGGGGTTCTGCAGTCGTACGGTATTGTACTTTTCCTGCATGTTGCGGTACTGGCTGGTACGGAAATAGAAACTGTACAGCAGTTTTTCGCCGTTGCTCAGTACCTGGTCGGGCAACAGACGGGTGGTGACGGTGCCGGTACTTTGAAATTCGCCCGAACTGTAGGTATTGTTCTGTTGATTCAATTTGGCTTTGACGCTGCTGAAACCGGCATTCGGAATCCCGCCCTTGACCGTTTTTAATACCCGGATCAACTGCACCGCATATATCCGTTGCGTTTCCAGGGTCGGCATGGAAAATACGATACTGTTGGAAACCTGCGCCATAGTGGCGGGAAATTTTTCGCCCACTTTGGTGCCGTCCAGGGTTTTTATCTGGAAATAGTAGTTGTAATTCGTTGCATTCAGAATAGGCTGCCACTGTTTCAATTTGATGAAACTGTACAGGCCATTGTCCTGCGTCATAAAGAAGCGCTGGTTTTTCAAGGGCCAGGAGAACAGTACGTTTTGATCGGGAATGTTCGTAGCGTTGGGGCCTGTGGTAAAGCAGGATTCTGCCTTTTCCACCACATCCGAGCCCCTGCTGCGTACGGGTTCCCAGGCGCCATTGTCGCACTGTTTGTCGGCGCCGATTTCCACAACGAAGCGAAAATCTGAATACGCCGGAAGTTCGGTCGCCGGTTGGAGGGTGTACACGGTGCGGTCGCTGCCGTTCCAATAATCTTTTTGAATGGTCACCTGCGCGCCGTTGGCATCTTCCAGGTAGCAACGCAGCAGTTTGGGGTTCACCTGGCAGTGGCGGCCGTCGTTGTCGATGAAAGCCTGGCTCGTTCCCATATTCACGTTAAAGGAAACGGACGGATTGACGAAGGTGCTGACGTTCGCTTGCCGCTGGCGGCAATCGTTGCGGGCCGGGTTCATACCTCCGATAAAGGTGACGCCTCCCAGATCGGCAGCTTCGGGATCGCATTTTTCGCCCAGTTCCATTTTAAAATTGCACTGCCCTTTCACGAGGCCGCCCAGCACTTCGTAGCCCAGTCCGACACGCCCCCGGAAGTATTCCGGATTGGGCAGTTCTGCATCGAGCGCAACGGCGGCATACAGGCCCAGGATCGGGATGCGGCAGTCGTTGCACAGCCAGTCGATGTCGACGCCGACGCCGACTTCACCCCGCAGGCCCACGTACGCCTGGCCTTTGGCACGCCAGCCGTCGAGGCCGTTGCCGCCATTGGCGCACAGCAGGTTGGGTTGCCGCACCAGCATCAGATCGGCGCCAGCCCAGGCTTCCAGCGAAGCATAAAAAATAGCAAAATTCAGGCTGGCCTGCAGGGAAAGGTGCACGCCGAAAGCGACGCCGCTGCCCTCGGCACTGCTTCTGTCTTCCACACTGCGCGTGTCGCCGCTCAAGGCCTGGCTACCCAGTTTGGCGCGGCTTTCCGCATTGGCACCACTCAGCATAATTTCCACTTCCTGCGGCAAAGGAGGCAGTTCGGTAGGAATGGGTGTGCCTACCATAAAATAGGTACTGATCGTTCCCCTCAAGCCGGGAATTTCCGCAATCATACCTGCTCTGCCCACCGCAATACCAACCTGCTCGTCGAAGCCGTTTTCTTTCAGGTGACCCAGGTAAAAATGCCATATATCTTTGTCGGCATAAAAAGTGGCCGTCACCAGTTCATTGGCCGGTCCGACACCCCGAATGAGCGGATTGCTGCGCGGGTACGCCAGTTTTACCTTCAGCCAGCCGGTAAATTTGAATTCGTTGTTGCCGGTATTGCTCAACCTGAATTCACAACCGGCCGTAATCGGCGCCGTATCCGCCGGATCGGGGTCGTTCTGGTCTTCCGGGAGGAAATATGCTTCGCCGCCTACTGCAATGTAATTCAGCGAACCATGCCGCGTATCGATCTCGGCCTCCACTTTTACGGTGAGGCCGTACACGCCGCCCGATGGCGGACCGAACAAGGCGCGCAAGCCGAAGCCGAGTTTGCCCCATTCCGGCGAAAACTGAATCCTTCGGTTGGGCGTGGTTTGCTGTACGGCCGAATCGCGCGGCGCCATAGCACGCAGTTCGTCACCGGAAGCCATCTGGGTTTCTGAGAGTTTGGCCATATTGTACCATACACCGCCGCCGATACCCATAATGGCTACGCCCGGGAAAATGGTAATACCGCTCGTGAGGCGTACCATGGCGTCGATGGCGAAGTAGGGATAGTACTGGCTGGTCGTGTTGAAATCCGGACAAGTCGTACAGTTTTTCACCGTACCGAATTCCACAAACAGGTTGAACGCGCCGAGACTGGGTAAAGCAACATTAGCCGCGCCGCGCACACCGTCTTTTTTGCCGCCCGCAGGCATGTTTTCCGAGTAAAATTCGATTTCTCCGGCCAGCCGCACGCCGCCGCCGACATCGCCGGCAATACCGATTTTACTTACCTGTACGCCGCCCCATTCGAGTGAAAGTTGATCAATATGATCCAGGCTGAAATTGCGGG
>JAKQJD010000643.1 GCA_029561355.1 Bacteroidota bacterium | reverse complement strand
TTTGGCATAATCCACGCCCGCCCGTTTGGCCAGAAAAAAAGCGCTGAAAAACATGATGACGAAGTAAAACACCAGGGGAATGGCAATTCGTACCACATCCAGCGGGATCTGAACGATCAGATTTCCCTTGTAACTGAACATAACTACAATGGTAAAAAGGAGCGACATCAGCGTGATCGGACTGATTTTCGGGATAAAAACCTGCTGGTACCAGTCTTTTCCCCGGGCTTTTATCAGCGAGTAACGGGTGACAATGCCGGCAATAAAAGGGATGCCCAGGTAGACAAATACGCTTTCCGCAATCTGCGCGATACTCACGTCGACGTTCATGCCTTCGATGCCAAAAAATGGAGGCAAAATCGTTACAAAAAACCAGGCATACACACTGTAAAACAGCACCTGGAAAACGCTGTTGATAGCAACAAGTCCGGCCACATATTCGGTATCGCCTTTCGCCAGGTCGTTCCACACAATTACCATTGCAATACAACGCGCAATACCGATCATGATCAGCCCAACCATGTATTCCGGTTTGTCCTGCAAAAAAAGGACGGCCAGCAAAAACATCAACGCAGGCCCTACTAACCAGTTTTGTACGAGTGACAGGCCGAGTATGCGTACGTTTTTAAATACTTTCGGCAATTCTTCATACTTCACCTTTGCCAACGGCGGGTACATCATTAAGATGAGCCCTACAGCGATGGGAACATTTGTAGTGCCGGTCTGAAATTGATTAATAAAGGCAGCGGTACCGGGCCAAAAATATCCTAATCCTACGCCCAGAAACATGGCTGCAAATATCCAGAGGGTTAGGTAGCGGTCCAGAAATCCGAGCCGTTTTGGAGTATTTAAGGTGTTGATTGTCATTGATTTAAATTGTACCCTAGTTAACCGGCAATGTGCAGGTTTAAAAAGGTGTGATGCAGGTCAATTCGGTTTTTCTTTTTTGTCCAGTTTAAAGTTGCTGCCCACATAAAATTCCCGGCCGCGTGTCGGCCCCCATGCGAATGACGGATCAAAACCACGTGCGAAAGGGTTTTCCCATCCTACAATCGGACGCGATTGTCTGAAGCCGAATATGTTTTCACAACCGGCAAAAAACTCGATCCGGCGCAACACGTGGCGTACTTGCACACTGGCAACGGCATAGGTTTTGGAGTAATCCGGGCGGCGCAGGATTTCGGGATTGTCGCGGGTATCGGGCAGCCGTTGTTTGCCGTACCAGTGCAGGTTGGCATCGAATTGCCAGCGTTCACCCGCAGTGCGATAGGTGACAACGGAAAGTATTTTATGGCGCGGATTGAAGGGTAGCAGGACTTTCGAACCGTTTTGATACCTGAACACATCCAGAAAGTTGTAGGCAGCACGCAGTTCGACCCGCCGGCTCCAGGCCGCGCTCACTTCCATTTGTACGCCGTTGCTCACTGATTTGCCTGTAAAATTGGCAATAACGGCCTTTGCCGGGTCGCTGTCGTAATCAGGAAACACCTGGTTTTGAAAACGAGTGTGGTAAACATCCGCAGTTGCGGTCAGCCGCATTTTACCAATCGTAAAGCGGCGCGTGGCATTGATGCCTGCATTCCAGGTTTGTTCGGGTTGTAATGTTTCGGCAAAAACGACGTCGCGGCTTCCGGCAAGCAACGCAATATTTTCCGGAAACAGGTTCACCGTTCGCCAGCCGGATCCGAAACTCGCCCGTAAATCCAGATCAGCGGACGGATTGAATCGCAACATCGTACGTGGCGTGACATACCAGCCGAAAGAATTGTGCCGGTCGGCCCGTAATCCTGTTACCCATACCCACCGGTCATTCTGAAAATGAAAGGTGTTTTCGGCGAAAGCGCCGGGAATATTTTCTTCCTTGCGGTACAATCCGGCAAAACCCCGTCCCAGGGTATCCAATGCCGAAAAACCGATCTGCTCGTTCAGCACGAAGTGTCGGAAACTGAACCCGGTCTTTAATTCCTGCGCTTTGTCTTTGCCCCAGAACAGTTCGTATTGCACGTTGGCATAAGCGTGGCGTTGTTTTGCATCGTATTGGGTAAGGCCGAACCAGGATTTCTGGTCCTGCGCGACAAAAGAAGCAAGCAGGGAAATTTTACGGTCGGGACTGAACCGGAAACCTGTTTTGGTAAATACTTCCGGCTGGTAAAAACGAACCGTTTGCCCGTAAGCATTCAGCGTGCCCTTGTCCGTCTTCGGATCAAAATTTTCCTGGCCGCCGACGCGATCTTCGTTTACATACCGCGCACCGATAAATGCGCTGAGCCCGTTCTCATTTTCTTTTCGATAGCGCCATTTGTTATATGCCACATACCGCCTGATACGTGGCAAGTCCAGAAAATCATCGTTGTCCCGATCCCACTTGCCGCCCGGTTGAGAAGTATGTAGCGCTAAATAATTTGTCCAGTGTTTTTTAGAGACTGCAAATGCAGTATTGAGGTGTTTTTCACCAAAACTGTTCACCAGCACATCCGCTGTGAAGGGTTCGGCCGTTCCGCCCTCCCTGGGGAAAATAGTGATCTGTCCGACCATGCCCTCATAGCCTTGAAGCACACTGTTTGCACCTTTGGTTACCCAGATATTTTCCAGCATACTGCCCGGAATCGTGCCGGTGCCGTAGGTGTACGTGAGGCCCTGAATGGTAGGCAATCCATCCACCAAAACCTGATTATAAACGCCGCTAAGCCCTAATATGCGCAGTTCTTTCGCATTGGTCAGGATATTGGTTGTTGTCGGCTGTACGGTGCTTTGCGTTTCAAAACACCCGGCAAGGTCACAGCAGGCTGCCTTCCGCAGCTCTGCACGATTGATAATTTCCACCTTTACGGGTTGTAATATGGAAATATATGCACCGGTATTTTCGTCCTGAATCGTCACTTCTTTCAGGGTGACAGTAGCGGATGCCTGTAGTGTCCAGTAACTTGAAAAGTCATCAATTGAAAATGTGTCACGTAATTCCTGAAAAACAACGGCAAGTTTTTGGGGCTTCAAAGTTGTATCCATGGGTAAGGGAATACCATACTCGCCGTTATCGTCGGTCCGTGCGCCGGTACTGGTACCTGCCCACACTACG
>JAKQJD010000642.1 GCA_029561355.1 Bacteroidota bacterium | reverse complement strand
TTTGTTTGTCATTGGCCTGAATACCCGGCATCAACTGCCGCGGGTTGGGGCGCTGAATTTTCCGGCTGAAATTAAGCCCGATTTCCGTGAGCGGAGTCAGTTTTTTGGAAAGAAAAACGGAAGGAAAAAACGACCGGAGCAAATCTTTGCCCGTGCCTTTCGGGTAATTGTAGCCAAAATCGGATATGCCTTCCAGGTTCGAAACGCCTGTCATGGCCGACTGCTCGAAACGCAGCCCTGCCTGGTAATTGATCCGGTATTTCAAGCGGCCTGAGTAAGTAACGTAAGCCGCATTGATGCTTTCCGTAATGCGCGTGTCCTGGGAATACTGGTTGTCCTGCACGTAATCGTTCAACGTGTAACTGAACGGGCTGAAAAAATACTGCTGGTCGCGCCCGCTGAAAAAACTTCTTACGCCCATTTCCACTTTGGTAGAATCATTCAGCGGATTCACAAAATCCACCTGAAAAACGGCCTGCCGGTTGTTTGCTCCGCCGTCGATGTCGACGAGTTCGGGGTAGTCGGGCAACACCTCGCCGCCGGCATTATACCCGCTGGTGTTCCAGTAACCGGCGTTTGAATTGTTGCCCCAGGCGTAATTTGCCAGCGCCGTCAGCGATTTGTACTTCGTGGCGTAGGTCTTTTTCCACTGCGTTTCGATATTGTTGCGGGTAAAATTGTTTTCCGACAGCGTCTGGCGTGTACCGTAGCCGGTCACCAGCCGTTCGGCCGACAGGTATTCGTAGTCCTGCACGACCGGAATATTGAATTTGCCGCCGGAAAGTGTTCCCGACATCGAGAGCGTATTGCGGTTATTGAGGGCATAATCCACGTTCAAACGCCCGGTTTGAACCGAATTTTGAAACGTTACCAGCGAGTTCTGGTTAAAATAATTGATCACGGAGCCGTCGGTATTCAGGTTGGTGCGATACACGTAGGGTTCGGTGGGCACTTTGGAACTGTTGAGGTTGTAAAATCCCGAAACGGTCCATTTGCCTTCATTGGCATTGAGTTGCAGCGATCCGTTGTAACGCTCCTGCGTGCCGATACCCAAAGCCAGCATACCGCTATAACCCGGTTTGTGGCTTTTTTTCATTACGATGTTCAGGATACCGCCCCTGGTAGCCGCTTCGTATTTGGCCGAGGGGTTGGAAATAACTTCCACGGATTCGATCTGGTCGGAAGGGATCTGGTTGAGAGACAGCAGGGTGGGTTTTCCGTCCACGTACACGGTTGCGTCTTTGTCGCGGAGTTTGGCCACCCCATCCATGTCGACCGTAACGGAAGGTACGTTTTTGAGCACATCTTCCGCGGTTCCGCCTGTGGCGGTGATGTTTTTCTCTACGTTGAATACCCGTTTTTCCAGGCTGATGTTGTTGGAGGTTTTCTCCGCCGACACGTCCACGGTGCCCAGCATTTGCATATCGGGCGTCATGCCGAGGTTGCCCAGATCCTGCTCGATATTGCCGGGAGCGGATATTCTGGCGGTTTTTACGAGTTCCTTGTTTCCCATATAACTCACCCTGACTTTATAAGCGCCCATAGGCAAACCGGTGATGTTGAAATCGCCGTTGGCGAGGGAGAGTGCGCCGCCGGTCAGGCTGTCCTGCCCGTTCGGCATCGGGCGCAGAACGGTTACGGATGCATAAGCAATGGGTTCTTTGGTGGCGGCGTCGATCACCTTTCCGTAGAGTCTGCCGATGGCCGGAATGGTGTTGTTGCCTGTTCCGGCGGGTTTTTGTGCATACAATGCGGCGGTAGCGGCCAGGAACAGAACGATCAATATGTTTTTCATCTTGTTGCAATTAAATCACGGAAGGAAATTTGCTTTTCAAAAGCGTGCAACAAAAGTATAGGTGCATCCGTGACGGAATTCGGGAAGCAGACCATCCCGGCAATTGTGGAGACGAAAAGGGGAAATGCGGC
>JAKQJD010000621.1 GCA_029561355.1 Bacteroidota bacterium | reverse complement strand
GAAACCAGGAAAAAGTCGATCAAGGTCTCGAACGTTTTGCCTTTTGTATACGGGTCTCTGCATTTTCGGTTGCTGGAGGTAGTCGGGTCGTAGGCAAATACCCAGTCTTCCGGGAAAAAATCAGCCGGAATATTTCCCTGCTGGTAACGCCCGGACGGATCAGGTGCAAACGAATCGAAGCGGAAATGCGGCGGGCACTGGTTCCAGTCGCCGCCCAGCACCACGTAATTTCCTTTTTCAAATTCTGCCAAAGCCAGATCATGGAGGTAGGGGAGTTGAATGGCTTTTATCTTGTCGCCGGGATCGTACGCAGCGTTGTGTAAATTAATGACCACCAGTTCTTTGCCGTTTTTTGCAGGAAAACGGTGCAGCACCGCACAACGGTCGAGTTGAAAAATCCGGTCCGGCATCGGATAGTGCCCCGGCAACTGGTGCCGAAGCACTTCGGAGGGCTGAAAACGTGAAAATGTGCCCAGCCCCGAGCGCACTTTGCCATACGCATTCCAGGGTTCCAGCAAAGGAATGGGCACCCGGTCGCAATGGTAATTTTCGGCATAAGTGGCCGCAAAACCGGGTAAAGCCTGGCAATATTCGGCATACTGACGGGTGTTATAACTCCGGTCGGAAGCATCTTCCACTTCCTGCAGCAGGAAAAAATCGGCGTCCGACTGCCGGAGTACATCCAGTGCGCCGGCAATGTTTTTCTCCACCAGCGGTTTGGGCGTCCGTACCATGCTGCTGCCCGAATACCACATACCCTGATCGTCATAGAAAAAATCGGATTCCGCTCCCAGGCCGCCGTAACCGACATTCCAGGTCAGAAAATGCAGGGTGTCGGGCAATTTGGTCAGGCTGGATGGCTGTGTCGGGGTAATCGCAACGGCGCCTTCCGCAGGTTGCCAGTCGCTGAAATAACCGATCGTGAATATGAGCAGGAAATAGGCGAGGAAGATTCCAAGGATCAGCCCTGTCAGGCGGCGAAATAACGTATGCTTGAACATTTTTGATGTAAAGGTAGGAAGTGCACCATATTTACGCATTGAATTTGTGGGTTCTTAGTGGTGGCATGGGCATATAAATTTCAGACAGTTTTTATTTCGTTCGAAATAAAAACTGCCTGAAATTTATATGCCCATGCCACCACTTGGCAAAGCACCTCACATCCTCACATCCTCACATCCTCATATCCTCAACTCCTACCGCTGCACCGCAATCTTCACAAACTTGCTCCGGCTGCCACTGCTGATCCGCAGCGTATACATGGCTGCGGGCAGGTAACTGTAATCGAATGTGCGTTGCAGATAGCCACTCCGGAAATCTACCGTTTCAAGGGTAAGTTGCTGGCCAAGCGTATTGAACACCGCAAATTCCAACTGATCCTGTGCTATACCGCTCATTTCAACGGTAAACCGGCCCTGATTCGGGTTGGGGTAAATCCTGAAAATGTCCCAGGGGGCGGCATCTTCCGTACCCGTTATAGTCAGAACTATTTCCCGTTCAGAAGTATCGGCGCCGCAGTAGTTGCCGGCTATCAAAACGATGTTGTACGTTCCCGACGTAGTGTAGGTATGCTGAGGAGATGCCAATGTGCTCGTATCGCCGTCGCCGAAATGCCAGAAATAAGTATCTGCCCCCGTGGAAGCGTTGGAAAATACGAGCTGGTCGTCGATAGCAACATACCCAAATAAAGCGTTGGGCGGCACGATCACCGAAATCGCCTGCGTATCCGACACCGTATTTGAACCGTAAATATTTCCGCTGGTCAGCGAAGCCGTATAAGTACCTGGTTGAGAGTAGGTTACAACGGGATTCTGTTCGGTGGAAGTGGCCGGTTCGCCTCCGGGGAATTGCCAGAACCAACTGTTCGGAGCGCCCGCTGAAATATCATTGAATTGCACCGAAGCCGGTGCGCATGCAACGGAAACGCCACCGGTAGAGAACGCCGCAATCGGCGCATCACCCGCAATCACCACAGTGGAGATGAAAGTATCCACCCCGCACTCGTTTTCCGCAATCAACGTAACGGAATAAGTGCCTGTACTGCTGAAGTCGTGCACCGGCGCTGCCTCCGTGCTCGTATTCGCATTGCCGGAAGCGGGGTCGCCGAAATCCCAGAAATAGGAAACTGCGCCCGAAGTAGTGTTGGCGGTTACGACCGACAAACCGGCTGTCTGTGTGCTGAAACCTGCAACCGGCGGTCCGTCGATGACAATTGTATCGGTGTACGTGCTGCTTCCAGTCGCATTGATCGCTGTCAGGGTTACCATATAACTGCCCGGCAGATCCCAGGAAACCAGCGGGTGTTCTTCATCGGAAACCGCCGGATTGCCGCCCTCGAATACCCAGGTGAACGTAGCGGAATTATCGCTGGAACCATTCTGGAACTGAATAGCCGCAGGTGCGCAAGCTGAGGTCGCGCTGGCTGTAAAAGCAGCAGCAGGCGGCGTAGCAATCGTCACAATCTCGCTCAGACTTGCTGCCCCGCAACTGTTCATCACCGTCAGGGTAACTGTAAAGTTCCCGTCCTGGCTGAAGGTATGCGAAGGGCTGGTTTCCGAACTCGTGTTGTTCCCCGAATTAGTATCTCCGAAATTCCAGAAATAGGATTGGCCGTTTTGAGAGCCGTTGGTAAATGTGGCGGCCGATCCGTTGATTGCCGTTTCAAAATGAACCGTCGGCAAAGCCAGCACCGTGATGTAGTCCGTGTGGCTGATGCTGCTCGCTCCGGCCGTGTTAGAGGCAGTGAGCGTAGCCGACCAGGCGCCCGGCGTGGCGTAAATGACCACCGGATTGGCGGCTGTAGAAGACGAAGGCGATCCTCCCGGGAACGTCCACAGGAAGGACGTAGCGTTGTTGCTCGACTGGTTGCTGAACTGCACTGTCAGGGGTGCACATCCGCTTATTTGTGTGGCTGCAAAAGCGGCTGTCGGAGGGCTCGCCACCGTCACCGTATGTGTAACGACCTGGGAACCGCAGGCATTGGTCGCCGTCAGCGTCACCGTATACGTGCCGTCTGTAGCGTACGTGTGGTTCGGATTCGCTTCGGCGCTGGTCGCACTGGCGTCGCCAAAATCCCAGACAAAACTGCTGGCGTTGCTCGAAGTGTTTGAAAATGAGGTAGTTAAATTATTGACACTACTGGTAAATGCAGCGGTCGGGCCGCCGTTTACTACCACAAATCCTGTCTGAATGATCGTATCCGCGCCGGCCGTATTCCCCGCTATCAGGGTCACGGTGTAAATGCCCGGGTTGGCGTACACAACCGCCGGACTCGCCTGAGTGGACGTAGCGGGTGAACCGCCTGGAAAACTCCACTGGAAAGAAACGGCATTGACGCTCGACTGGTTATTGAACTGCACCGTCAGCGGCGCGCAACCGGAAGTTTGTGTGGCCGTAAATCCTGCTGTCGGCGGCGTTACCACCGTAACAGTCTGGAAGGCCTGGCTGGTACCGCAGGCGTTGGTTGCCGACAAAACAATTGTGTAAGTGCCGTCGGCCTGGTAAGTGTGGCCGGGCGAAGCACCTGAAACCTGCGCGCTGCCGTCGCCGAAATTCCACAGGTAGGTGTTT
>JAKQJD010000597.1 GCA_029561355.1 Bacteroidota bacterium | reverse complement strand
GTGCTGGATGCCTGTAATATGCTCGGATACTTGTTTGCGTCGCTGCTGCTGCCGATGTTTGCGCGGTTGCAAAAACAAATGGACCAGGTAAAGCCCTTGCTGAAGTTGAGTTTCCGGCTGATTTGGGCAGGAAGTGTGGCGCTGGCGGCTGCTATCTGTTTTGCCCGGCATGATCTGGTGCAACTCATGATGCCCCAACATGCCTCGCCTTACCGCTGGGATACGCTGGGCGTTCTGATCTGGGTTTTCGTGCCGGTGAGTACCACGTATATTTTTAGTACGCTGCTGACGGCACACGGGAAAGTAGCGGCCATGAATCGCTTTTTTATCGTCGGCATCTGCCTGAACGTCGGGTTGAATACTTTTCTAATCCCGCGCTGGCAGGCCTTCGGAGCAGCCATCGCAGCGGTTGTTACGCAGAGCTTTATCGCGGCGAGTATGATCTGGCTGGTTCTACGCACGTTCAAATGGCGACCGTCGGCACGTTCAATCCTGGAAGTAATTGGTTTTCTGGGGTTTATATTACTCATAAATTTCCTGATCGAAGAAAAAACCACCTTCCGCTGGTATGTAAAAATGGCATTATGTGCCGCTGCCTGCATCCCCGGACTGCTGATTTTCAGGTGGGTGAAATGGGGGGACGTGCGGGGATTGATGAGGTAGTTATTGGTTATAGGTTATTGGTTAATGGTTATTGGTTATTAGTGTGGAAACCCTTGGCTTGAGTCATAACATTGCCCAAGGGTTTCCACACTAATAACCAATAACCATTAACCATTAACCTATAACCAATAACTAATAACTAATAACCGACAACTATCTTTACATCATGCGACGCACCCTTCCACTTGCTCTGTTATTACTGGCGCTCAGCCTGACGTCTTTTCATTCCATCGCGCCTGCTTCGCCGGAATGGGGTTTTTTCGGCCATAAACGCATCAATCGCCTGGCCGTACTCACGCTGCCCCCGCAGATGATGGCTTTTTTTAAACCCAACATCGATTTCCTCACCGATCACGCGGTGGATCCCGATATGCGTCGCTACGCTTCCAAACAGGAAGGCCCCCGGCATTTTATCGACCTGGATAACTACGGTCCGCCTTTCGACAGCCTGCCCCGGCTCCGGGCCGACGCCTTGCAGCATTTTACAGAAATCTGGGTAGTCAAAAACACTGGCGATACGGTACAACTGTTTGGCAGTCAGCGGCCTGTGCCGGCAAATCTGCGTAGCAGTTACCGGAGGTATTTCAATGCGCAGGTGCTGCCGCGCTACTACAACGATCTGGAAACGCTCGACCGCGACTCGCTGGCGGCATTTTTGAATAAAAACGGCATGGAAAGCGATTTTCAATCGGCATTCCTGTTTGACCGTATGTCGATGCACGGCGTATTGCCCTGGAATTTGCAGCGCATG
>JAKQJD010000568.1 GCA_029561355.1 Bacteroidota bacterium | reverse complement strand
TTTGCGCCCAAAGTAACGGAGTTTTAAATTTTTTTGTTCTGTCCCTGCCGGAAAACCTGCAATCTAATTTCCGGATGGGGTGTACGAACTGCAAACTTAAAACAAGTTTCGCTATTTTAAAACAAAATATTTTAAAAATATCTGAAAGGGTTTTGGAATTATTTAACCACAAGGGGCACAAAGGGGTTTCACGAGGTGCACAAAACCGTGACGATTCACAATTGACAACTCACAACTCACCAGTTAAATCGCACCCAATCCAACGCTGCCACGCCCTGCCCCTGATTGGCCTCGTTTTTAAACACAAAATATAGCGTGCAGTAGCCGGCAGGTGCAGGTGTTTTAAATGGTAACTCCACTTCCCGGAACACCATTTTTTTTTCGTTGACGGCAGGAATATCGACTTGGGTCAGCAGCGGGCCGGTGGGTTTGCCGGTATGAATTTCAAGCCGCCCACCACAATAGGTATTGCGCGAATCACCGCTGCCAAGGCGCAGCGTTATGGATCGAATATTACTCAAATCGACCTGATTGATGGCAAACCAGGCGTTGTGTTTCAACTCGTTCAGCGTGGTCGTATCGTTGTCGAACGGTTTGTAATTCCCCACGCCCCGGCTGCGCTCGTCGCAGTTTTCTGCCTGAAATACGGCGGGCCGCAACACGAGCACCGTTTCGGCTGAAAGTGCGGGCAGGCCGTTTTGGCCCCGGTCGCGGTAAGATGCCTGGAGCAGGTAAGCCCCTTTTTCGGCAGGCAACGCAAATGCGCCCGACAGCGGCAGGTTCTGTTGCGGTTTGGGCGGGTCGCCCAGCGCCAGAATCCAGCGGGCCATTTCGATGGCGTCTTCCTCGCGGATGTTGGGGTGGGCGCTCATGGGGTGGGTGCCCCAGTTGCCCGAGCCGCCGTAAATAATTTTCCGGTAAACGGTGGCCACTGCAAAATCAACATTGTTCCGGTAGCGCGCCGCCACGGCTTCGAAAGCCGGGCCGTTCACCTGCCGGTCGACGGCATGGCAGGAATAACAATCGGAGCCCGCAATGAGCAATTTTCCGCGTGCGTAGGCTTCAGTGCGTTCCTCCGCTTTTTTCGGCAATTTGCCGGGATTTACGGATTTTTCGAGGTAATCGGCGGAGGTCTGCACCTGTTGCGGTGAAATGCGGCCGCTTTCGACCGATCCGTCTTCCGGGTCATTCACCTGAATGCTGTAATTTAAAACATCACCGGGCCGGTAAAAACTGCGGTTGTGGTTTTCGAGTGCAAATTGAATGGTGGGCGACTCGTTTCCGGCAAAAATGCGCACCGTATCCGCCGACCAGGCGCCTTCCGGGTCGGTGATTTTCAACACCACATTGTATACACCCGGCTGATCGAATTGCCAGACCAATGTGTCCGGGCGATTCGTTTTTTTCATGACGGTTCCGGCAAAACTGTATTCGAACTTCAAATCATCGTGGTCGTAATCCTCGCTTTTGCCCGGATCGAAGTGTACCGACAAGGGTGTGCCGCCGGCTGTTTTATCGGAACCAAGCCGGGCGATGGGTTTGCGGTTGCCCTGCACATAATCGATGCGACTCAGGCGGGCATCTTCATTGGAAGCATACCAGCGCTGCCCGTATTCCAGCATCCAGATGGAGCCCGTTTTACGGTCGACGATCATATCCATCGGGCGGGTCATATGCACCGAATCGGCCATGGGTTCGAGGTGGTAAAAATTGCCAGAAGAGTCCACTGTGACGGCCATCAGCCAGTTGCGCATCCAGTCGTAAATGATTGTTTTTCCATGGTAATAATCCGGAAAACGCGTTTTTTCTTCGTAATTGTCGCAATAGTACGTCGGCCCGGCCATGGCATTGCGGCCGCCTTCGCCGAGCATGGGAAAGTCGCGGTTGCGGCTGTACGGGTACCAGATGAAAGGCAATTGTGCGGGCGGCAGTTCGGTAGCGCCGGTGTTGTTCACGGACCGGTTGACGGGGTGTTTCGAATCGAACCAGGCGCCCGGTTTTTTGGTGGCAAAATCAAATGCACGGTACGCCTGGTTGTTGCCGTTGAAGTACGGCCAGCCATAGTTGCCTGCCTGGCGTGCCTGGTTGATCTCGTCGTGACCCATCGGCCCGTGCAGGGTGTCTGTTTTGCCGGCATCGGGACCGATATCGCCCCAGTACAGCAAGTTGCGGCGCTGATCGACGCTGATTCGGAAGGGATTGCGGCAGCCCATGACGTAGATTTCGGGCCGCCCTTTTTTATCCTGACTGAACAGGTTGTCGGGCGGACAGGTGTAAGTGCCGTCGTCTGCAACCCTTATTCGTAAAATTTTACCGCGTAAATCCATCGTATTTCCCGAAGAACGCTGGGCATCGAACGACTTCCTGCCGGGCTGCTCGTCCATGGGCGCGTAGCCGTCGCTGGCGAACGGACTGGTGTTGTCGCCGGTAGACAGGTACAGGTAGCCGTCGGGGCCGAAAGCCAGGCTGCCTGCCGCATGAAAGCAATTGGTACGGCCCGTATGCACGTTCAAAATCATTTTTTCCGTGCTGCGGTGCAGGCTGTCGTCGTAAAAAACGAATTGCGACAACTGATTCATGGAATCCTGCATGGAGGAATAATACAGGAAAATGCGGTGTGTGCGCTCGTATTCCGGGTCGACGGCAATGCCCATGAGGCCGTCGCCCATTTCGGAGTAGACGTTCAGTTTGGCCACCACGCTGAGTTGGGCAGTAGCGGGGTCGAACAGGTTGAGGTATCCGTGGCGCTCCACGAGCAGGATGCGGCCGTCGGGCAACTGATCTAGTTCCATAGGTTCGCGCAGGTGATCGGCCATCACGGTTTTTACAAAACGTGTCTGGTCGGGGCGGGGTAGGGAGCGCGCACGTTCATAATTCAGGGGTTTGTTTTTCCCGATCGCGTAGCGAATGCCGCCCAGCAGGTGTTTGCGGAAAGCGGGATCGTCGTAGGCTTCATCCAGGTGACCGAGTGAAGTGTAAAAAGCGCGGCCGCCGTCGTATTCGTGTTGCCAGGCCAATGGGTGGTGCGCCTTTTCGTACTGCCCTTCCGGCAGTGTGCCGCCTTTGTATTTGCTTTCGTCGATGCTCAGCAGCACCTCCAGACCGGGCTCGTATTTCCTGAAATTGTACCATTCGTCCTTCCATTTCCAGTCGGTGCAACCCAGGTGCGCCGTGGAAGGATCGTCGCAGCGTTCTACCTGTACGCTGCATTCCTGAATGGCCGGATGGTCCTTGAAATAAGCGCCGACCAGGCCGCCGAACCATTTCCAGGTGTATTCGGTGGCCGAAGAGGCGTGAATGCCCGCAAATCCGCCGCCTGCCTGTATGTAGCGCTCGAAAGCGACTTCTTCATCGGGACCGAGTACTTCGCCGTTGGTGCTGAGGAATACCACGGCGGCGTAGCGTTTCAGGTTTTTATCTGTAAAAAGCCTGCTGT
>JAKQJD010000267.1 GCA_029561355.1 Bacteroidota bacterium | reverse complement strand
CCGGCGCATTTAATGGCCGTTTTTTCTGAAACTTTTACCGTCAGCGGCTGGATGTTTTCGGAAATCTGGACAGTCACGCTGTTGTAGCAGCCGTTCGCATCCGTAACAGTGACTGCGTGCTGGCCCGGGCCGAGTTTAACGGCCAGTGCGGAGGTTTCGCCGGTATCCCATTTGAAAGTTGGCGTACCCGTTCCGCCGGCTACTTCCGCTTGCGCCTTGCCGTCGGCATTGCCGGTGCTGGCGGGCGACTGCACAGTAGCGGTCAGCACGATGGGTTGCGGCTGCGACACCACCACATTGGCCGTGCTGGTTTTTCCGGTACCGTCTACAACGGTAATAGAATATGTACCTGCCACGACTTCAGCAGGCTGGTCGCCTGTAAGCGCCGGATTGCTCCACTGGTATTTGAACGGACCTTTGCCGCCGCTCACCTGAACAGCCAGTGCGGCGGTTTTATCGCCGGCACATTTGATGGCGGTTTTTTCCGTGATTTTTACGGCCAGCGGCTGTACGTTTTCAAAAATATTGACGGTCGTAGTCGCTACGCAGCCATTCGCGTCGGTCACGATCACCGAGTGTTGGCCGGGCGAAAGTTGTACGGCTGCGGCAGTGGTTTCACCGTTGTCCCATTTGAAATTTTGTGCGCCCGTACCGCCGGTTACCTGCGCCTGCGCTTTACCATCGCTGTTTCCAGTGCTGGCCGGGCCCTGCACTGCCGCGTTGATGAGCAGCGGTTGGGGTTGCGACACACTTGCTTTGGCAGTGCTGCTATTTCCGGCAGCGTCGGTAACGGTCACGAGGTAATCGCCATTCGGCAAACCCGTCAGATCGCCACCAGTCAGGGTCGGGTTATTCCACTGATAATCGAACGGAGGTTTACCACCGCCCACTTCCACAGACAAAGCGGCTGTTTTATCGCCGGCACATTTTATTTTTGATTTTTCTGAAATACTGACCGTCAGGGGCTGGATATTTTCGGAAATATTAACCGTAGCGGTAGCGGTGCAGCCGTTGGCATCCGTCACGGTCACGCCGTTCGGGCCGGGGGCCAGTCGAAGCGCTTCGCTGCCGCTTTCACCACTTTGCCACTGGAAAATGTAATTGCCTGCACCGCCGGCAGGTACAGCTTTCGCTTTGCCGTCGCGGTTGCCAGTGCTGGCAGGCGACTGCACGGTGGCGGTCAGGGTCAGTTTTTCAGGTTGTTTAACGGATACGACGGCGATGCTCGTTACGCTCAACGCATCGGTGACGGTCAGTTGGTAGTCGCCGGGAGCCACGTTGGCAGGCTGATCGCCGGTCAGAGATGCATCGTTCCATTTATACTGGAAAGGGCCTTTACCGCCGGTTACAACGATGCTCAGGGCCGCTTTTTCACCAAAACATTTGACGGCGCTTTTTTGTGAAATGACAATGGTGAGCGGCTGAATATTTTCCAGAATACGCACTGTTGCGGTGGCTGTGCAACCGTTTGGGTTGGTGGCGGTTACGCTGTGCTGGCCTGGCGACAATTTCGTGGCAATGGCTGCCGATTCGCCGTTGTCCCAGAGGAAACTTTTGGCGGTTACGCCGCCTGTCGTTTGTGCCTGTGCTTTGCCGTCGGTACTGCCCGGCGTAGCGGCCGATTGGGCGAGTGCGATAAGGGCAAAAGGTTCTGGTTGCGGTACAACGACTGCTGCAATCGCCGTTTTGCCCATGGCGTCGGTCACCGTTACCTGGTAGCCGCCTGCGGCGAGGCCGGTAATATTTTCACCGGACAGAGCTGCATTATTCCATTTGTATTGGAATGGCGCTTTACCGCCGGTCACCTGCACGGCTACGGCAGCAGTTTTTTCGCCGGCACATTTGATGGCCTGCGTTTCGGTAATAGCGATGGAAAGCGGATCTACTTTTTCCGTGATCATCACTTTTGCCGTAGCGGTACAGCCTTTGGGATCGGTGACCGTAACGGTGTGTTCGCCGCCGCCGAGTTTGGTTGCGGTGGCCAGCGTTTCTCCGTTATCCCAGGTGATGAGCAGACCCGAGGCGTTTCCTTCAATATCCACCTCGCCAACGGCGTCCATTTTACCCGGGCCGGTGATGGGTTTCCGCTGGCGGGCGGTAATGCGCAGGCGTGCATCAGGTACCGGGATTTGTATGGTACGCGCCTTGCCTTTGCTGTCTGTGACGGTAGCCGTGTAATTGCCGGCAGTTACATTGTGCGGATTTTCTCCGCTCAGGCCACCCGACCATTCGATTTTGTATGGCGCAACGCCGCCTGTAATTTTCAGGCGCAGCACCGCGTCCTTTCCGTTTCCGGTACAACTGATCGGTTGTTCGATAACGAAATTGACTGTCATGGAAGAGGCTTTATCCACGATATACAAGCCTTTGTCTTCCGTACCTACCCACACGGCGCCATCGCTGTCGATGGCCATGTTGGAGCCGTACTGGCTGGTGTAATATTCCGGGCCGCTGAAGGTCGTGTAAGTGCCGTCGAGCAGGTCGAAGCGGGTGAGCATACCCGAAACGATCCACATCTTTCCGGCAGCGTCGATATCGAAATCGGCGATCTGGCCTTCCAGGTTTTTTTTATCGAGTGCGAGGTCCGACCATTTGTCGCCGTTGGGCGCCTTGCTGATTTCGCCGTCGGCCAGCACGTAGGTGACCGTTCCGTACTCGCGGATACGCTGAATATTGTATCCTGAAAATTCGGATTTCCAGCGGCCGGGCGGGCCGTACATCAGGCCGCCGTCGGTACCGACCCAGAGGCGGTTGGATTTATCCTGAAAAATGACCGTGATGTTATCGGATTTCAGTTTGGAGTTGACGGTTTTGTATTGTTGTACCAACTGCAATTGAGGGGTCGTTTTCAATTGAAAAAGACCTGCCTGGTCGGTTCCGAGCCACAAAGTACCCGAAGCGGCATCGTACCAGGCGGCAGTGACAACCGCGTCGTCGCCGGCAATTTTTTTAAAAGCGGCATCCGACCAAATAAAATCGGCGTTGCCGCCGCGGTAGGAAAGCACCGACCGTTCGCCCGATGCCAGGATGCGGGGTGTGGAAAAATCGGCGGCCTTGATCTGGAAAACGCCTTTATTATTGGCGGCCCATTTCCGGCCTTCGCCATCCACAACGACGTTGGTCACAGGCACGGTACGGTCGATCGCGGAACTCCGCGTGACCTCCAGTCCGGCTTTCTGGGCAACATTTTCGTTGAGAAAAAAGAAAAGAATTGCAATGGTAAACGCCGTCGAGCGGCGGAAAAAAAAACGATTCATCATTATATATAGGTGGTGTTTCGTGTCCGGCATTTCGAATTGAGCGGGATTCCCCGGGGTAAGATGCCAGACACGAAACACGTTTAAAGGCAGTAAACGCAAAACAATACCTGAAAGTGTGCGCGTCCTTACTGGCGAACCAGTTTAGCGCTCACCCATTTCTGGCCCGTTTTTTTAACTTTCACCACGTACACGCCTTTCGGCAGGTCGCCGGTCCAGATCGGGTCGCTTCCGACAACGGAAGCGTTGCGCCATACTTTTCCGTCGGCGCCGACAATTTGCAGTTTGACCTTTTCCGAAGTTTTGACGTCGGTCAGTCGCACCCACGAACCTGCCGGATTGGGGAAAATTCCGAATTCCTCGGAGGGCGCCTGGTGGCCCGCCGTAACGGCGCCCGCAAACAACCACTGATAGGCTTCCGGAAATTCGCGCGCCCAGAACCATTCGGCATGGTCACCATCGGAAGGCACTTTGACAAATTTTTCAGAATAGGCAAATCCGGCAGTCGTCATGGCATCGGCCACTTGTATAACATCCTGCTCCACATAGTCGGGCTCATCGCCGCCTGCCAGAAAATATACGCGTGCCGGTCCCTGTTTGGGATGTGCGGCTACGTGGTTGGCAGGATTATTATCCGCAAACCAGAAAGCCGGAGAAAAAATACCGGCTTTGGAAAAAATATCCTGGCGTTCGGAAAAACCGTACATCGAAATCAGTCCGCCCATACTGCTGCCCATGATGCCCGTGGTAAGGCGCCCTGGCAGCGTACGGTAATTGGCATCGATGTAGGGTTTCAGGGTATTGACCAGAAAATCGACGTATTCGTCGCCCTGTCCGCCGCCGTATTCCGCATTCACCCAGGGAGAGTATTCGTTGAGGCGTTCACCTTCGCCGTTGTCGATGCCCACCACGATACAGCCGTAGTCGCCCTGCTGATGCAGTTGGTTGAGCGATTCGTCCACTTCCCATTCGCCGGAAAAACTGGTTTGCACGTCAAACAGGTTTTGTGCGTCGTGCATGTACAGCACCGGATAACTTTTTGTGGTGGTGGCGTAGTCGGGCGGCAGGTACAGCCACACGCGGCGGTGGCGGTTGAGTTGGGGAATGTAAAAATCATTGTCCATGATCTGCACATTCGACGAGGCCGTGGAGTTGCCGCCACTACCGCCGCCGAGGTCTTCCCAGGAAAGAATGGCGACCTGCACGGTTTTCGGCTGACCGTTATACGTGGTTTCATGATCAGGCTGAAAACCGCCGTTCGCGTTTCCTTCCACGGAGGGCCAGCCGCCGCGGGTGAATTTATATTTCACAACGCCGACGGCAGGATTGAGTACGATGCTGAATTGGCCGTTCCCGACAGGAGTGAGTATCTTGGCGGGGTCGCCGGCATTCCAGTTATTGAACGTTCCGGCAACGTGAATGCTCGATCCGGGAGGCGTATTTCCCGGAATAGCCGTTACGAGAATAGTGAGTTGGGAGAACAAAACCGCCGGCGCCAGTAACAGTAGCAGACAGATGCTTGATAACAGTTTTTTCATTTTTTGAATCGGATAGGGAAAAATGGATCAGGCAAGAGGCAAACAGACAAAAGGCTCTTATTCAGTCTTTTGTGAAAAACGTAGTTTCATTCATTCAGTTTGCCGTCTGGCAGGTTAAGAGTGTGTTCAGGATTTTCAGCCGCCGGCAAAAAATTCCGGACACGCTCCGAAAATTCGCGCAAATGTCCGAAAAATCCGGCGGTTCCGGGTTATAAGTACCAATAATTCATATGTTTTTCGTGCTTTCCAAAATCGTAGCGCTGTTTCTGAAGCCGCTGAATCTGATCGCGATCGCGGGTTTGGTGGCTGCGTTTACCAAACGGCGGCGTTTGCGCAAAATCGCTATTCAAACCGCTTTCGGCCTGTTTTTGCTTTTTAGCAATCCCTGGCTGATCAACGTATTCAGTGGCTGGTGGGAAACGGGCAAACACACGCTTTCCGACATAACGCAACCTTACGAAGTGGGTATTTTGCTGGGCGGATACACGGAATCGCTGATAGCAGCGCCGGAAGGTATTCCTAAATTCAGCCGTTCGGGCAACCGCCTGAGTACTGCACTCTTACTGTACCAAACAGGAAAGATTCGCCATTTGCTGCTGTCCGGCGGCTCCGGCCGCGTGATCGGAACGGAAATGGTTGAAGCCCTGGAAACACGGAAATACCTGCTACAGGTGGGCGTGCCTGACAGCGCCATCTGGGTAGATGACCGGTCGCGCAATACCCGGGAAAATGCCTTGTACTCCAAAATACTGGTCGACAGCCTGGCGCCCGGATCGCGCTGTCTGCTTATCAGTTCGGCCTGGCACCTGCGCCGGGCAGGGCCGTGCTTCAACCGGGCAGGCTTGACGTGCGATGTGTTCGGCGCCGATTATTTTGAGGAAAAAAGCGAAGGCAACCCGCTGCACTGGCTCGAACCCGACTGGAAAGCGGTGATGAAATGGGAATGTATGATCAAGGAATGGATCGGGTGGGTGGCCTACAAAGCCAAAGGATATTTGTAGGTGTTTAGGGTGTGGGGTTTCGTGTTTGGGGTGCATTGCCCCAAAAATACAACCCGAGTCCAAACAACGCTTACGAAACACTACAAACCAAACACTATAACAATATGTTTGAATTTAAAAAACAGCAGCCAGACAACAGCGAAAACCCCTGGAAAACGCATCGTATCGAGGAATCATACAAAAATCCGTGGATTCGTATTACGCACCGCGATGTAACGAATCCCTCGGGTGGAAAAGGCATTTACGGGGTGGTGCATTTCAAAAACGTAGCCGTGGGCGTCGTTCCGCTCGACGGTGAAGGCTACACCTGGCTGGTAGGACAATACCGTTACACGCTGGAGCAATATTCCTGGGAAATTCCGGAAGGCGGTGCACCGCAGGGCAGTTTGCCACTCGACTCTGCCAAACGAGAACTGCTGGAAGAAACGGGCATTACTGCGTTGAAGTGGACACCGCTGCTCGAACTGCACACCTCCAATTCCGTAACCGACGAATACGGCGTGGCTTATATAGCCCAGGATCTCCATTTCGGTGAGGCCGAACCCGAAGAAACGGAAGACCTAAACGTGCGCCGCCTGCCATTTTCGGAAGTGGTGGACATGGTGATGCGCGGCGATATCACCGATTCCCTGTCGATGGTTGCGATTTTAAAAACCAACGAATGGCTCCGAAATGGCACGCTCACATTCTGACATTCCAGGTTGCTCTTTACTTTTGTGCTCCTCGTGAAATACCTTTGTGCCCCTTGTGTTAAAAAAGCCCACCCCGCAAATTATGGAAAAACACACCCATACAGACGATACGACGCCGCCGGATTGCTTCCGGATGGAAGAACTGGAAATGTTCCAATCTTTTGAAAGTCAGATACTTGTCGATATCAACTACTACCTCTGGCTGAACCAGGCCGAAAGCGAAGAAGAAACGCCGCTGCGGTTTTTGTATGCGCTGGAACTGGTATTCGACTCCAACGAAACACTCCTGCTGTCGTCGGGCGAAGACACGGAAGCCATCCGGATTATCAATGCCGCATCGCTGGTGGATACCGCCAAACAATTACAATCGCTTCACGGAAAAGTACTCATCCAGCGCGTTTCGGCAGTGGCACAATCAATCTGGCAGGGCGCTGCCGGAAAATTGCTGGAAGGGATCCACCTCTCGCGCAACGAAGCAGGCTTATACCGAAATGACGCGATGCTGTTTGATTTTGGCAACAAACGGATTTTGTTGCAGTTGAGCGAGCGGGAAGGGTTGGAGTTGGGGGAGTACGAGTGAAGTATTATGGTTGATGAGGGTTGATAAGGTTGATGAGGGTTGATATTCAGCCACTCGGAAAAAGATGGATACATTCATTCTTCGAGCGTCTGAATATCAACCCTCATCAACCTCATCAACCTTATCAACCCTAGGGTTTCACCGGCTCCAAATAAATCTCCGTTTCATATATAGGCACCTCCGTAACTGCTTCAATATCAATGGTTAAATTAATATCGTCTACCCAGTTATTGCTTTTTAAAGCGAAATAGTAGGTGCCCTGCAACGGCGAGTACCGGCGCTGCACGTCGACACTCACGCCGCCCTGATTCACGTACGCATTGTAGTTTTCGTATTTGGCAAACTGCTGCCAGTTGTTCCAGTCCACCAGGGCATATTCCACATCTTCTCCGCTGGTCGAAACGGTCATGTCGATGGCCATGCCGAGCGCGAACGCAGCCAGAGCCGTTTCAGGCTGCACACCCATGATCTTGACGGCGCCGGATTGCAACACCGTTTTCAATTTGTCGGCATCCTGACGCCGGGCGTCGGCGACGGCCTGCCCCACGGCAATGCGATAGGCCCATTGCACGGTGTTGGGCGGGAGCGTAAACTGGTAGGCATTCACCGGTTTTTTGGTGTAAAACTTACTGGCCGCTACGGTCACCTGGCCACCCAGGGAAATGACCTCCGTTTTTTTACCGGTCTGTATGCTGCGTTTCCCGGCGCGGAATTCCGGGAATTCATGAATGTCCCAACCGACGCGGGTGTTCATACGTGCAGACTCCGGGCCAGCCGGTGTGCGGTGCAGGGTAAAACGGCAAATTTTTCTGTTTATACCGACTTCCTGAAAACGCAGCAGGTAAATACCCGTTTGCGGAATGGTGATCGTTTTTTGCAAGATAGAATCCAGGTCGTAGGCCCGTAACAAAGGGTAGTCCGGGTGCTGGGAAAACTCCACGGACCGGATCTTTTTTCCACTCAGTTCCTGCACGTACAATTGCACCTGATCGCCTTCCGCAAATGCGTACACGTATTCGCTTATGCCGTCGAGCCGGAAGGTTTGATCGGCCACGA
Organism: Bacteroidota bacterium; assembly: GCA_029561355.1. Classification (GTDB taxonomy): domain Bacteria; phylum Bacteroidota; class Bacteroidia; order Chitinophagales; family Saprospiraceae; genus M3007. The sequence goes on along the minus strand of JAKQJD010000267.1, from coordinate 63,403 downwards.
ATGTCGGGGCTTGCTGGGCTTGCAGGCCTGTGGAAAAAAAGAATAAAAAGGCGGCTATTTTACTCATAATTAAATAGTTATCGGTTATCAGTTATTCGTTATCTGTGTTGATAATCAGGCATTTGCAGATAAAAAACTGACATAAGATTGGATCCATTTCTGAATGATGAACTATCCCATTCATCGTTCATCATTCATCGTTCATCATTCGAGCGCGTCTGCAATTTTCCGGTCGTTCGACAGGCGTGGCACCTTATTTTGTCCGCCGAGTTTTCCCTGCGATTTCATGTATTCCCGAAACGCGTCGCGCTTGAGTGGTTTGATCCGAAGCGTGCGGAGGATGTTGCCGGTAATCAGATCCTCATAATAAATATTCTGTTCGCGCATGGCAGCGTCCACCTCCAGTTCGAAGGCCGACAGATCGGCGGGTATGTTGTCGAATTCCACCAGCCATTCGTGGTAGGGCAGCCCACCTTCGGGCGGCGTCACCTGCGGCGCCACGGTAAACTCTACAATTCGTATGCCCGCCGCATTGGCCACGGGCAACAGGGCTTCTTCCACTTCCTTGCCGATGACGTGTTCTCCGAACGCTGAAATGAAATGTTTGGTACGACCGCTAACGACGATGCGGTACGGGTTTTTGCTGACAAACTGCACCGTGTCGCCGATGTTGTAGCCCCAAAGCCCGGCGTTGGTGTGCAGAATGAGCGCGTAATTGACGCCGATTTCCACGTCTTTCAGCCAGAGCCGGGTAGGGTTGTCGTTGAAAATTTCTTCTGCCGGCACGAATTCGAAAAACATGCCCGCATCTGCGTTCAAGAGCAGCCCTTCGCTCGGGAAACGATCCTGAAACGCGATAAAACCTTCCGAAGCCGGGTAGGTTTCGAGGCTGTCGACGGGGCCGCCCACCAGCTCCTCCAGTTTGGCGCGGTACGGCTCGAAATTGACACCACCGTACACGAATACCGAATAATTTGGGAAAATTTCCCGGATAGTGCGTTTGCCCGTGCGTTCCAGCAGGCGTTCGTAATACATCTGCACCCACGGCGGAATGCCGGAAATGAGGCGCATATCGGCATCTTTGGTTTCTCCTACAATGAGTTCGAGTTTTTCCTCCCAGTCCTCCACGCAGTTGGTTTTCCAGGATGGCAATTGATTCGTGCGCAGCCAGCCCGGCACCAGGTGGTTGGAAATGCCGCTCAGGCGACCCGTGGGAATGCCTGCAATCTCATCCAGTTCGGGACTGCCGGAGAGGAAGATCATTTTGCCATCCATCCATTGTCCTTTTCCGGTGCGGGCGAAGTAGTTGAACACCGCATTGCGGGCTGTTCCGAAATGCAGCGGCGTACTTTCCTTACTCATCGGAATGTATTTCACGCCCGAAGTAGTGCCGGAGGTTTTGGCAAAATAAGCGGGTTTTCCCGGCCAAAGCACGTCGCTTTCGCCGTTTTTAATGCGCTCGACGTAATGCTTCAGGTCTTCGTAATCGCGAATCGGGACGGCTTTTTTAAAATCTTCATAATCATGGATTTCCGAAAACCCGTGGTCGCGACCGAAAGCGGTATTTGCGGCCTTGGCAACCAACTGATGCAAGGTATTTGCCTGCCGGTCGACGGCGTCTGCCGCCCAGCGGTCGATGGAGCGGGCAATGATCTTGGCGAAAGGGCGGGTAAGAATGGAGCGAAATCCCATACAGGCGCTGTTTTTTTCGCAAAAGTAGATATTGGTTATCAGTTATCGGTTATTGGTTATCAGGTCATGTACGCTTAGCATTGGAAGAACGGGCTTATTGTCATAAAAGAAAGTGATGGATGTCATTTCAACAGCCTGTCACGTCCGGCGAACTTTGGAGTGTCAACCAACACTTAAAACTCAACTTTATGATCAAGGAAGTTACAGGAGATATTACCCTCACGAAAGCGCGCGCAATTGCCCATGGTGTGGCGCCCAACGACCATTTTGACAGCGGACTGGCCCTCAGTCTCCGGGAAGCATTTCCGGCGATGTATAAAGATTTCAGGCACTATTGCCACCAGTTTAGTCCCAAACCCGGCAGCGCCTGGGTCTGGAGCGGCGTGGAGCATCGGATCGTCAACCTGTTTACGCAGGAAGCGCCCCAAACGGACCGCGCGCACCCGGGAAAAGCAACGCTGGCCAACGTCGGCCACGCGCTGAAGGAACTGGCGCACATGATAGAGAAGGAAGGAATGGAGAGTGTGGCGATTCCGCGCCTGGCTACGGGCGTCGGCGGCCTCGACTGGGAAGAAGTGAAACCGCTGATTTTTAAACACCTGGACCCGCTGCCGGTAAAAGTGTATTTGTATTCGCACTTCAGTAAAGGGGTACAGGCGGCGGAAAACTGAGTTTTTTTTATTTAACCACAAGAGATTATTTAACCACAAGGGACACAAAGGTTTTTCACAAAGTTCACAAAGTGTTGCTTATCAAACTTTTGTGCCCCTTGTGAAAACCCCTTGTGTCCCTTGTGGTTGAATAATTTTTATGGTAAAAAAATCCCCGGTCACAACCTGTGCCGGGGATTTTTCACTTAACCCATTCTATTGAAGCGCGATGATGCGGGAATCGTCGGCAACAGGTTTCGTCCGGATATTCAAAAATCGGTCGAAATGTTGTTTGCCTGCTTTAATGCTGATCCGGTACGTGCCGCTTTCCAGTTTGGAGAGGTTGAGTACGCGGTTAAAACTGGATATATCACCCGAAATTTCTTCCGAATAAATTTCCGTTTCCGCCACGCGGTTGAATGTGGCATTTTCCTGCATCCGCACGCTTAAGTACAGTTTTTTACCGGTGTCGTTTTGAGCCGTCAAAAGTACCCGAAGGTCTTCCGTCGTGGTAATTTTCACCTGAAGGTCCGTCGCTTCCTGAGCCATTGTTTTCGTGCCTGTGAGCAGGAGAAAAAGGAATACACTGAAAAGGAGGGATGTCCGTGTGTGTTTCATTTTATGTAGATTTTGTCGTTGAAAATGTATCTGTCGGTCGCGATGACGGTACAAATTTCAGGGAAGCGATTGATACTTGAAAATGCTAAGATTGCATAGATTTATGCCGAAAAAGCATGAATAGAATCGTGCTTCCACGGAACTTTTTCGAACATGGAACTTCGACAGATCAAATATTTTCTCGGGGTGGCAGAAACCCTGAATTTCTCAAAAGCCGCTATCAATCTGAACATTGTGCAGCCTGCATTGAGCCGCCAGATCCGGCAACTGGAGCAGGACCTGGGGGTGGTTTTGTTCGAACGCAACAACCGGAATGTGTGGCTCACGCCCGCAGGCATGTATCTGCGCGACGAGATGATCAAACTCGACAAGCGCTTCAAGGACACGCTCGATTACGCTCTTTCCATTCAAAACGGGCACGTGGGCACCATCCGGATCGGTTATCCGGGCTCGGCGTTGTATTCCATTTTGCCGGAGGTGTTGTGCCTGCTGCAACAGAAACTGCCGCTACTGGATGGCGTTTTATCGGAAATGGCGGAAGTGGAAGTTTTGGAAACGCTGGTGAACGGCCATATCGACGTGTGTTTTTCGCGGGAGGAAATGTACGACCACCCCAATGTGTGCCAGCGGAAGTTGTTTTCAGAGCAACTGGCCCTGGTGGTGCCGGAAAAACACGCACTGACGAAGGAAAATTTCAAGTCCATCGCGCAATGCCGCAGCGACGGATTTATTCTCCCGTATCTGGCCGACTGGCAGATGTACCGCCAGTTGATTTACGGCATGTTTAACAAGGAAGGTTTTGTGCCGCGCATTGCGTACGAATCCAATTTCGGCGCTACCATCATGCGGCTGGTGGAAAAAAACCTGGGCGTTTCGATTTTGCCGCTGAGTTACCGCATGGGCAGTTCGCTCAAAGTGCGGTTTATCCCGCTGAAAACACAAACCACGTTGTACATGGTCTGGCGCACGGACGATCACAGCCCGATCGTGCGGAATTTTATTGACTTGTGCGATGAGGCGGCACGGGGGCTGAATCTGGATTTTGAGTGCGGGTAGGGTGGAGATAGTTCTTTATTTCTTTTGATAACTCGCCAATCGATCGTTCCCTTTCCTAACCAGTATACCCTCCTCAACGCCTTTTCTTAAATCCCTGGTTGCGGTTGCGGTCGAGATTTTAGGGAACATCCTGAGATAGTCTTTCCTGGTAAAATCGCCCGTATCAATTTGGTCCATGAAGTAATTCAAACGCTCTATATCCGTGAAATTTTCCCTTTGCGTATCCACAAGTTCCGTTAAACTCAACTTTATCTTGCCCAATAAGTATTCAACGAATTTTGTGGAGAGTCCTTCCTTATCGCATTGGCTCAATACATGATAGTATTCTTCCTGACTTTTCTTTATCTCCTGTTCAATGGGCAAATATTCAAACACGGGATTTGCCCTCATTAATATCACAGTTTGCCACAATCGTCCCATCCTTCCGTTCCCATCCATAAAAGGATGAATAAATTCCATTTCATAGTGGAACACGCAACTCTTGATGATCAGGTTATCCTCTCCTTCTTTAAGATATGCAAACAAGTTTGTCATTAAATTATCGACATTCCATCCCGGCGGAGCCATGTGTGCAATCCTGTCCCCTTGAATTACGCCGACCGAACCGGTCCTGAACTGGCCCGGTTTTTCCACCAGACCCGACATTAACAACCTGTGCGCCTCCAGATAAGACTCTTTCGAAAAGGCGTCAAAATTTGAAAGATTGTCATATGCCTGAATCGCATTCTCCACCTCTTTGATGTCCTTTGAAGGACCGATTACACGTTTGTTTTCAATGATTGCGGTAATCTGATCTTCGCTCAAGGTATTCCCTTCTATCGCCAGGGATGCACGAATGGTCTTTACCTTATTTTTTTTCCTGAGTTCAGTCTGCGGCTTCCTGAGATGTGTTGCGTCTATAACACCTAGCAATCTGCCAATCTCGGTTGACAAATTGATAATCAGAGAAGTGCCTTCGTAGTATTTATGAGTCATGATGCCATCATATGATGGCATCAAAGGTACATTTTAAATAAAATGATGCCAAATATAAGATCAAAATCAAATCATAGAATTTACGCCCCCTTATTATACCTACCCCGATAATCCAGCGGCGACATACCCGTAATCCGCTTAAAAACCTCCCGGAACGCCTTGTCGTCCGAGTACCCTACCTCATCCATTATCTCGAAAACATTTTTCCGGCCTTTTTCCAGGGCGCTTTTAGCCACTTCCACTTTTACGCGTTGCAGGTATTCAACCGGCGTATTGCCGGTGGCTTTGATAAAACGCCGGTCGAAGTTGCGGCGGCTGACGGCAAGCGAAGAGGCCAGTTCCTCGAAGGAAATTTTGGCGCTCAGGTTTTCCTCGATATAGGTCTGGGCCTGGCCGATGAGTTCGTCGCCATGGTTTTTCTGCGCCTGAAAAATAAAAAACGGCGATTGCGAAGTCCGGTCCATGTCGATCTGAAAAACCTTGGAGCAGAAAATGGCTGTGGCCCGGTCGAAGTACTTTTCCACCAGGAACAGGATCAGGTTCAGAAAGGAGTAGGCGCCGCCGTTGGTGTAGATGCCGCGGTCCGACGTAACGAGTTGATCCACTTGCAGATGTACATTCGGGAATTGCCGCCGGAAGTCGTTGGCGGCATTCCAGTGCGTGGAGCAGGTTTTTCCGTCGAGCAGGCCGGTAGCGGCCAGCAAAAACGCGCCGGTGCAGATACTGGCGATTTCAGCGCCGTTTTTATACTGCTCTTTGATCCAGGCAATTAGTGCGGTATTATCCCGGATGACGTTGCCGTAATCGTACGAAACGGAAGGCAGGATGATCAGGTCCGTTTTCTTTATTTCCCCGATGGGCACCGGAAAAATCGAAAAAAAACCGCCGTCGAGTTTCAGTTCCGGCACCAGTCCGGCGATGCGTATTTCCATCTTAGGCCGGTTGCCCATTTTGCGCCAGTGTTCGTTGGCGCGGGTGAGAATTTCCAGCGAACCCGTGATGCTGCTCAGATTGACTTTGCCTTTCGGGACCAGGATCGTCACTTGCTTCATGCTAAAAATTTTGGGCAAAGGTAGGCGCTTATTCTGTCCAGATCAACCCGGAAGGATGTCTATATCGCACCCGTGAACTGCGGATTTCAGACGGTAATTTTGTGGTGTTCTAATTCAAAATCATACGATACAATGGCTACATCAGATTTTACCACCACATTACTCCTGGATCAGACACCGGAAGAAGTATTTCAAGCCGTCACCAACGTTCGCGGATGGTGGTCGGAGGAAATTGAAGGCGGCACGGAGAAGGAAGGCGATGAATTCCGGTACCACCACAAAGACGTCCATTACTGCAAAATGCGGTTAACGGAAGTTGTGCCGGGCAAAAAAGTCGTCTGGCTGGTGCTGGACAACTACTTCAATTTTATACAGGACGAAAACGAATGGAAGGGCACGGAAATCATTTTTGAAATTGCCCGGCAGAACGAGCAAACGCAACTCCGGTTTACACACAAGGGCCTGGTACCCGCCTACGAATGTTTCGAGATTTGCCGTGATGCCTGGACCAATTACATCCAAAACAGCCTGCGCAGCCTGATCGTTACGGGCCAGGGCCAGCCCAACCCGAAAGAAGGCGGATTCAACGACTGGTTGCTCCGGCAACATACTGAAAATCAAACCCGGCAAGAACCGGATTATCACCTCCGCATTACCGTGCCCGCTACGGCGCACGAAGCCTTCAACGGCATCAACGGTATTTCGAAATGGTGGACGATAAATATGGAAGGCCGCTCGGAAAAACCGGGCGATGCGTTCACCGTTCGTTTCGGCGACGTGCATATGTCCACCCAAAAACTCGTGGAAGTGATCCCTGATGAAAAGGTCGTGTGGCTGGTGACCGACAGCCTGCTCAATTTTCTGGAAGACAAAGAAGAATGGACGAACACGAAAATCTGTTTTGAAATTTCCCGGCAGGGCGATCAGACGCACATCGATTTTACACACTTCGGGCTGGCGCCGAAAGCGGAGTGCTACGGCGCCTGCGTGAAAGCCTGGGATTATTACGTCGGGGAAAGTCTGTTCAAGTTGCTGACCGAAGGAAAAGGGATGCCGGAAGCCGTAATTCTTTAAATCACCACCATTTCTCTCGTCTCCGATCTTGTTCCGTTTATCACTTTCAAAAGATAAACACCCGCAGGCAGGCCGGATATATCGAGCGTAATTTTGTTTTGATGCAGGTCGTTCAGGCGCTGAACCGGAATACCTCTTGCATCAAGAATTTCCAGGGATTCCACATTGAAATCAGCCACAATGGTAACTAAACGGTCTGCCGGGTTGGGGAAAACGCCGAGCCCGGGAGCCGCCGAATTTTCCACGGTAGCGGAAACGGGAAAACTTCCCTGTACAAATACGCCCATGCTCGGGTTTAGAAATGTACCGCAGCCACTTTCCGCCAACTGTACTGCCCTGACCATGTACCAGTCGTGTTGCTGGTATTGTTCGTCCGTGTATTCCAGAGCGCTTATGGGACTGGAAGTCAGTCGCTCGAACACGCCGAATTCCGTAGCGCTTTTGTAAATATGATATCCGATCACGTCCGCATCCGGCGCGGGAGCCCAGTTGAGTACGGCTTTGTTATCTAATTGACTGATCGTAAGTCCGGAAGGCGGCGCTGTTTGGTACAAACGCAGGGTAGGGTCGCCATTGTAGGAAAAATGGGTGCGATTCCACCAGTTCTGTGTATCCCAGTCCTGCGGCGGTCTTTCCACATTGTTGTTGCCGGCATTGTAATTCATCGTTTCCAGAATGGCTTTGCCAAACGGATCGCCGGTACAAGCCTGGTGGAAAGTATTGACGGCCGAAGTGGTCCAGAGGGCTACCAGACACCGGGTATCGAGCGACAGCAAAGCCCGGATGCGGCTGTAATAAAAACTCTGCGGTTCGTCGTTGAAACCCCAGTAACTCTGGTCGCTGGAAAAAACCGTGGCATCCATGCCGGATTCCTCCCATTGCCCGATTTCAGGGAAAGCGGCATTCTGCATGTACACCTGAAACGGACCATTGTCTTTGATCCATTGCGGATGCGGTGCGCCGGCGTTATTCTGCACGAGATTTGCCGCGCCCGACAGATTCGGCAGGGTGCGGTAGGAGCCGTCGTTGGAGTTGTTGTATCCGAAGAAAAATCCGGTTTTACGGCCCATATGAAAGCCGTCGGCCAGGGTTTTGTAATTGCTCAGTCGGTCGAGATACCGCCCGGTCAGTTCAATTTCCGACAAGGCGCCGGGGGTGAGGTCGGCAAAATCGACCCTTCCGAAAGCCATTTCCAGTTCGGAAGGAAAAAAATCCTGGTCCCACTTAAAATCGCCGGGCAGGTTGACGGCCAGCGGCGTTTCCAGTCCGCCCGGGTCGAATGTTGCCATATCGGTGTACACACCGTCGATATCCGCGTAATACCCGTCGCAACCGCGGGCGCCTTTGTTCTGATCGTGTGCGTCGGGTGCGGTAACGGAGGTAGAGCCCGAACGAGGCATGGGAACGTGGCCCAGAATAAACAGCATTTTGGGTTTGTCGCCGGCGGGAGCATTCGCATACATTTCCCGGATTTGCTCCCTTATCCCGACCACCGCGTCGCCGCTGTCCCAGCCGTCGGCTGCCGGAACAACGATTTCGTTTACGAACCAGCCTTCGCCGGTCAGTTCTTTTTTCAGGCGGGTATATTTGGCAGGCAAACCCGTTGCGACATTGTCGGCCGCCAGCAGGATCATTTGTCCCTGATAACCAGAATTGTCGCGCAGCACCGCGCCGACGGTGTAGCCGATCGCGTCGTACGTCTGACCTGCGTAGGTCCATGAGGCGGTTCTTCTGATCTGGTATTCCCAGGTTTCACCGGCGTTTACTTCGGCATCCGACCACTCCGTTGTGCCGGGCGGCAAACCTGCGGCTACGGGAATCCAGGCATCCCCGTTTCCGTAAAGCGGGCGCTTGTATACATCCGTAAAGGCATTGGTATTGGTGGCGGCATCCAGAAAATGAATGGTAACGGAAGGCGTTTCGGTATTCACTTCCGCATCGACGAGACACACCCGGCGGCCATTGGTATTGAAATTAAAAGAAAAATTCTGCGCTTCCAGCAGGGTAGAGGCGGATAATAACAGGATGAGGATGCTTCGCATAAAAATGCCTCTTGCGGGCGGGGATTAGATTTTTAAGAGTGACTTCTTCACTTACGTTTTTTGAGTATTCGAGGATGCGAGTATTCGAGTATCTGACTGACAACGAATCATTTATACTCAAATACTCGCATCCTCGGATACTCAAAAACTTAAGTGATTGTGTAGTGCCGTTGAGGCCTCGTAAGGCACCTACACTTTTTTCGGAGGCAGATCAAACGCCACCGCAACGTGTTCCAGGTGTCCGTTGTGCGAACCGTCGCAAAAAGGTTTGTTTTTGGACAGTCCGCAGCGGCACAGGCCGAGCGCGGTACGGCCCTGCAATCCGTACACGTTGCCTTGCGCGTCTACAATTTCAAAATCGCCCTCTACTTTAAGTGAACCGTTGGAGTTGACTGTAATTTTTGTTGCTGCCATTGTTTTAGTTTTGAATTCGGGACAAGGTAGGTATGATTTACGAGTGGTAATTACATGATTTCAGTATAACCTGATCTTCCCAACCAGATCTCCTTCCCCATCGTGACCTGTTCCGGTTCCGGATTCTTTTCAAATGCCGGTTTTCAAAACACTCCAGCATGGTTTTTGTCCACTTCACGCCCGTATTCATGGAGAAGAAATACCAGTATATCCGGTCTTCGAACCGGGTGATGGTTTCCAGGTTCCAGTCGATCCGGTCATTGGTGCTGATGGCCGTAAAATCCCACAAGTGGCCGTATCGCTCCATGAGTCGGCAGAAAGTGCGTAATACCGCGAGATATGTTGAAAAAAAAGGTAGGAATGGGTGAAGAGGAAATGTTCCAGGCGGGCGGTATGTGTGGTGGTGGACATTTTGTAACGGCATGCTGGTTGGCAATGGCTGAGCGGGTGTGGATTTCCGATGCGTGATTACACGCTCTTAACCGTCAAAGAATCATATTTCTCCTAAAATTTTACCGAATAACTCACTGAGGGAATAATCGGGATAAAGCCCTGCAAGTGAATTTTATTGCTGTACTGGTAGGAATGGGTGGCCTGGTCATATCCCGTCACTTCATTTATCACTTTGGCATACAGCGGGTTTTTTCTGTTCAGCGCATTGTAAATACTGATATTAAACGTGTTTTCGTGTTTGTTTCGTCCTGTCCAGTTGCGGTTCAAGCCGATATCGGCGCGCATATAATCGGGCAGCCGTGCATTGTTCCTGTTTTTGTAATGATACCAGTAATCGTTGCCTGCGCCGTTTAATATGGCAGTCGGCAGGCTAATAGCGGAGCCGGTATGCCATACCCAGGTAGCGGAAATATCCCATTTGGGTCCCAGGCTGATATTGCTGGTTGCATTCAGGTTGTGCGTGTAATCATAGAGATACGGGTAAGGGTTTCCGTTGTTCAAATCCTTGAACAGTCGATCCGTTTTCGACCAGGTATATGCAAAAAGGCCCGTGAAACGCCCCGATTTTTTGGTGACGCCCAGTTCCACACCTTTGGAAGTGCCGATGCCACCGGTCGTCACCAGGTCGTACCAGTTGCGGGTAAGTGTGGTGAGCGTCGTGCTGCCTTCCCGATATTCAATTTGTTCGAACAGTTTTTTGTAAAACAGGTCCAGCGTGTACTCCACGTCGTGCCGGGCCGAGCGCGTGCTGACGCCTATGGCGCCCTGCCAAACCCGTTGCGGACGGATGCGCCCCGTAACGGGCACCCAAACATCGTTTTGGAGGCCCAGTCCCGCATTGGACAACAGGTGCAGGCATTGCTGCCCGCCCGTAAAACTGCCCCTCAGCACCGTTTGCGGCGATACTTCCCAGTGTGCCGACAGCCGGGGTTCCGCCATGGTGTACTGTTTGCCCTCAATCAGGAAAGCATTGATCCGCACGCCCAGGTTAACCCCCGAATGGGACGTCAGGGATATTTCCTGTTCCGTATAGGCGCTCAGTTGAACGGCCTGCGCACGGTTCGTCAGGTTATCCTGAACAGTGGTATCCGGCGCGACGGTATAAATGGAGTTATCCCTGGGCTTGAACCAATGTCTCGACGCTTCGGCGCCAAACCGCATGGTGTAACGGTTGTTCAGAAAAAAATCCACCTCGCTGCGGCCGGTAAAATCGGTAACGCCCGATTTACTGACGAAGCCGGAGGTGGTTCGATCTCCTTCGCTTTCCGAATGGTAATCCAGTTGGTTTTTATAGAAAAAACGGGAAAAAACAAGCATGTTTTTTAAAAACACCCTGGGCGTAACGACGGTATTCAGGCGGGCCGTAGCCGTCGCATTTCCCCAGGTAAGGGCATTTTCCAGGTATTCCGTTTTAGTATCGCGCGAAAACACCTCCATCTGATCCACGCCGCTGTAGGCACTGAAAAACAGGTTGGTCTTGTCCGACAATGGATAACTCAATTTGGCATTAAAGTCGGCCAGGTTATAACCCGTGTACTCGCTCGACTTCCCATTTTTATATTTAATACGGCTCAAAGAATTCACCAGGCCCAGGTAGGCCGCACGGCCGGCCACCATGAAGGTTCCTTTCTTCCGCCACAGAGGTCCTTCCAGAAGCCCGCGTGAAGAAATGATTCCGAGGCCCATCGCGCCGGTCACCTTGTTCTGGTTGCCGTCTTTCATCCGGATATTGAGTACCGACGAGGTTCTGCCGCCATACCGGGCAGGGCCGTTTCCTTTAATGAGTTCCACCTGCTTGAGTGCATCCGGATTAAAAACACTCAAAAAACCGAATAAGTGTGCCGGATTGTACACCACCGCATCGTCGAGCAAAATCAGGTTTTGATCGGGGGATCCGCCGCGCACGTGAAGCCCTACGGTTCCTTCCGTTCCGGTGGCCACACCCGGCGTAAACGTCATGGCTTTCAGTACGTCCTGTTCGCCGGCCAGGGTAGGGATTCGGGCCAGCAGTTGCAGCGGCAGCACGAAGGCCCCCGTTTTTTGTGTTTCGTTATCGGCCGAAATAACCACTTCCGTCAATTCGAGTGGTCGCAAAACAATGTCGCGTTCCGTGTTGCGCTGCAGGGAAACCTGAAACGTGTCGGCCTTGTTGCCTACGTAATGAACCATGACTTCGTGCTGCCCCCTGGGCAAACTGATGCTGTAAAATCCGTAATTATTGGTCTGACAGGCATATCTGCCGGTATCCACTTTTATAGAAACGCCGATCAGCGTTTCACCCTGCGGGTCTGTCACCTTTCCGGATAGCACGACTCGCTGCGCGCAGGCATTTTGCATTGCCCCGGCCATGCAGAGGCAGAGCAGGAACCATTTTAGTTGTGCCATAGGTAGCCGATGGAAATCTGAATGCTGCGATGATAGTGTTTTATGACGTTGGTTGAATTTTCCTCCCAAAATGACCCCAGGGAATACAGCCCCCTTACATCGAGCAGAACGGGACCCAGCGTATAGGACAGGCCTGCCTGTGCCATCGGGTGAAACTTATTGACGCCGGGAAACGATTCGTTCAGCGCAAACCCACCCAGCACGCCGGCCAACAGCCGGAAGTTTTTAGAAAGATAAACTTCCGGTGCGATGCCCAGGCTCAAATATCGCTGGCTGCTATTCCCCAGTGGGGTATTTCTGGCGAAAGCCTGGTACGACAGTGTACCGGAAACGCCCAGCAGACGGTTCAATTTCACACCTCCGGTGGCACCTGCCGCGATCCCGGTGTAGGGCTTGTAAGGCTGGCTGATCGGCACGACTCCCGGCGGGTCAACGGTTCTGTGCATGTTGTTGTAGAGCGCACCGCCCAGGAGTCCGTAATAACTTTGCGCGTAAAAACAGGCAGGGAGCAATAAGAACAGCAGGTATAAAATGATTGATTTTATCATGACAAAATTAAAATTGCAGGGTTCGGTTGTACGTATTGTAGAAGTAAATGGCTGCATACCCACCTTCGACCTCGATGGGTAAGAATACGGGCGAATAAAAAGGATTTACTTCGTAGTTATTGGTGTAGGTATCGCTACTCAGGCCGGTTTTGTAGGCCAGTTCGATGGACCGCTGTGAAAAAGTAGCCAGACTGAGCCGGGCAGGCGAGCCATCATAAAATGACAGTTCGGGGGTGTACAGGGTGATGTCTTCAAATTGGCTTACGCAGTAGAAGTCTTCCAGGCAAAATTCATTGACGAATGCGCCTACGCTCAAACGGTCGCACACCAGGGTTCTGTTGCCGATACACCTGTTGACGTAGCCGCTATCCAAAACGAAGGTGGAAAAATAATGGAACTGAATTCCGAGCAAGTCGTCGGAAACCGGGCGCGCCAAATGCACAGCGAGGGTAAGTGCGGCGAAATTTTCCTGGGTCGGCACGTAATCAGCGCTTACCGAAGCGACGGGCAAAGGAGGCGGAATACTGTCGGGCAGGGTTCGTACAGTTTGAAAACCGGTCGCTTCCGCTGTGAAATAATAAGAACGCCCTTGAATCGGCTTGTAAGAATGGCCGGATTGGTACATGCCCGGACTCGTTTCTAACAGGCTATCCAGCAAAAGATCATTTTCGAAAACTTTTACCGACACACTTTTCACGGCCGCATCTACAGTATTAGACAGTGCCGACAGCCCGAAGGAGTGCGTCACCCGGATGGAAATAACACTGTCGGGATGCATGTATCCAAACAGAAAAAGGCGTTCGGGTTCATCTTCGGGAAGTTTAATATTCCAGTTACAACCAGGCAATAATTGCCATAAAAACAGACAAGCAATGATTTTAAGTAGAAATTTCATGTATTCCGGTATGTATGAGTTACTTCTGCCGGTTAGTAACGATGAAGCCAGGGTTTCAACATCATAAAAAAGCGGAAGTGATTTGAAGCGGCGGAACAAGCCGAACAAACGGCAACGTTTCCAACCGCTCCAATCACCTTCGCGCAAAGCAATAATCTTTTCAGGAGAACTGAAAATTACAGGCAGTTCGAACTGGACCCGGTAATGGTAACGCCGGATGCCGGCGAAGTGGAAAAGTTGAGGTTCATGCCGGTAACCGTAAGGGAACGTCCATAGTATTGTTCAGCCGACTGAGACAACAATCCGCACAATGCATCGTAGCGCTCATATTTGCATTCGCTGCCCGTCGTTACATTAGAATAGCTTCTGGATGCCGGACTTGGCCCGCCCATGGAGCCCAGGTTGTGCGTGTAATTTAATACGGATGAGTAATTCCACACTGTTCTGTGGCAGGTAGGCCATGTTCCAAAAATGCCTCTTTTACGGCAATGGAAAAATATTTTGCTGGTAAACTGAATGTTGTACACCGTAAAAGTGCCGCCGTTTACTTCGCCGACGTTGATCATCGAATCATCATAAACGTTTCTGTACGCATCTTCTACCTTGTATTTGAAGGGTGAACTCTGGTTGCCGTACAGGGGGCCGTTTTCGCAGCAATTCACCCACGTAGAGCCTCCTCCGAACAGGACTTTAGGGCAAGCGCGTTCATCAGCACCCTGGGGCGTGATCGAAACCGTATACGGGTGAACGTAAATGTGCCGAACGGTATCTGCCAGGCTGCTTACCGTTAAGGCCAGGGCAATTTTCTCTTCCGTTGGTTCGAAAATGGAAATGATCTTGTCGTCGGCATATTTCTGCAACGTTTTACCGGTGTAAAATTCACCTTTTACGTTTGAAATGAAATTGCGAAGTCCCATACTGTAAAGCGGTGCGATGTCGCCGGAAGATTTATCAAATCTTACTTTTCCTTCAAATTGTTGCTGGAGTTGCTCCAGGTTGCCTTCCGTTTCGGGGCAGCAGTTGCCTTCCATGGCCTGATCGTAATAATCGGCTACCGAAACGAAGCCCAGAGAGCGGGTCCAGTTCAGAATATCCTGGTTGCTCATGCCTGATAATATATTCATAACGGATGAATACTGGGTCATGTCTTCAAAATAAAGCGTGTTGTTTTCAACCCTTAACGGTGGAAGCGTTTGAACGTTTTGAATATCTGCAGTAAGGACTGTGCTGTCGTTTTTTTTGCATCCGCTTATTCCCAGTGCAATAGCAAAAGTGAAAAGCGTGAGGATAATAAGTTGGTTCTTCATTGAAAAAAATCTGTTGAAAAGTGAAGTTGATCGATGTAAGATGTAAACGGGAAGTGCGCACAACCTGCTTGCATCTGAATGTTAATCTCAGTACTGTACTGCAAAGGTGAGTGCCGTACGATCTTTCAAAAACTACACTTTTTCCATGTTTTCTACGGGAATCCCGGTTACTACGGGAGGCCGGACCAACTGAATACGTTTCAAACAACATATAATTTACGCAGAATCGGTACTTGCAGCGATGACATTTTTTCCGTTTTTTCTGAAATAGGCCGCTGCGGAGGGCGAGGTGCTTCAATGATGCGTACCGCAAATTCGATCAGCTTATCCTCAAGATCGTATTTGGAATTTGATTTCTGGGTTCATAAACTTATTACATTCAATCATTTATACTTTACTTCGGTGTTCGATATTCGGTGTCCGGTGTTCGATATTTTTTAAATATCGAATATCGAACACCGAACACCGAATATCGAACACCGATTGTCGAACACCGAAGTATTAGCCCGCCCACCCCTCCCGATCCAAGCTCCGACAATGTATCGCCTCCGCCAAATCCTCGATCCGAATATCCTTACTCCCCGCCAGATCCGCCGCCGTCCGCGCCACCTTCAAAATCCGATCGTACGCCCGGGCGCTGAGTTGCAGGCGTTCCATCGCCGTTTTTAACAAAGTCAGACCGGTAGAATCAAGTTTACAAACGTCGTGCACCATCCGGCTGGGCATTTGTGCATTGGAATACACGTCGCGAAGATCCTTGAACCGTTCGGCCTGCACCTCCCGGACTCGCAGTACACGCTCGCGAATGTCCGTGCTCGTGAGTTTGGGTCGCTCAGTGGTGGTGAGTTCGTCGTAACTCACCGGCGTCACTTCCACGTGCAGATCGATGCGGTCGAGCAAAGGGCCGGAAATTTTGGAGACGTAGCGTTTCACGACGCCGGGGCCGCACACACAGTCTTTATCGGGGTGGTTGTAGTAGCCGCAGGGGCAGGGTTGCGTTGCATTTTTGTCACCTGACTTTAATAGGCAAGCGGTTGCCTAATCCTGCATATCCTGCCGAATTGAAGACCTTAGGCGATCATCTTCGCACGGTCAGGCTTGACCGGGGCTTATCGCAATCTGCTGTGGCGAAAATTCTGAACGTAACACCTGATACAGTGACTGGCTGGGAAATGAACAGGCACCAACCTCCGGCAAAACTTGCCAAAGCGATCATTGGCTTTCTTGGGTATATGCCATTTGCTTCTGAAGAAGGTTCATTGGGTAAGCGACTTCATCTTGCCCGGCTGGTGAACGGTATGACACAGGAAGAAGCCGCCAAGATGATTGGCTGTGATGAATCGAATCTGAGATTTATAGAACTCGATAAACGACAGCCTCATCCGGGGACGCGTCTGAAACGTTCCCCGGCAAGGAAATGCTCATCTGTACCCAATCGATAAAACATTGCTCAAATGCACGTCCGTCAATCAAAGATATTACCCTGTTTATCGTGTCATGCGACGGTATGCCATGCTCATAGGGCAAGTACTTACGCAACCACGTTAACAACAGAATTTTCTACCCCGAAAGGGGAAGCAACGTATTTGTCCGCAGCCCAGTCATTTTCCCACGTGCCATTACCAATCAGATAGCGGAACTGGTATTCCTCATTGCAGGGCAAATTTATGGAGCCTGTGAAGATTCCGCTTTTATCCTTCATGGGAATGCCCCGATCCGCGTTCCATTCATTGAAATCGCCCAGTATTTTTACCTCGGTTGCACCGTTTAATGATTCTTTCGGCAAAGAGAAAGTGACGGTGCATAAATTACCTGATTTTAGAAATTTCTTTTTTAAGCTCATGGTAGTTGTATGTTGATGAAAAACATACAAATAAACCCTATATTTTATACCCTTCCGATGACGTGCGTCATCAACTGTTACTAAGTCTACACAAGTCTTGCCTTTACGCTTCGAATGTGGCCGGCATTGTTGCATGAATCCCCGTTCAAAGTAAATAACCTGCTTTAATCCATTTCTTCTTGATTGCAATGGCTTTATAATTGCTTCGCTTTTGAACAGGTATGTACTCGACACCCAATCTTTTGCAATTTTCAAAAAAATCAGTCATACCAATTGCCGCACGCCTTTCCAACAGGTGTTCTTCATCTGCTATCGGATACAATTCTAAAGGAATATCATTTCGATTTTGCCCCTGCTCAATTTTTCGAAATGCCTGGGTTCCATAAAGTTGCAGGTGTTCGGTATATGCTAAATACCGGTCGATCATCATAGCCGCCTTTTTTAGATCCGCTTCACCCGCTTTTGCAACAGCAATAAATTCAGGCAACACATTTTTCATGTTTTTCGCATCATCATGCTGAAAGATAAAAAACACAGCATCGCCCGCTTCTATTCCGACTTCGCTGTATTTTGGCCAGCCGGCATCTTCAACGATTCTCTTTATTCGCAATAAATGTTTGTTGTGTTTTTCTATATCGGTAATGGGTTGGCCCTTTAACTTATAGTTCTTTTTTAATGTCCGGAACTTTTGATCTTCTATCCACATCAGCCAAAGTTCATAACCTAGATCTATTTTTGAAATCCCCGGATTGCGTTCAACATATTGTACTTTTAACAAGGATTCCATTTCATTCCATCTATTTGAATCCTGTTTTAAAGTATCGAAGTCGGTATCCGTCATTACATCTTCTCCTTTTGCACCTCTGGTGATGGCTTCTTTTAAATAAGTGAAAGCCATATCGTGGTTGTTCAGCAAGGAAAAATAGCAGGCTGCCTGATAAAAATTGTCAGGGCCCGTTTCGCCTGTTTCTATTTTTTTTAAATAATATTCAACTGCAATGGTATAGTTTGCAGGAACCCTGAATGTTGTGGTATCTGCCATTGCCTGAGCCGAGATTGTTATCGGAAGCAGGTAGGGAAGTATGTATATGAAATGTTTCATACTTTCATTTTTAAGTGCCGTTAGTGTTCCTTGCGGAAACCAGCCGCGTTTGGC
This sequence comes from Bacteroidota bacterium, assembly GCA_029561355.1. Taxonomy (GTDB): domain Bacteria; phylum Bacteroidota; class Bacteroidia; order Chitinophagales; family Saprospiraceae; genus M3007. The sequence goes on along the minus strand of JAKQJD010000267.1, from coordinate 45,243 downwards.
GATTAATTTTAGGCAAACGAAAGTAAGGATTTATGATTACATGATTTCCAGTCAGGTGTTTTCACTTCGACACATCGTACCTCCACCAATTCAAGTTGCGGGACCTATCGGTAGCACGGTCCGAAAACAGTGCTTCCGATAGGTCACCACATGTGTTACACCAGCGTACGGCCCCTGTTTTAGTGATCGTTTTTGCGCCAGTTACGGAAGGTAAGTAGCGGCATATCGACGCTCAGGAACAAGTTGAACCGCCATTTGGGGTTATTAAGCACTGTGCCGCCGTCGGTTTTCAGCTGTGTCAAACCCGGTCCGTACTGGCTGCCCAGACCAAAGGCCAATGGCAGTTTGAAAGGAAAACCATACACCAGGTATGCGCCGGGTGAAAAAATTTGGCCGAGTTGAATTTTGTAGTCCCTCACGGTGGCAGTCGTCATGCTGCCATCATCCTTCACTACCTGCTCGGAACGGAGCCGGTAATCCACTACGGCTCCGATATCGAGCAGCGAACCGAAAAGGCTGACCGAGCCTGCGCGGCCAAAACCCGTACTAAAGGAGATGCCGATGGGCGCGTGTACACCGAACGGATCATTCCAGGCGGTGGCGAGGTCGCCGGAAGCCGGATTAGGCAAATAATAGGCACCCAGGTAGGACTGCAGCGACACGTTGAAGCGGGCATTTTTCTTGATGGAAGAACTGCCAACCGGTAAGGTCACATTTTCGAGTATTTCTTCCACTTCTTCCGGCGATTTGGCCCCTGCCATGTTGGCCATAAAAAGGCCGTAGCGGTTGATTTTACCCAATACCGATTCGATTTTTTCATATCTGCGCACGGAAAGCAGCAGCGACAACTGTTGCTTTTGCTGCGGGGTGAGCACACTTTCCGGGTTTTTGACAAGTTCCCTTTCGAGCAGTTTTACACAGGCTGGAGAGAGTTTTTTTCGCTCGGTATCACCCTTCTGTATGCGCTCCAGCACCCGACGCGCCTTATCGGAAGTGATATTTGTGGCGACGATAGCAGGTGCGCCGGCCAGCATCTCGGTATCTTTACGTCTTTTCTCTTTAATTAAAACGGCGATTTTTTCCAACAGCGTATTCAATTGGGTAATGGCTGCCGGGAAATCTTCCGTGTAAATGTTTTTAAACAGGCCATTGGCGCTGCGTGCAATATCCGTGAACCGGCCTACCTGAACAGAGACTCCAAGGTACGCGCTCAGATCGAATCCCAGTTCTATCACATCGATTGAACTGTTGATGAACTCGTAGTAATCATCTTTGGAAGGCGGAACGTCTGCCATACGTTTTTCCTGAAGGCTCGCTCGAACACTGCCAATCTTGTCGGTGAGCATCATCAGTTTGCTCAGAAAATCATGGGCATCGATTTGTCCGGCCTCGAGCAAGGCCTGAACACTGATACTGTCGACCGGCGACCGGTAGAAAAAGGTTTTATGGATTTTCAATGCTTCTGTCTGGTAAAGCAAGCCCAGGAAGATCTCGAATGCTGCCCGGTCAGATAACATTCTTTGCACTTCGGCCTGCGAGACCCAGATAGCGCTTCCGTCGTTTTTGCGGAGGTGGCGCGAGAACAGGTGGGCTGTTTTCAGTGAGGCGCCCACATTTTTTACCTCGAATTTTTCATTTGGCAAATCCCAGCCCGACAGTACGGCGAAAGCCTCCAGCATATCGGCGGGGTTGGAATTTTCCGCAATGCTGATATGTATCAGGCGAAGCACCTGAACGATCAGTCGCAGTTCGGGAAATTCTTTCAACAGCGGGCGGTATTTTTCCAGTTCCAGCAGGTCTTCCAGATGAAGCGGCAGTGCCGTCAGATCGTCGTAGAAATGGATGCGCAGTGCCGGCAGCATTTCCGTGTAATGGTATGAAAGCAGGTTGGTCAGTGCTTCCGTCGTGCGGGGAAACAGCGCCTTGAATTCCGGTTTTTCTTCGCTGAATTTTTTGAATTTTTCAAAAAAAGCCACGGAGAGTTCTTCTTTGGCCCGTTTGATCATAAATCGGGCCATGCCGTCGGTGATGGTCGTGACGTCGAGGCCGGCCAGACCTCCTGCAAGAGGCAATCCTTTTCCGGTATCGAGCCCGCGGCCCTGCCCTGCTGCGGCCACCGTGTTATCGTCGAAATAATCTTTCAGGAACGGATTTGAGCCTGTATTGATCACCTCATTCGGGAAATAGGGTCCGAGCATAGCTGCTACTGAGGGATCCTGCGTGGAGATTTTGCCGCTTTTATGGAAAATCCGGGCAAAATCCATAGCGTCATAATATGCAATGCGATCCTGAGCAGACAGTGTACCACAGAACAGCAGGGCGGCCAACAGGCAGCGGAAAGAGGTATTGTTGTTTTTCATCGTTTTATAAAGTTTTTAAAGCGTGGAAGAGGGAAACCGGGTTGACGAGGGCAGCATGAAAATTTTCGAGCGGATCGGCACTGCTTTGCAGCAGTTGCCTGAACGTTTCCTGGTTGAAAGAGCGGTTTCTTTTTTTGAGAAACGATACCGCAAGGGCGCAAATACCCGCCATAATGGCCGTTGCCTGGCTGGTACCTTTCAGCGGCCGGGGTATACTGCTTTTCTGATAGGAACCGATGTGGGTGCCGAAACAATGGATGGTGGCTTTCTGCGGCGAACAGGTGTATCCGGAAATCAGGCGGTCGTATTCGCAGGCTCCGACGGAAATACAACTATCAAAATAGCCGGGGTACTTTTTATAGGGCAGGTTTCGGGACAACGGATCGTTGCCGATGGCTGCCAGCACGATCCGGTTTTTTTGAATATGCTCGTCGATCAGCCGCCGCAATTCCGCATCTTCCTGCATCATGGTGGCGCTGATGGAAATAATGTCGAATTCATATTGAGGCGCCAGAAATGCTTCGAGTGCCCTGCGCATAGTAGCGCCGTCGCCGAGCATGCCGTCTTCAGATATTTTTCCAATCAGTAGTTGGCATTCCGGTGCGACACCCACGGAATATTGGCCCGGACGAGCGGCAATGAGTCCGGCACAATGCGTGCCGTGGCAATCCTGGTCATTGCTGAAAAGATCACGTGACCCATTTACAAAATTGATTTTATGCCCTTCCGCGACGGCTCCTTCGAATACCGGGAGAAAATCGTTGATTCCGGTGTCGAGCACCAGCACACGGGCACGGGAACCTTTTTCGCCAAATGTCTGCCAGATCGTATCGATACCAAGCTGGCTAAACCAGTAATCGGAGCGTCCCGCTTCGTTTTTCGACGCCCCGATCACTCCGCCACTCCAGTAGTAATTACCGGCTTCATCTTTCAGCCAGTCGTCGACACCTTCGAACGGGTCGCCTTTGTAGATCCGTCCGTCCGTTTGCAGTACGCTACCCGGAGCGAGGAACTGATAACATGGAGCGGAAAGCGACGGCCGTCCGACGCGTACGTTCAGATATTTGTGTACGGTATATTCGTTCATCCTTTTCGGTCTATTTTAGGTTGAATGTTCTCGCCGGAAGGCTGGCCCGACGCGGAACCCGGGCCGGCAGGATTGGCACTGCGCAGTTTCATGAGTTTGTTGAGCAGGTCGAACCAGAATGGTGCACCGAGCGAGAGGGCCAGCGCCGTTAGCAACCAGCCGGCCAACATGCGCAGGGTACATCGGCACCAGAATTTCGGGCATGCTTTTTCGGATCTTCTGATGCTTAGCACGTCGTTGATCCGGGCGATATCGTTCGACACAATCTGGTCTGCCCTGGCGATCAGGGTATCCCTTCGCTGCCGGAGAAATTCGTATCTGTTTTTCAGGGAGTCGGGTATTGGCGTCTGTATGCCGGCAATATCCTGATCCAGATTCGGGTGCGCGCGAATGAAATTTTCTGCCTGTGTTACTACCTGCTCTCTGAGGTCTGGATCTTTTTCCAGTTTGCCTACAATTGCGATGGTGTCCACGTTGAAAATCCCGGCAATCAGCAAACCCAGGCCGAGCAGGAAAAATTGAGTATACTTCTTGTACCATTCGGAAGCGCGGTCCATAATTTCGTCGAACCAGGCTTCCATCAGTTGTTTAAACCTGTCGACGTCGGCCTGTGCATCGATCCAGATGGAACGCAGGAACAGCAGTGTGCCGCTGTTTTCCGGAATCGGAAGGTCGGCCCATTCAAGCCGCCCCCCGTCGAGCGTACGCTGAATATGCGGGGCTGCGTCATCGCCCGGTTTTATGGTGCGCCCTTTCAACAAATCGAGCATAACCTTGGAAAAAGTTTCCCGGTTCAGGTAGGAGGGGTGCGACTGCCGGTTTTCACTCAGCGACCTTATCAGAGGGTGCCTGTAAAAGGCTTCCGTCATGGTATCAGGATGACCGACCTGTTTGGAGCGCCACAGCAGCAGACGGTCGAGCAGGGGCCGGGGGCGCGGCGCCTCCCGGTCATCCAGCATACGCCTCAGCGCCTTGAGCAGCATTTTTGCCCTGAAATGAAGCAGCGTAGCCAATATCTCCTGGAGTATTGTGGCGAGCAGGCTGTACAACAGGTAGATAAATGTGAGCCCGATGACAATGGAAAGTACTTCCGATGAAAACATTTTGGATCATTTTAAGTGATGAAAAAGTGCAATTGTGTCTTGGCGGAACGCAGGTTCAGACGGAAGCGAGCAGGTCTCCCTTTTCCATATCCTGCAGGACCGATTGGCAGACACCCCTGTTTTTCAGGTCTTCTTTCAGTTGCAGGTGGAGCTGCGCAGCTTCGTCGTTTGCCCCGACCTTTTGCAGCAATGCAACCTGTTCCTCTGCCGATCGGCGGTAGGCGAAATTTTGACGTTTACTGCGTGTGTCTTTGCGGAAATAGCGTACACAGTGACCCATCCGACGGACGGCTTCCACCTTCTTGCGTTCGGAAAGTGGATGAGCCAGGATGTTGAACTGAGGGGATTCAGAACTTTGAACGAGACTTTTATTTCCTTTTTTAAGCGTCCAGCGTGTGGAAGCGGCCGATGTGGCCAGTAGGCGTTCCAATTTAGCGCGCAGTAGCAACAACCTTTTTTTACTAGCCGGAGCAACACCGGTGCGAAGCATGTCATCGATCCGGCCAATGATCCTCGCAACAAAATAGCGCACCCTGGAAAAACGCTTTTCAGCCGACCCTTCGAGGTAGAAAAACTCGAGAAACAACTTTCGGAAGTGCGGAGACGAATTCTCTAACTCGGTTGTCCATTCAAACGCTTCGTCCACGATGTCGATCTTATGAATATTGGACGAAATAACCCTGCCCGATTTGTCCTGGTAAATAGCCTTGATTTTGTATTTACCCGGCGCCATCATGGAAAGACCCTGTGTACTATGGAAAATCGGAACGTATCCGGAAATTCGGTCGGGGCCTTCTTCTCCGGCATGCCATAACCGGTGCGAATGCGGCACGCCATGCCACCTTGCCCATGGCACGACGGTTTCCCAAACCCTGCTTTTGGGTCGGCAAATCTGGTAGCGAATCACTCCCGCTTCGGGTAAAAAGGCAGGATATATCTCGACACTTCCTGCCCCGGTGTATAGCAGACGTACCTCTATTTCAACGGGTTCGGCACATAAAAAGGTTTTTTGGGAACGGATTAGCAGTTCTACTTCCTGTTTTTTCTTTGTGGCTGAAAGTGGGGTGGTTGCAGGCCCGGGCGAACCCGGTGCGGCATAATACCAGGAAGCATGGCGCAGCAAACGGCTTTCTTCCGCGGAAAATGTCCACGCAAACCCTTCCCAGTCGTCGTCTGCCCCATCTGCATGGTCCATTTCGATGTTCATGATGTCGGGGATCACAAGGTGTGGAGGCGGTTTCGGTATCTGGTAATATTCTGCATGCTCCAGTCCGAGTGCATGAGCAATTTCGTGTGCCAGGGTGAACAAATAGGCATTGCTGGCCCGATTGTAATCTGATGGAACGGGCGGTATCCGGAAGCCTCTGAAACGGTCGTGCGCTGTGAAAATAGCTATTCCCTGCCGGTGTTTCTCTCCCAGATCGTCGAAGGAATATCCTGCAATAGATAAGCCTTTCAGCTCGGAAGGATCGAGCCGGTCGGTAACGAACGACCATATTTTCCAGACTGGCGCGGCCGGATCGGGGTCAAAACCGCTTTCGATCATCAACTGGTGCAGATCGCGTTTGCGCCAACCGTTCGGAGAAGACCGGTAACCCGAGCTGTCGAGTACTACGGGCAACTTGCGCGCATAGGAGAGCCGGATTTTTTGCTGTAGATACACAGCCTTGAGCGCATCTACCCCTGCCGCCAAATGGGCGGGCATTTCTGCAGGCGGCATCAGTCGTATGGGAAACGGCACCGGATAGTTCAGGACAGCATCGCGAAACAGGTGTAACTTCACCTGCCGGAAGAAATCCGACTTTTTATAGCATTTGAAGGACTGCGCAGGAAAGTTGCAGGGAATATTCTGATCGAATACAAAATCCAGTTCCGCATACGGCGGCTCATTCAGTTGAGCATTCAGCAAAACGCCCACGGTTTTGGGGCAGCATATGTTGCCATTGATTCCAGTCTTGAAAACATGGTTCTGTAACTGGAGCTGAATACTGCTGCCCTGAAGTTGGAAGGGAACAGGCGGATTGAATACCGAAAAGGAAGAAACGTAGGTTTGCCTGCTGTTTTCTTTTCTAAAAATATCACCGCTAATGTCTATCACCAGGTTGGTGCCGTCGAGTTCTACCCGCAGGTCAATACGCCATTCACTGGATTCATGGCGATAAAGTCCGTTAAACATATAAAATTATAATATTATGTATTTAAAAAAAGGCGCCTGTTTTGCAACGAGCGCCCGATTGAGTCACGCCTCAAATGGAGTTTTGGTGCCTGGTATGGGGTTATGAAAAATAGGGGTCATTAGTTTCTATACAGGGAAATGGTGCCTGTCACCTGATCGATGCTGATATAAACCAAGTCAGTTTCTTCCGTCAGTTTGTACCCCACGTATGGGAACTGTTTGTTGTTTTTGATCTTCGGAAGGCCTAAGTAAGTCACATAAAAAATCTCGTCGTCCGACACGCCGATTTGTGCATTTGCCCAGGTGTTGAAACTGTCCAGCAGAGTAACACCAGCCGGTAATTGCTTGATGAGCCGGACGTTCTGTTTTTTGGCTATTTCCAGGTAGACTTTTGCATCGTCTTCCAACGCGAGCGCTGCAGTTGCGTCTTCCTTGATGTCAGTATCCATATGCGTTACGGGCCGGATCGTTTTAGCCAACAGATCACTCAGATCGATCATATTGCTGGTACCTCCATCGCCGGAAATACCTCCTACGACTGTATCGATAATGATGAACTCTGCGATACGGGTCAGTTTAAGAGTGTCACCGGCTGGATCGGCGGTGGTAGGCTTACCATAGTAGGTTTCCTTTTGAATAGCCATCTTCAAGATTTTTTTAATATTGGATAGAATGTTGATGTATTTTTCGGTGGTAAAAATACCGGCCACCTCCTGTCCTGCCAAAGTGAAAGTAATCCGAAATGATATTGCAACCGATCTGTTTTTTATTATAATCCATTGATTTTAAACATTATAAATCCGCGTACATTTACATTTGTAATGCCGAGTTACCCTTCCCTAGAGCGCTTAAAAAAGTTGATTTCCGCCTTGTCTTCTTCTCAGAAAAGGGATTTCAGGCGCTACATTCAGGCAATGGGGGGCGATAGCACCCGCTACGTCCGGCTGTTCGACGCTATCGGCAACTGGCTGAAACTCAGAAAATTTCCCGATTTGTTTCTGGATGAACTGGTGGCGCGGAAGGCCATCCGTAAACCGGATGAATTCAGCGCAGTGGCAGGTATTCTTTACGAAAAAATACTGGAATCCATGCGCGACACACCGCGCAGCCGCTCGGCCAAGAACCAACTCCGCGGCATCATGTGCGATGTACAGTTTCTGGCCGACATGGAACTGTACCCCGAAAGTCTCGCCCTGCTGGAAAAAGCGCGCGAAATGGCTAAAAAATACGAATACATTTATTATTTGCTCGATTTGTATTCGGTAGAACGGGAGATTCTGTTTTTGTCGAGGCGGCCCGATTTTTTCCAGCGCCTGGAAGATATCCGTTTGGAAGAAGACCGGCTGATCGAAGGCCTGCATACCGACCAGTCGATCTACGGCCTCAACATCGCCGTGCTGAAAAGGCTCGTACAAAACGAGGCGTTGCCAGGTGAAAGCAAAAAAAGCCTCCGGCACTGGCACGAAAACCTTCAGCAGAACGAAGATGCTGTTGCAGGACTGTCGTTTCGTACGCAGCGGCGCCTGAACATCGCTCTGATGAACGATGTCGACTACATATCGGACCGGGAAAGCCTTCCTAATGTATCCAGGCTGTATTATGCGCGGCGGATAGTTGACCTGTACGACCACGCCCTGCACTACAAGATGGAAGAACCAGATCTGTACATACAGCACCTGGGCCTGTTCCTGAGCCTGGCACTCGAGCGAAAAGACGACGACATATTTGAAAAAACCAGGCAGGAGTTATCTGTCTTTGAAGGCAGTGCTGCCTTTTACCGTTCTGTCGTACCCGTTTTCCTGCACTGGTACTATCTATCCGGCAAATATGAAGCCGGATGCACTTACATTTCCGAACTCGACCTGACCCGGAAAATGGGCGTTTTCCAGGAAAAAATGACGCCCAGCCGTTACCTCACAATCTGCTTTACGGCTTTCGAACTGCACTGGCTACACCGGATGCATGCCGCTTCCCTACAGTGGCTGGAGAGGATCATCAGTTACAAACCCGCTACTTTTCATATAGACCTGCAATGTTATGCGCGTTTTCTGCAAATTCCCGTCATGTACGATTGCCGGATATTTCACACACATTTGAACCCGTCGGCCGTAACGGAAGCTTTACAAAGATGGTTGCGGACCCGCGGCCTTACGGATGCTTTCTATCAGAACCTGCTTTGCCTGGCGCAGGAAATTGTCGAATCGCCCGATCATTTCCACACCACTCCAACATATCGAAAGGCGCTGCTTCGATTTGAAAACGACCTGCCGGGCCATCCTTCTCACAGCAGCCCTCTACGGCTCATGCTGGCATGGTGCAAAGGCCGGGCGGAGGACAAATTGCTTCATGAAATGCTGGATGCCTGAGGTAACGTTCGCGGGGACTCGTATTATACGGTTGACAATTGGATATGTGAAGCCAAAGAAACTCATCCGGGATGACGCGTTGAATGATTTCACCATCCCGACGCCGGCTACCTGACGAGGCAAAAAAGTATACTTTTTATTCAGTACGATCACTCCGATGCCACAAACGGCTCCTCCCAGCGGTTCAATCCCGGCTTTAAAGGATGTTCATCAGGGCAGGTATCGGTAGATCGTTTCGCTTTTACGACAATCACGCAGCCGCATTTGCCGCAAACGGATTTATTATTAACGGCGCCGGCGATACTGTACAATATATTCTGGTCGGAGGAAGGTATGCGCAGGTTGGGGCAGGTCTTGCAGGCATCCGTTCTGCGTTGATACGTTTCTTTGGATACGGTGGAAAATCCGGTAGCCGCCCATTTTAGCAGCGATTTAGCAGCGCGTTTTACCAGTGTTTTGGCAGGAATATCCTTCACCTGGGTTTCTACGTTCTTTGGCGGGTTGGCCAGCAGGTATTTCAAATACTCTTGTTCATTGCGAACGACCAGCAAATTGTGCGCGTAGTTTGAATCATTCAGTGCGGCGCGAAGCACCTGTTCCGGTACAGGTTCGTCGAGCCCCAGAATAGCGGCCATTTCCATGCACTGCTCCTGTAGTCTGTCCTCGATGGCGTTCGGTTTTACATTCATAATGGTCTTTTTGTAAAGAAGGTGATTTGAAAAGAGCATGTCGAGGCGTTCGGGGCTGCTCAACATGCTCTCTGAAAGTATCCACGAATTTAATAAACTTTTGCGCTGTACATGCCGACTACCTGAACATTTAAAAGTTTTTTACCGTCAATAGACCCGTCTTTCAACAAGGGTGCGATACCGGGGTCATTCAGGTTAAACTCCAGTTTCCAGGAAACAGGCATTGTTTTGGCGTTCCAGTCGATGTCTGCAATGATTCCCTGTCCTTTTACCAGCGGTGGTGTGGCGGTATGCAGTGGGTCTATGTCAAGTTTCAGGAACGTAGCACCATCCGCTACGCTTACCTCGGGGCTGTATTCCAGCTGGAGAATAATCGTATTGTAATTAAATGTACTGAAATAGCCCATCTGGCCCGGATCAATTTTCAGCGTCAGAACCTGCGTATCGCCGCCTGTATTCAGGAGAAAAGACGTCCAGGCATTGCCTTGCATATTTCCGTCGACGAAGATGCCGCCGTTCAGGGGGTATCGGGCCAGTTCGGCTTTCACCCCGGTTTCCAGCGCACTGCTGTAAAGCGCCGTGTATTTCAGGGTGATAACAACGTCTGACAACTGTTCGAAATCGAAACGATTGTTTTCCTTGGGCATACTCAACTCCCAGTCGGACACCGCGCCGGTGTTTTCGAAAGGCAGGTATCTGGGGTCCTGAAAGTCCATTACGAACAAACCCGAATCATCCACGCCTTTGGAAAGCGCGATACTTTGGTTCACGCCCCAGTCTTCCCGCAGCCCCTTGTCGGGTTTGGGGTTTTGGTTGTTCAACAGGTATTTTACCGCTGCTATGTCGTTACTGCCCATTACCACATAGTTTTTGGTCTGTTTCAGGATAGCTTTCACGTCCTGGTACGGGCCGAGTACAGCAGGAATGGAAACGGAAATAGTTTTGATTTTCCGGGCATACTGTCCGGGATAATCGTAGTCGAACAGCGATTCGGTCAGTTGGAAGGAACATTTGCCGGTGTTGATCAAATCGAGCAAGGCATTCGGCGCGAGTACAGACAGCGGGATGGTTTTTACTATATCCAGTCGTCGTGCGTCACCCTCCCGGAAGGCGCTGTCCATACGGTTAAGGGCAAGTCTAAGGCCTTCTCCGGCGGTCAGGCCTTTGTGCAGGCTATCCCAGAAATCGAAAGAGAGGAATGTCTGGGTGCTGTTCAGTTCGTACTGTAAAGATGCCTCTGCCTGTCGTGCTGTTTGCAGAGCCAGTCCGTAGGTTTGGAAGTAGGTGTTGCTGAGGCTGCCTACCATCCACTGGTACAGTTCCTGGTTAGTGAATTTGTTTTTGAGGTAGGATTCCACCACCTTGTTCTGCTCGATGGTTTTGAGGTGTACGGCGAGATCCTGTTGTGCCGACTCCAGCTGATAATTGGCGGCGTTGATCTGTTGCCGGATATTGAGTGAATCATACTGGCTTTGGCTTTTCTGGAGTTGCCATTCCTGAGCGCGCCGTTCGAAGCCGCCCATGGTGGAAGTTTGCTGGGCGATGAACGAACTAACGGTGGCGCCGATTTCAAAAGCGCCCGAAGCGGCATTCACCATGGAACCAACCTGCACGCCCCCGTACGTCATGGCGAATGGCGAACCTACCTGCGGTATGGCATAGCCGATGGAAGCAGCTGTTTTGGTAATGCCTGCGAGAATATTGAATGCGAGGCCGGCTGCCGCCGCGTCGAGACTGGATTTTTCATAGCCGCTCAATCCGGCATCCAGCAATTCGGTGTAGTAGGTCAGCCTGTTATCGGCCGAAGCCAGTGACTCGTTCAGGGCAGCGATGTTGGCCTTGAGTTCCAGTATTCGATCTTCCTTGATTTGGGTGGTCATATCGAGGAGTTGCGCCTGTTGGTGGGCCTGCAAGGCAGCCAGTCCTTCGGCATCGTTTTTTTCCAGTGCGGCCAGCAGGGAATTGCCCAGTTCGAGCAGCGTACTGCACAGCATGGCAGCCACGGTACTGACAGAGGTGTAGCGGTAAGGCGACAACTGGGGTCTGGAATTCAGCACCGCCTGCACATTGTTGTTCGCCCTGGCGGCTTTCACCAGTTCCAGCGGGTTGATCGGCGGCTCGAAAAGCGGTAATTGTCTGAATATGCCGTCTATATTGAGAGAATGATTGATTTTATACATCCGGTCATCTACCACATCCCAGGTTTTAATGAGATCCGCATTTTCAGGTACGCAGAAGTAAACGTTGAGGTCATTGAAAGCATGGCTCAGCATATGCGTATCCGAGCCGGTGCCCGTGCCTGTATAGTGTTCCAGTTCGATCAGGAATTGGGGGATACCATCAGGATACATAGCCTTGATCTGGTTGAAATTCAGCACTACGTTTTCACCCGGACAGAGGCCTACTTCCTGCGGGCGCGGCCCCAAAAGGTCGTACGCATACACATAGATCATGTAGGCCGCTGTGATGGATTCCCAGGTATCCATTGTGAAAAGATGGTCGCCCCAGGCGATCAGATTGTCGATGTACTGTATGAGGGTGGCTTTTTCGAAGGCCCCGAACCTCAACCGTGCGATGGCGAAAGGATCGAACGGATCGTCGTTGTAAATGCGGATGGCAGGATTGTCGTCGGACAGCATTTGCTGAAGGCTTTCCAGGTTGCGGTTGCGGAAGGGCCTGAACTGCCAGAAATGTCCCGCAGGCGAATTGATCTGGTAATTCAGCAGGATATTACGCACCATCATAACCTGTTCGTCGGTGAGGCTGGGGTCGGATACCTTAAGAAACGCCAGGCTGGTAGTGGCTTTGAATTGAGGGTTAACCATGCCAATATTGGAAAGAATGGGAGCAGGCGGATCGCCAATATTGTGGTTTTTCAGATTGGAAACGATGCCTGTTGCCTGCTGGATAGAAATTTTGCCTTCCGAATTCTTAAAGATAGCGTCGGGTGTGACGTACTCTTCCCTCACCGTCGGGTTGAATATATACTGGTGCCAAACGACTGCATCGGGGAATTTCTGGTTAACTTTAAGCATGTAGGCCACCAGCATGGGAATGTGGTAAAACATTTCCCAGTAATACTGTCCGTAAAGGCCGTCGAAATCCACCTGCGTCGCATCCAGGGCAGAGGGCCAGTTCAGGTTGGAGACAGAGGGAGCGAATCGGTCGAAAGGCGCCACCGGTACCACCGGTATTTGCTGGGTTTTCAGGCTCAGCAGTTCATCCACCCCGTTTACAAACAGCGCCCGACTGATTTTATTTATAGCGCCTGTGGAAAGCCGTATGACATCGAACACGAAACTGGCTGTCGAGGTGTTGTCTTTGGCATCGCCCTTGTTTTCATAGGTCAGCTGAACGGCTTTGGGGCAGTTGCTCAGAATTTTATAAACCGATGCGATTTGCGACTGCGTGACCTTGCCGGCGAGCAATAGGTTGCCCAGAGCCGTCGTCAGGTTCTGGCCGGTGAGTCGCGCTTCGTCGATCCTGCCGGTCGGATCGATGACGCTGAATTTGATCAGTGCCTTGAAGATGTCTTCCGAAACGATGTCGGTTACGCCGACGGGCACGAAATCGTATTTGAAAATGATCGGAGTATTGTAAAGAGCGTGATATACGTAGAGTATCTGCGGTTCGGTCATTTCTTCGAGTTCTACAAAATACTGCATCGTATCATCGAAATTCTGCCAGGTAGCCTGAGCCGTAGGGCGCCCGTTGGAAATCAGGCTGAATTTGGCAAGTCTGTCGTAAATCCTTTTCGACAACTCGACGCTAATGCTTTCATTCTTTTCCACCGGCTCATACAACTTGTAATTCATGACCGCAAATGTGGGCGTAATCAATGGATCTCCGACGATCAGACTCTGAGCGAAAGTGGTGAAGGCTGTCTGGCCAATCACTTTAGGTGTAGGGCTGAGGAGGAAAATTTCGTCGCTCACCGTAGCCATAAACCAGCCGGGCTGGGTGGCCACCGGAATGATGCGGACGGAATTGCTTCCTACCTTGCTGAACAGCGGAGTGGCTTCCATATGATTAAACAAAACCTGCAAGATCGTAGAGAACTGTATCGGCCCGAGCACATCGTATGCCAGGATGCTCTCCAGCGCTTTGTACAGATCGAGTACTACCATCGCCGACGGGATTACCATACCGGTATCGCCGATCACCTGCGCATTTTTCAGGGCATTAAATATACTGATACTCAGGTCGGGGCTGATTCCCGTATTGATAAAGGAGTCGCCATCGAGCGGCGTTGCCAGGTGGGTAGAATCGAGGCTGCTGCTCACTTCCGCCCGCCGGTTGTAGCCGATCGCTTCCGCACTGTGCGCTATTTGTACTACTTCGCCGGAGCTTTGGAGTTCAGCCTGAATGATCGAGAGCGGGTTTCGGGCGAGGTACGGGTCGTTGATCATGAATTCATCGTGCTGTACGAGTACGTCATGATCGAGGCTCGCATTGATAACGCGAGCGGGCATCAGCGGCAAATAGCCGGTAAACTGACCGATGATCATGCGGTTGTGATCTTCCGCACTGTTATGAAGGTTGGCCCAGAAGGCGGCCGCGTTCGGATCGGTGGTGGGCGATACAATTCCAGTGTCTGCCAGTAGTGATGCAGTGTTCGCAATATTGGGTCCGTACATCACAATCACGCGTTCCGAACCGGCTTTGTAAGCCGGCTGCCTGACGTAGTTTTCCGCATCTACGGTAAAGGCGAACACCTTGTTCCAATCGGAGTCGTCCAGGTTGAAATCATCTTCGAAAAGCGGATTGTTCATCAGATCGATCTTTCGGGAATCGTCGGATTTGAAATAAATGGTCTCCTGATTGACCAGGGTTTGCGGCTGCACCCACGTACCGTCTTCATTGAGGAACGAGTATTTCAACGTAGCGGTATAGATGCTGCTGTTGTGGGTGGTAACCGATCCGTTGCTTCCTGAAACGGAGGAGGTATTGTTTTTGGTAATTTCAGTCCAGAAAATAAACGGCCGGTTGAATGCATACACGATAGTGCATTCGGGCGAGTTGATCGTGAGATCAATTTTTTCCCAGGGCGTCCAGGGCATAAACTCGGGTTGCCGGCAATAATAGTAGGTATAAGGGTCGGTTTTGCTACGAGACAGGAGGTAAATGGTATCCCTGTTGTTGATGCGGCTGCGATAGGCGTCAACCGGCTTCAGTTCGGCTACTGCCGCGAACCCGTTGATGTAATTGTTGAATGCCGAACCTACGTACGCTTTGGAAATATCTCCTTGTTGCAGGGTTTTGGATAAATCGGCGAATTGGGGCGTTACGTTTTTGCGAAGGGTAGGGAAGAGGTAGTTTTCCGGGTAAACGAATATCTGGCGATTGGCTTCCCATATGCGGTAGTTCATCATCCATTCCCACCAGGCTTCCTGAATATTACTCATATCCAGTACTCCGGGCTCCAGTCTCAAGCGGCAACGCTGCAAGTACGTCTGGCATGCGTTCAACGCTTCCTTGACATAGGAAATGCTTGTTTCGGGGCCCATTTCTACATCCGTAAGCAGGAATTCGTACACGTTGCGGTTGGACGTAATATCGTCGTAATCCGAATTCAACTCGGCCAGCACGAGCGGCAGCAGGGCATCGCGCAGATGCAGCGCCAGGTCGCCCGACAGTGTCGCCCAAATGGTGGGCCATCCCTGCCCGTAAATCCCTGCAATCTTGTCTATGAGTTCGGAACAGGTTTTATTGTAAAGGGCCCAGTTGCCTGCGGCCGGCAGGGCGGCCAGGTCAATCAGGTTTTGCATGAAAGCAGGGTTGCTTCCCAGTTTTTTCATCAGGGAAATGCAAATCTGGAGGTCGCGGAGTTTTTCGCAAATGATGATATCGCCACTTAAAGGGCCCGTTAGTAGTGCCCCTACTTCTTCAGGCTGCCAGCCGGTGGCATTTTCAAGGGTTCGCAGCTGATCGGTCAGCGGTTGGTTTTCAGAGGCCTGAGCGATGTACACCAGCAGGTTCTGCTGCAAATCGCCGTATGCCTTCATCATTTCCTGCACCATACCGATCCACTGAATGGATTGCAGACTGACGCTGTCGAAACTGGAAGGCAGGCCGTATGCCGCAGGATAGGCTGCCATACTTGCTACATTCGTAGCAGGGAGCGCCAGTCCGTCGGACAGGGTGATCCAGCGGGAAATCCATTTCAGCACATCCTGTACGTAGGCGCCGTACTTGGGTGTGGTGCCATCGGCATCGGGTGTGAGGAAGGCTTCTTCCCAGGTAGTCGTGCCGGGAGGCAGGGGTACGGCTGATACGGCCATTTCCCGAAGGGTGGTCATTCGTGGCAGGTCTGCTCCGAAAAGGATCGCGATTTGCGCCGTGATGTCGTTGCCGGTTTCGGGCGTGTCGGGTTTCACATTCACCCACAGCCCCCGCAGCCACTCGTCCACGCGTTCGGGTTGATAGCGCGGGTTCACGTATACACTGAGGGCGCCCTGAATGATATAATCCAGATGATAGACATTCAGGCCGGTGTTTTCCATCCAGCGAGCCGTTTTGATCAGACGAATGATTTCTTCCGCGCCCGGGGAGCGGGGATCTGTTGGACCGATAATTTTCCAGTAAAGGATATAAGCGTCCATGCCCAGCCGCAGGCTTCGGCTCAGCAGCGCATGGCGGTAGAGTTCTGACAATACCTGCACAGTGAGACTGACTGTGGAGGAACCGTAGAGATAACTGCCCAGCAGTTTAGCATCCGACAAGGACATACCCAGCCCCGGCAGCACCCGGTTGATGGAAGCCGTATTGTTTTCACCGGGATCATCGGGCGTCCAGTCGAGCGGTGTGCTTTGATAGAGCGTGTTGAGCGGATTGCCTGACGGCCGATAGGGGGTGCGGGAGAAAACGACGCCGGAGGGATTGAACAGGGTATCGAAAGCGGATGCGCTTCCGCCGGCTATCTTGCCATATGTTTTGATAGGCCCCAGCAGTACCGAGGCTGTGGAAAGATCGGTATCCAGCAGGTGAGCGATTTGCAGCAAGTCGTGAAGGCCTGTAAGTGTCGTATCATCCAGGGTTGGGGATTCACCTTTGAGAATGCAACGCAGGGCCCAGTCAGTATCCGCAACGGTGTGCGAAATGGTATCGGCGAGTCGTTTGATCCTGTTGATCTGATCGAGCGGCGCCACGTCGAGATTGGTGAGTATATACGGACCGTTTTCCACCGGTTGTTCCACTTTCACCCACTGCCCGTTCAGTCCTGTATTGATAAAGAAATGTTTTTGCAGTCCCGCCGCCTTTTCCGCTTCGCTAAGGTCCTGATCGAACAATTGCATCATACCGGCGAAGTCGGTCCAGGTTTTCAGCATGAACGTATTTGCATTTTTCAGGGTGTCAATGTCTGTTACATTGTAATAAGGTGCGATACCGGCAGCGGTGTTCACCTGCGTAATGACGATGTTCTGCTGTTCGGGCGAAAGTTGAAGGGCGCGGGCAGCCGTCAGGGCCTGCGGTTGTTTCCATGCGGCAAGAATGTTGCCATAGGGCGCTTCTTCTTTGTCGAGCAGTACGTTTATCTGATCGAGGGGATAGTTGAACGGCAGTTGCATCGGATAAATCAAGGTGGTTGCCATTGCTTCGATCACTTCCGCCGGGGTATCTTTACCGATGTATCGCTGTGCATAATCGGTGAGCCGTTCGTTTACGATTTTGAGATACGGCACCAGATTGTTGGTATTGGCACAGGTGAGTTCTATTTTACCAATATCGGGTCTGCGCGATGTAAACCTGAATTCCGGCAGGATCGTATTGTAATTGGGCTCCGTAATGTATTCATCGATAATGCGTTGCAAATCGACCAGATAGGCGGCCGCTCCAAAAATGGAGCGGCACTCCTTGCAGCCGCAGTAGTCGAGCGTACCGAAAAGGTCCTGATAACTGGGCATATTGGAGAACGTGGCTTCCACATCAGAGCTCACGTTATTGAGCACCGAATTGCGGAACAGCGGAGAAGCAACCGTGCCGCGGATGCCGGCCCACAAGTGCATGGATTTATTGCGGATACCGGTAGCGCGCTGGTGCAGGGTTTCGGCTTCCTGTTCCGACAGGCCCAGGTCTGCGGCATAGTCGTTCACAAATTTTTTTCTGGGAACAACGGCCAGTTGGTTGGCGGAGACGATACCCTTTTCCATTAGCCCGGCCACCACTTTTTGCTCCGGATAGATTTTATGCAAGCGTTGAGCGGCCTGCAAGGCGGTCACGGTGTCTTTTTTGGAGGGTTTATCCAGTTTGAATTTTTTCAGCGCGGACGTGTTGAACAGGTCTGCGGCGTGCAGGTCGAAGCCGGGATGGGATTTCAGAAACGCTGCAGCCAGCCGGTGTTCTGCGGATATCTTTTTTTTATTTTTCGAGTCCATGATGACTTTGTTTAAGATGGTTGTGATGCGTTTTATTTGGTTCGACTGATGCCCAGGGCTTTCCAGGTTTTTGTTAATTGCGAGTAGTCCTTAGGGAAAAGCGTTTTGATAACCTGTTGCCCGAACGGATCGGAACCTGTAATGGGCTTGCCCAGCATTCTAGCCGCTGAAGATTTAGTCTGTAACCGTACATAGACGCCGTTGCTGGCAAGCAGATTCAGCGCGTCCCAGAAATTAGTGGCTTTGGACGACGTATCCGAAGTAAGCGAATGCGGGAGGTCGTAGGGCCTCAGGAACTTGGTGCGCAGAATAAAGTTGCCCGCGCCCAGTTCGCTTTCCAGAAATTCCTTAAAGGAGATGATCGTACCCACGCAACCCAGGCAGGGAGAAAAGTTGATTCGCAGACTAAACACGGGTTTGCCCGCCACGTCTCCTGTGTTCAAAGAAGATTTTGGCACTCCTACAGATGACAGGAATACCGGGAATGTTTTTTTGCTGGCCGCATAACTCATTCTGAAAGAAGAAATATTCCAGTCTTCCGCATGCGGATTTATTTTCAGGCCCTTTTGATTTTCCGTTCCTATTTCCGGGAATGTGAGCGTTTTGAATGCAGGACCGTTTTTACCTGTTTGAATGGCTTTGCCGTTGACTTTCAGGATTGCAATAACGCCTGTTTTGGAAGTAACGTAACTCTTGTTGATGGTTGGTGTTACGCCTTTCACTCCTGTGGTGTACCAGCTTTTCCGTCCTCTCGTACTTTTTCCTTTAAGGTAAGGCTGTTTTACCTTCTTTTTAACTACGGAGTCTGTGAGCTCCCATTCCCTTGTCCGTTTCATCAGCCCATTCGGGTCGCTGTATCGGAGCGGATTGTTATCAACGTAGGTATAAAGGTTAAGGCCGTCCTCGTCGCCCACGGGATCTGCGTTCAGCCACCTGCCCAGCCAGGAAATGTAATACCGGGAGCCGAAATAGTAGAGGCCGGTACTGTCGTCGCATTCTTTGCCGGAGTAGCGGTAATCTTTCTGTGCCACTTCCGTCTGGTTATATCCTGTAATGATGGCTGTGCCGCCGAAAGGGAAGTATTCCTCGTAGCTGATGAGCAGGCCCTGCGCGTCCATTTCCATCGATAGGGAGCCATTTCCGTTGCTCATCTGGAAGCGTATGCTTCGGTCGCCCGTTTCTTTTACAGCGCGTTTCCGATCGTCTTTTACCAGATATTGAAGAATGGCTACGCAGGTTTCATCGTCCATTACCCTCAAGGTTTCTTTTTCCATTGTCAGGGTAGACACGCCGTTCACCACTTTGAAATACTGTAGCACTTCAAAATTACCGATGTACACTTTGCGCGTGATTTCTACCACGGTTCCGCCGTGTGCCATTCTTTCGCTCACTTTTATGGCGCGGTCTTCGGCACTATCGTACACGTAATAGTCGAAGTCGTCGGGTTCGTCGGGCCGTTCGATAATACCGGCGCGCACCAGGTTTTCGCAGCAATTGAAAGACAGCGACACCGTGTTATTGATAGAAAGCTGGCGCTGATTTCCGCTTGCATCGTACTGCACACTACTCAGGTGGTTGTTGTTCACCTCTACGGGTGCATCAACCCGGTAGGAATGGCTCAGTGCGGCGTGTTGCTTAGCGATGAGGTTGCCGGAATCGTCATACGTATACGTTTCCAGGTAATTTTCAAGCACCTGCTCTTCATTCAGCGAGGGCAGCTGGCTGAAGATGGATTGTTTGAAACTGCCCTGCGAAAGGTTGTTTTTATACGTATTGGCATTGATACCCGGATGTTGCCTGCCGGTAGCCTCGACGAGCCTGTACAGCGCGTCGTAGGTATAATCGGACATGGGATCCACCTGCTGGTTTTTGTAGAAAATGGTGTCAAAACTATAGTCCCAGCTACGGGTAAGGTTGCCTGTGGGGTCGTACGTGTAATTGATATCCTGTACGACGGGGTCGGTGGCATTCTGCCGCGTACTGTATTGGTGGATAAGCCTTTGCGTAGTCCATTCGTAGGAGTAGGAGGTTTGAATTCCATTGCCGTACACGATCTTTTTACGTTGCCGGTTGGCATCGTATTCGATCTGCCTGACGATTTCCTGTTGGAAATCATGTATTCCGGCAACGTCCACCTTGTCCAGAAGTCCGGCAATATTGTAATGGAAAGTAGTGACCGACCCGTCGGGTGTGCTCTCCGTCAGCAGATATCCCAATGCGTCGAAGGTGAAGGCCAGATGGTATATTTTCGGATCGAGCGGAACGGTGTTGTTCCAGTTGGCCGGCGTTTTATAATCCGCCACGAGTTGTTTGCTGCTTTGCAGAACGTTGCCCAGCATGCTGTACTGCGAGCTGAGGGTTATTCCCGACAGGTCTTGCACCTGATGCAGCTGTCCGCGTAAATTATCCTGTTCGGCATCGTTGAGCGATTCTCCGTAGGTGAATATTTCTACGAGATTGAATTCGTTATAATTTTCAACCGGGCCATCGTATTCAATCAGTTGAACGTTCAGTTTGCTTTTGCGGTCGAGCCGGTCGTATTGCAGCAGCTGGCAATAATTCCGGGCGCTGATAGACCAGCAGAGGTTGGAAAAAATATTGTTGAAATACCTTTCCAGACCGGCATCCGCGCTGTCGCTGGAAGCATACTCTTCCATGCCCATGGGATACAGATATTTGAAGTTGTAATACAGTGTTCCTGTATCGAGGTTGGACTGGAAAAGCCGGGGGTCGATCTGCAGCACTTTTCTGCCTTGCGCATCCTCTTCCATGAAGGTAACGAGTTCTCTCCCGCCTTCTTCGGTTTGTATTTCACGAATCAGGCTATTCGAATTGTCGAACACCCGGATCGTCGGCGTATTGAAAAAGTGAGCCGCCTTGTCCAGGGCATTTTTTTCGTCCTTCTGTTGCTGTGTAGGATCGGGCGGGTAATGCGCCATGAAATATTGATAATACTCGGAATCCAGTACCGTATCGTCTTCGTCGTATTGCCATTCGTCCCAGGCGCCGTATAGCGTTTTGGTGAAAAACTTTTTGGGCGTAACGGTGCGAACGAGCCGCTCCAGGGGATCGTAATAATAAAGCGTAGGCGGCGGCACCAGTTGTGCATTCGTGACGTCCTCCTGTGATTCGTAATACGGATTGTCACTGAAGTAAGCCAGGTATTCTGCGGCAACCAGATTCTTGTTGTTGTAAACCACCCGCCCCGATACGAGCCAGCGTTCGTCGGTTTGCACTTGTGCAGGCACTCCGTTATGTTTCACCAGGGCGCCTTTTTTATCTCTTTGGAAAGCCGCACCCGGTTCTACCCGCATTTTCTTTTCAATGATCTTGCCCAGCCCGTCGCTGAACTCGATTTCGGTCTGGCACCGAAAGGGCGTGGTTTCTCCGCCGAAATGGTAATAATCGAATCGTTGCAATTGTACGGAACACAAGGGTTGCGGTAAATTCTTCTCAGCCGACGCCCTGAAACGTTCGTAGGTATGCAGATCGTAATAAAAAAACGATCCTGCGCCCTGAAGATAATACTCCGGGTTGCGTATCACGTCGTCGAAGGTGATGGGGCCGCCATCCGTACCCGTTTCGCGGCGAACATATTCCGCAGGCATACCGGCGTATTCGTAGAGCCGCATCGCGCCGCATGGATTTCCCTGTTCCTTACCGAAAAGAGCGGTGACTATCACTTTGCCGAAAGCATCGTACAGCGCCTGGCTTACATTGTGGTTGATGTCCACGATTTGCCTGGGCTGCATAACCTGATAGTCGATCTCGGCCCGAACCACGTTTTCCGTTTCTTCCTTCAAATATTGCCGGGATTCGATGGCGGCGAGGTAATAGGCATCGTATTCCACCGTCGATTTTCTGTAGAGTTCGGATTCCGGGCTTACGAACGAGTTCTCCGCTTTCCAGGACATGAAAAAGGTGTTCGGTTCTTTCAGGTAATGCTGTACCAGCCCCCTGTTTTCGTAGTAACCGCACTCTTCGTTATAAAAGTAGCCGCCGTGATGAAGAATCACCTCTTCGGAAAGTCTGTCTCCATAAATTTCCCGGATATTCTCTTTCGTGTATACCTGTTGGGAAAGGTGGTGGAGCAAGGCGCGGGACGATACCTGTCCTGCCGGAAGAACGGCACTTTGATCCTCGTTCCAGAAAAACGAGGTACTCCAGTTCGTCTGGGTGGCGTAGGGCGCGTCCGGGATGCCGGACGGCGTACCCATATAAGGCACTACGTTTTCAAACGCTTCCGTAGCCTGCCGGCTGATCTCCGCATAACTGAAATATTGTCCGGAACCTATGGAAAGGTTTATTAACTGGAATTCCTGTTGATCGTATGAAAGACCTCTGTACCGGTAATCCGACTGTTGGTCCGTATTGATGTATTGGTTGGAAATAGCTGTGGCCTTGAGTTGCAGTTGCTCCGGATAAATGCGGCTGGATGGCGTCGGCACATCTCTGCGGGACAGGAAAACCGTGCAGGCTTTTTTTACCTCTCCACACAGGGGGTCCACTTCCAGCGTAAATTGCTGAGTAGCGGCCGGGTCCTGGTAGTTGCGCTCGTAGTTGTATACAATGCTTTCACGGCTGTCTATCCGATACACGCCATGGTCCTCTTCATTCGCAGCCTGAATTAATACCACGGTGTAGTTGGATTCTTCCACGGTGTAAGGAATGTCGGACAGCGTGGAAAGGTCGGCGGCATACACTTCCCGGCGCAGGAGTTTGTCTCTCAATGCATTATAAGCCTGCCTGATGGTGGAATCATTGTGGCTGTAAATATCGGGATCGAAAAAGCTGCGGGGAAAGTCGAGCGCTTCCGTATCCTTGTTGAAATACTCCTGTCGGTACTGATTCAGCAGGGTATTGTATTCGGCGTAAGCCCCGGTAAGAAACCAGGAACGGGTGTAAACGGGTGAGATGGAGCCCGTTTTTCCTGCCCCGCTCTCTTCCGATTCTGTGTCCCAGGATTCTACATAACCGAAGCCGCGAAAAGCCCTGTCCTGCGAATCATAATATCCATCGTGCCACGAATAGCGTTGCGTTGTGTGCAAGCCCGAAATGCTGTCGTGGATAGAGATTTCTTCCACTACCTGCACCGGAAATGGAAGTGTGGTAGGCCAGGGGCGCCCCTTTTGTTTATCTTCCAGTGCGTAGCGCGTGGAACTACCGTAGCGAATGGTAGTAAGGGAGCCTAAATGATTGTCTATTTGACACAGCAGATATGGTTTGATGCAGGCAGTTACATTTCCGCTTTCCGTTGGCGTTTCCCCGGCAAAATTGTACCAGTACTGAACGGGGGTGGGCGTAATTTTGGTAAAAACCAGGCACGAAGTTCCGTTGCCCAGTATATCGGCAAAATTGATCTGGTCAAGTGCGCTGAAAGGCGCCGGAAGGTAAATGGTGACAGGCGCTGAAAAGGAATTTCCCGACTGGTTCAGGTAAACCTCTACCCTGTCCGGATGTACGTAGATCAAATCGGCGGTGCCAGAACCGTCTATATCGGCAAAGTAAAGCCGTGCCGCATCGAATTGCTCACCGAAATCGGGCGGATTGCCCATCGTTACCTGTTCGCCGAAATTCCCGTATCCGAGCGATGGCCAGCATTCTACCGAGTTTCCGGTGACGCGTACGCGGTGCGCCATCCCGTCGCCGAAGATATTGGCAAAACTTACCAGTTCTGCCGGATTACGACTGCCGGCTATTGGAATTCCGTTCTCGTTTAATACGGTACGGAGCCGTTCGTAGCCCGTAGTTCCTTCCGAATTATAAATGCTTATCTCATTCCGGCTAATTAGTAGCAGGTCTGACTTGCCGTTTCCGCCCAGATCGGCATTTTCCATCTGCGGATGGGCATAATCAGTTGGATATCGCAGGAAGGGCCGGAAGTGTTGCCAGGCTTTTCCATCTACCCGTTCGTAGAATCCTGCTTTGTTTTCATCGGCAACCACGAGTTCCAGATGACCGTTTCCATCCACATCCTGAATGGAAACCTTGCCTTCGCCTATGTTCCGATTGATTGGAAAATCCGGCAGAACGGCAGGCCGCTTGTATTTCCCATCCCCTTCCGGTTCGAGATACAGTACCGATTGCCCGTCGGTGTACAGCAATCCCGGAATACCTTCGCCATTCAGATCGATGGGAAAGAACTGGCCCGGCTCCAGATAACCCGGTATCGGAAACCCGTCGGTGGTGGTCAGCGTGCGGAATTCCGGGCGTTCCGGGGCAATCATTTCGGACCATGCGAATTCGAGGGGCGGGAGTTGTTGCTTCCGGAAAGCGCTTTCCGACGTTTTCCGGAAGGCCAGGAGACCCGCTTTTTTCATCTTCGACATTCCGTAAAAACGGATCGGGTCGTAAGCCTCCGCGTGGCTATATTCCAGTGTCGTGGCTTTGACGAGGAAAGGCGCCCCCAGCTCTCTTTCGAAATGGTGGAAAAGAAGGACTGTCTGGCAAAGTCTGAATGTTCTGATCTCGAATCCGCTTCTGTAACTAGAGAAAGGATCGGGCCTGCAAGCCCATTCCCGAACGGGCGTCCAGGCTGTAATCGGATTGCTGATGTCGTATTCCCCGTAATCGAATACAACGGTGAATGCGAACCGCTCGCCGTTGCCGTCGGGGTTCACATAATTTCCGTACTGGATACTGTGGAGATAACGCTGTGCCGTACAGGATCTGTTTACCTCGTATACCTCCTTCGGTACGTTGGCCTCGTTTTCTTCCCGATAGTTGTACAGGACGCGATTCTCTCTTGGGTCGATAGATTCGTCGAGCAGCCATTCGAACACCTGCAAGGGATCGTCCGGGTTGAAAATACGGGAGGCAGCGTTGCGTCCAAAGTAGGAAACCACATTTTCCCGGGACGTTACTTTCCAGTAGGTTTCTGCATTATTTTCCTTTTTCCAGCACTCTATTCGGGAATAAGCAGATTCGATGCGAGGCAGGTACGTAAACACGTCGTATTGTCCGGTTTCCGTAGTCACTTTACGTGGGTTGGGCGCCTGCGCGGTGCTTTCCCGAAGCACCAGTTCGCCCTGATCGGCCGAAATAAATACATCATGCCCGTCGTAACGAGGGATTCTCTTTTCGGTATTGATCGAAATGCCCGGAATGGCAAGCGAAAAGCCCAGGCCGAATGCACTGTTGCCTGCTCCCGAATTGTAGTCGAGGCTCCATTGGGGTTCGAACCCTCTTGCCGGCGTTACCGGTAGTGGAATGGAATAAGCCCCTGTGCCTTTCAAGAGATCCGCTTTGTAAGTATCGCCCAGGCCTCGCATGGCCCCGCCACCCTTCGGCATGGTAATCTCCTGAAAAGAAGGTCTTCTCATATCCATGTCGCCATTGACAGGATTGTTATTCATATACTGGAAGTGAAATTTGAAAAAACGGGCCGTATATGCGGTATACGCCATACGATGGGCAAAGGGAGGCGGTGGTTTCAGGCCACCGCCTCTTCTACAGATGATGTGTTGTACGTCGAATTATGGGGCAGTAAATTCCGCGCTGGCGTGCAGCGGGTCCATACCCGTACCCAAAGCCGATTGAAGGTTTTTGGCGGTAACCCGGTAAGATTCGCCGGCCGTCAGTTCTGTTTCGAGTTCTAGTTCTACTACGAAATCTTTTTCCACGCTTCGTCTGGCCTGGAGCACCTTTACTTCCGGTGAAAACTCGTAGTTGGCTACGTTGTTTGCTGTTTCCGGATTAATAGCGAGGTTGAATACGAGTTCCACCTGCGTAAGGGAAACGGCCTGCGCAACCTGCAACTGGATCAGTCTGGGAGGTGTGCCGCCTGCGCATGGAGGTAGCCCGCCGCCAAACGGCGCCGATTGTATGACCATTTCCCGGCATTCGATAGACGGGTTGGAAATGGGATCGGTACCGCCTCTGTGGTCCGGGTTGATGAGATCGAACATATACATCCATTGACGAATACCTGCATCGATGTACCCGAATGCCGGATCGCCCAGCCACAAACTGCGGGTAACAGACCCGAAGGCGAAGCGATCGGCCTGCCCAACGGCGGTATATCCGTCGAAAGTTTTAGGCGCGCCTCCATAGAAGCATCCGGCGCCGTGCGCCATCGCCATGATAAGGCCTTCGAAATTAAATTCTGCCAGCCGTGCCAGCCCCCCCGAAACCTGAACGATCTTCTTTCCGTACGCGTCGAAAGCATACACATTGGGGAGCATATCGAATGCATCGTAGTAGAAGACGATGTCAGGGAAATAGGCATTAAGCTGGATCTGCGCAGTTTCAAAGAAATATTTCGGTGTAGGGTCCGAGAACGTCACCTGCGTGCCGTTTTTCAGTACATCGCGGGCCTGCTGAGCGGTGAGCAATGACTGGGCGCCCACCGGCACGGGTGAAGTGATCCGGCTATAGGTTTTGAATACGCCGCTTCCGAGTTGTTTCGACGTTTCATTTCCGCCCGCCGTATTTTTGTATCTGAACTGAAAGTGGGCATCGGAAGGCATGGAAACATTGCCAAGTTTGCTCACTGCCTCGTCGTACGCCTGGGTTCCGATCACCGGCTGTGTATTATCCACGTCATCTTTCAGGTGGTCAGGAAGTTCTCCGAATTTGATTTGCATTTCGAAGTCGCCTGCTACAACGCCGCCTGCAAGGATCAGGTGCCCGGCCGGAGAACCCGTCCAGGGCGCGGCAGTAGCGATGTGGTGCACTGCGCCATCGTAATAACCGAGGCTCACGAACTGTATGTCTACCGGTTCCCCTTCTTTATCCACCAGTTGCATGCCGGGGGTAAGTTTGCCGGCGGTGGTATATTTCCCGTTGGAGAGCAGGAAAGGCTGTTCTTGCGTACAGATCAGGTCTTTCGTACCTTCTTTTTCGAAGCCGATGTACACCATAAACGGTTGTGGGCCTTCGCCTGTGCCCATACTGAATTTTACGGTTGACTCGGACCACGTCAGTCCGCCCTTTTCATAGGCAGAAGCAGTGAGCACTTTGGCGCCCTGCGGGATGGTGTATATTTCCGCATATCCGCCCGGTACCGCCACGAGGGTATCTTTGGCAAAACAGGCACAGCAGCAGTAGCACCAGCGTTGCTGCCAGGCCGGGTCCTGACTGTGCAGCGCGTCGCAGTCGCGGAAAAAGGTAGAAGGCGGAAAGTACCTCGACTGATTGGTTGTCGAATTCCAGCAGGTAGCCACCCTTACCTGGAAATAAATAATTCCTGCGTCGACACATTCATCGTGGTAGTCACCGCCCACGCCGGTAATCGTATCGCAATGATAAGGCAGGCTCAACCCGTCGCAAGGTATGCGGCCTTTCGCCACAATTTTCCTGGTACATTCATTTGGATCGTATCCCATAATTTTAATTTAAATGGTGTTAGATATGTAGTTAACGTGGTCGGTACTCAGACGCCTTGCCGGAAGGCACGACATCTTACCCCCGGCCGGTGCAAGTGCAAGGTGAGTGGCGGTTGTACGCCGGTTGGAAACCAATACCAAATTTTAGTAAAGAAGGGCCTTTGCCGGAATAGCAAGGAGTGTTTGTGGCGCCCAGTTCCTTTTCACTGAACTATCGACCTGAACATTATCCAATCAATAATTCTTTATGCAAAGATGTACTCCGACAAAGTCAGATACATAGAGCAGAAATACTCGAATTTAAAAACAGGTATTTTTACGGATGCAGAAACGCGGCGGATTCTTCATCAGGCGCAGATAGCGGTGTCTTTATCGGAGTAAATTCCGATTGGATTTCCGATTGGCGATTTACGCTTCGAGTCAGGCATGACTTTTTCATTGAAACGGTTTTGTTACTCGCTACAAATATGGCAATCTACTCGTTACTTTCATTTATAAAGAAGTGATTGCCATTCAAAAAAATCTCCATTCATAAATCCAATCGCAAATCGCAACTCAAGTGATCGGTTATCGTATTGGTATAACGAAAATAGAAATCGGTTCATTATTTTTCCCAAACCAGTGGCGGAACCCGTTTCGTTTTGCAATTAATTTTAGGCCAATAGCGGGCTCGCCAGGCCTTTAATATTCCTTCATTTTGCATTGTTTTTTGCCGTCTGAATGCTTTTGACAAAAATCGAAATCAACTCACTGTTTTCCTTTAGCAGAGCGGCCAGTTTGGTTTCTTTGAAATATCCTTTTAGTAAAATGATTTTCAGACACACCAGGGTTTCCCTCAATTCTTTCAGGCAAATTTTCATCTTATGCACAAAATCATTTTTTGATTCAGCGGATTGAGCCTCTGCATAGTTCAAAGCGGGTGACGTTCCGGAACGCACGATTTGGCTACCCAGGTTTTTGCTTGCTACAGTCCCGGGCAAGGCTTCTGCCAGATCAATGATGCGCACCGCAAATTCAATCAGCCTATCTTCAAGATCGTATTTGGAATTAGATTTCTGGTTCATAAACTTATTATATTCAATCATTTATACTTTACTTCGTTGTTCGATATTCGGTGTTCGGTGTTCGAAATTTAAAAAATATCGAACACCGAACACCGAACACCGAATATCGAACAACGAAGTATTAGCCCGCCCATCCCTCTCTATCCAAGCTCCGATAATGTATCGCCTCCGCCAAATCCTCAATCCGAATATCCTTACTCCCCGCCAAATCCGCCGCCGTCCGCGCCACCTTCAAAATCCGGTCATACGCCCGGGCGCTGAGTTGCAGCCGTTCCATGGCCGTTTTTAACAAAGTCAGACCGGTGGAATCAAGTTTACATACGTCGTGCACCATTCGGCTGGGCATTTGCGCGTTGGAATACACGTCGCGAAGATCCTTGAACCGTTCGGCCTGCACTTCGCGGGCGAGCAACACACGTTCGCGAATGTCCGTGCTCGTGAGTTTGGGGCGTTCGGTGGTGGTGAGTTCGTCGTAACTCACCGGCGTCACTTCCACGTGCAGGTCGATGCGGTCGAGCAGCGGACCGGAGATTTTGGAGACGTAGCGTTTGACGACGCCCGGGCCGCACACGCAGTCTTTATCGGGGTGATTGTAGTAGCCGCAGGGGCAGGGATTCATGGAAGCCACCAGCATAAAACTCGCGGGATAATCGACGCTCACCTTGGCACGGCTGATGGTCACCCGGCGCTCCTCCATGGGCTGCCGCATCACTTCGAGCGCGGTGCGTTTGAACTCCGGCAATTCGTCGAGAAACAAAACGCCGTTGTGCGCCAGACTGATCTCGCCCGGCATGGGATCCGAGCCGCCGCCCACGAGGGCTACATCGCTGATGGTGTGGTGCGGCGCGCGGAATGGGCGCGTGGTGACCAGCGCGGCGTTGTCGGGCAGGATGCCGGAAACGGAATGGATTTTCGTAGTATCCAGCGCCTCATAGAGTGTGAGTGGCGGCAGGATGGTGGGCAGGCGCCGCGCCAGCATGGTTTTGCCTGCGCCCGGCGGACCGATCAGGATGACGTTGTGGCCGCCCGCAGCCGCCAGTTCGAGGGCGCGTTTGATGTTTTCCTGGCCTTTGACGTCGGCGAAATCGACATCGTAGACACCGGCAGCATGGGCGAATTCTTCGCGGGTATTCACCTGCAAGGGTTTGATGTCCGATTCGCCACTCAGAATTTCGATGGCTTCGCACAGGTTTTCCACGCCGTAAATAGCCACGTCGCTCACGATGGCGGCTTCGCGCGCATTGGCTTTGGGCAAAATAAATCCCTTGAATTTTTCCTTTCTTGCCTGAATGGAAATCGGCAGGGCCCCTTTGATGGGCCGCAGCGAGCCGTCAAGCGAGAGTTCGCCCATGATAAAATACTCGTCGAGCCCATCGGGGGGGATCACGCCCGAGCCGGCCAGCATACCCAGCGCGATGGGCAGGTCGAATGCGGAACCTTCCTTGCGAATGTCGGCAGGGGCGAGGTTAATGATCGTTTTGAGTCGTGGAAGCCGGAAGCCGGAGTTCTTCACAGCGGCTTCGATGCGCGGGAGGCTTTCACGCACGGCGCTGTCGGGTAGACCGACGATAAAAATGCCGAGTTTGTCGGTGTTGCCGACTGCGCCACCGGTGTTGGTTTCGATGGTGATCGTTTGCGCATCGACCCCATGGACGGAGCCCGCATAGGTTTTTACTAACATAAAAGAAGCGAATAAAACGTGTGGATAAATGGATTATGCGGGTTAAAGATAAACAGTAAACTTGCATAGAAAAAAGCGGCGCAGCATGGAATTTGTGTCCGGGCCATGTAGTTTTACTGATCTTTTAGGCAAGCGGCATATCACCGCACTGTAATTTCCCGAATCCTGATCATAAATTATTCATTAAAGATGTACAGATTACTCCTCCTTGCATGCTTTGGAATCTTTTTCACCATCCCTGCTACCGCGCAGGATTTCGGCTGGGCACTGGGTTTGGGAGGCACCAGCCTCGAAACCCCTGAATCGGTCGCCCTCGATGAATTCGGGAATATTTACATCACAGGAACGTTCAACCTCACGGCTGATCTGGATCCCGGCCCCGGTGTACTGAATGTTACTTCCGCCGGCATGTCCGATCTTTTTGTAGTCAAATTAAACCCGGAAGGCCGGCTGCTTTGGGCGCGGCATATCAGCGGCCCGGATGCCGAAGTAGCCAACGTAATCCGGGTCGATGCCCGGGGATATGTGGTATTGGCAGGCCTTTTTTCCGGAATTGTGGACTTCGATCCCGGTCAGGAAGAACACATACTGACAGCAACCGGCAGTTACGATGCCTTTATTCTGAAACTCGATCCGGAAGGGCGATTCGACTGGGTAAACCAGATGGGCGGAGCCAATTCGGAAAGTATCCGCGGCCTCGCCATCGATCCGCGGGGTAACATCTACACCTGCGGCGCTTACACCGGAACGGGCGACTTCGACCCTGGATCCAATGTGCTGGAACTCACTTCTGCGGGCGAATCCGATGTTTTTATCACCAAAATGGACTGGAAAGGCACCCTGGAATGGGCGCGCAGCATTGGCGGTGCTAATGCGGAAAGTGTCGACGATGTGACCGTCGATGCGCAAGGTTCCGTTTATACAATGGGCGTATTCCGGCATATTGCCGATATGGATCCCGGCCCCGGCACAGCCAACCTCAACGTGATGGGCGGGGTTTATGCCAATATGTTCGTTCAAAAAATGGATGCGTCCGGCCAGTATGTATGGGCAAAACAGGTAACCGGCTCGTACTTTCAATTTGGCAGCGAAATAAAAACCGATGGCACAGACAACCTGTATATCAGCGGTACTTTTTCCGAAACGGCCGATTTCGACCCGGGGCCCGGCACGGCAAGCCTTACCGCCAATGGGTATGATCCGTTTATCCTGAACCTCGACCTGGACGGCAAGCTCGTCTGGGCGCGGCATATTACCGGAAACGGAAATATAACCGAAGAAGCCCAATCCGTTTGTTTTGACAACGAGGGCGCCGTGTACGTCTGCGGCACGTTTTCACAAACAGCCGATTTCAACCCGGGCCCGGGCGTGTTCAACATGACGGCCGCTTCGGGTTCGGAAGACGCATTTTTAATGAAATTGGACAGTGCCGGCAACATGGTGTGGGCCAGGCGCACGGGCAGTACCGGCACAGACGGCGCCGTATCGCTGCAAATCGACCCTTACGGAAATTTGTTTATGCTGGGCAGTTTCGTTGGCACGGTGGATTTTAATCCGCTGGCGCCGGTAAACAACCTCGCCGCCGCAGGTTTTGTCGATATTTTCCTGCTGAACATGACCCAGAACTGGAATTTTTCCGGTACGGTTTTTCATGATGCCAATGAGAACGGCACCCGTGACACCGACGAGCCCGGACTGCCAAACGTGCTCATCAGCGTGCCCGAAGCGGGTTTGTACGCCACAACCGACGATGCCGGCCAATACCGGATTTATTCCGATATCATAGACGATACCGTAAAGGCTGCCGTCAACAAGCCCCTCTGGATGGTCTCGCCTGCTTTCGCTATTCCCGATTCGATGGAAACGCCGATGGATTTTGGGGCGGTGTATCCGCTTTTTCACGATCTGTGCCTTGTGGCAGTCAATTCGACACGCTTCCGGCCCGGATTTGCAACCGACGTGCAGGTATTCGTAACCAATGTGGGTACGTTGCCGGTCGATTCGGCAAAAGTCGATTTGCTGCTTGTGACACAAACCACGCCTTTGCCCCTCGAATTCGTGTCGGGCGATCCGACGCCGACCGTGGAAGCCGACAATCATTTTTCCTGGATCATCGATTCGCTGGCGCCCGGTCAAAGCACGTGGTTCAGGCTAACGTTTCGAACCCCGGTTAATACGCCCATTAACACCCCCGTCGTATTTTCGGCCAGTATCGGGCCGGAAGACGATGCCAATTTTGAAAACAATTTTTCGCGGTACACCGACCAGGTTGTCAATTCCTTCGACCCCAACGACAAACAGGTGGCGCCCGACATGCTGATGCAGGAACAACTGGATACCAGCGCCTTGCAGTATGTCATCCGCTTTCAAAATACCGGCAACTACCCGGCATCGTTTGTGGTGATTCGCGACACCCTTCCTGCCCAACTCGACTTGAGTACCTTGCAGATACAGGGCGCAAGCCACCCGTTCACATGGCGGATTTACAACGGGCGGATCCTGGAATTCCGTTTCGATCCGATTGATTTGCCCGATAGCATCAGCAATGAACCGAAGAGCCACGGATTTGCGGTATTTCAGGCAAAACCGCACACTGGCCTGGCACCCGGCGATTCGATTATGAATTCGGCCGGTATTTATTTCGACTACAATGCGCCGGTGATTACGCAGCCGGCGGTATTTCGTGTGGCCAGTTTACCAGTAGGTTTACATCATCCGGTTGTGGCATCGCTTGATTTTTCCCTGATGCCCAACCCGGGTATGCAAGGCAGGGCTGTGATGCTGAATTTGCCCGAAAGGCTCAAAAACGACGCACGGTTAGAGATTTATGATGCCAATGGCCGAATTCAGCAGGCCGTACATTGCCCGGCAGGTCAGCAGCGATGTTTCCTACCCGAACTGTCGGCCGGCGTGTATATGGTACAGGTAATCAGCGGTACATCACGTGGCGCGAAAGTGCTCGTAATTCATTGACAGGAATTTTTCAATGAATACATTTCATATTGTGATAACCTGTTATTTTTGAGCGGGTTGGGTTAACGTATTCCTCGCACCGCCAGGTAATGTTGGTACCCGCAAAAAATCAAGTCATTTCAAGCGCCATGGATAATTATCAGGAGTCTGTAAAAAACTTAATTGTCGACGATAATGTCCTGGAGGCCATCGATTTGTTTTACCATGAGGAAGAGCACAGCGAAATCGTAAACGAGTTGATCATTCTGAAATCCAACCTGATTTCCCTGAATAAAAAAGTGCGGGCGGGCGTGCTGTCGTTCGATGAAGAGAGCAGGGCACTAAACAAGATCAAATACGACCTCTTGAGCCTGGTTTCGAAGGCAACGGCAAGGGAGCGGGCGCCGGTGGAACACGCCGAAAAAAACGTCTTTTCATTTGACAATGCCATCCTGGATTCGGCCATCGAGAAACTGACGAACGAGCAGTTCAAGGTGCTCAACTTTATCAACAAGATGAAAAAAGTCCGGATTTCGGGCTGCGCCGGTTCGGGGAAAACGCTAGTGGCTGCCGAGAAAGCAATCCGCTTGTCGAAAACGGGGATGAGTGTACTCGTTTTGTGCCACAACCCCAATCTTTCGAACAAGATCAAAAACCTGGTTTCAGGCTCCAGCGTGTTCGTTACCACGTTCGGCCAGTTGATTCAGAACCTGAACGAGTACGAAAGTATGCAGCAGATGGGCTGGAACAAATATTACGAACCGCTACAGGAAGAACTCGAGCATGCGCTTCGGATTATTGAAAATAAAAACATGCACTTCGATGCGGTAATCGTCGACGAAGCGCAGGATTTCAGGGAAGACTGGTGGCTGGTGGTGGAAGCGTTGCTCGCCAAAGGGAAAGAACAAATCCTGTATATTTTTCACGACGACAATCAGGCGCTTCTGCCTTACCGCTCAGTATATCCGATAGAAGAACCTATTGTGGATCTATCCAAAAACTGTCGGAACAGCGGTAAAATTTACGAGTTCATCAAATCCAATTTTCATTACCAGTCGCCCGAAACGTCGATGGAAATGAAAGATCTTGGCAAGGTTAAACTGTTCGTTTATTCCGATCCGAACACATTAAAAAGCAAGGTATTCAGTGCTATTCACTGGATGAAAAGCAAGGAAAATATTCGAAATCCGGTCGTTTTAATTGCGGGTGACCTCGATATCAATACCTGGGAATTCGGCATGGTGAGTCATTCTATTCCGATCGGCATGGGCTGGAAAAGGGAACTCTCAGAAAAATTCAGGTTGCTGGGGTTCAACAACGACGTTTTGGATAAAATAAAATCGGCCAGTGATGATGTACTGCCCAATAGCAGAGATATTGAATTAATACAAACACTGGCATCGGAAGAGTACAAAAAAATCCATATGAACCACGTGATTTCCAAAATCGGGGTTCAAATTGCCAACACCAACCGTGTTAAATGGATCGAATCGGAAGGCAAAGCAGCGCTCGATCTGAATATGGTAGATGCCACGATCACGAAGTACTTTTTGTTGAAATTTCTGGCTCAGGCCGACTGGAGCAGCGGACTCGAAAAGCACATTACTTACCAGTTCAGCGAAAAAATCAGCAATGACCCCGACGAGATCCCGGTGCTGGAAACGTCTTCTTTTAAGGGCCTGGAAGCGGACGGGATTCTCATTATTTCAAAAGGGCAGTCGTTTTCTCACCTGAATGAATTGTACGTGGCTAGTTCCCGAGCCAAAAAGGTGCTGGCGATTGTGATCGACCGGGTCAATGAGAATTTTAACATCCCGTAACCAAATATAATATTTAATAAAAATAAATATTTCATTATTACAAGACGCGGATTTCCCATTGCATTCTTGCCCCACTTTTGTGCCGCATCTCTTGCACCAACACATCCTTCGGCATGAATCATTGGTTAGCCACTTTTTTCAATTCCATTTTTACCGCCTTTTCCTACGGCGAACTGCTGCTATTTACCACCCTCTATTTCGCTTTTTTGTACTTCGGTCTCGGATGGCTGTTCTGGAAAACCTGCCGCCTCCTACAGCAACGGGGCTGGGCGGAAAAGATCAATGAACGGCCTTACACACGCGAACAATTGCGTTTCGAACTGCGCCAATCCCTGTACTCGATCCTTATTTTCGGGTTTTCCGCCTGGCCGTTGAAATTTCTTATCAATTTGAATATCATTCAGTTGCGCGAAATAACCTTGCTCAACACGTTATGGGGACTGCTGGTGCTGACGCTTTGGAATGAAATCCATTTTTACCTGATCCACCGCCTCCTGCACCTGCCCTATTTTATGAAACACGTGCACCGCGTACACCACCAGTCCGTCGTGCCGTCGGTGTTTTCCGTATATAGTTTTCATCCGGTGGAGGCGGCGTTGTTGAGCAGCGTGTTGCTGGTGATCGCGCCGTTTTACAATTTTTCGGCGGCGGCACTAATGCTGTTCCCGACGGTGAGCATTCTGATCAATTTCAGCGGGCATTCCAATTACCGTTTGATCCTCAAAACCCGGCCGCGGTGGCTGCTTTTTGCCACCAAGCACAACGACCACCACGGCAAAGCCGGTCATAAATTCGGCTTTCTGACCAATTTTATGGACGATCTTTTCACTAAAACCAAAAAATGAGCGACGTATTTATCACTTCTACCGGCGTTTTTTTGCCGGGCGAGCCCATTTCCAACGATGAAATGGAGGATTACCTCGGACGTATCAACGGAAGTCCCAGCGCCGCCAAAAGCCGGGTACTGAAACAAAACGGCATTCAATCGCGCCACTACGCCATCGATAAAAACCAGAAAACCCTGTATCAAAATGCAGATCTGGCAGCCCATGCCATTGAAAACACCCTGGAGGCCGTCACGTTCGATCCGAAAAAAGTGCAGTTGCTGGCCACCGGCACCACGCAAGGCGACTTGCCCGTGCCCGGTTTTGCCAGCACGGTTCATGCGCGTTCTGGTTTTGGGCGCTGCGAACTGGCGAGTTTTCAGAGCGTGTGTTCGAGCGGGGTGATGGCTATTCAAACGGCGTTTCAGCAACTGAAAAACGGGGAAAAAACCAGCGCCGTGTGCGTGGGAAGCGACTTGTCGAGCCGGCTGTTCAAAGCCTCGCGTTTCGATACACAAAACCTGAAATCGGTGCCGTTCGATACCGATTTTTTGCGCTGGATGCTATCCGACGGAGCCGGCGCGTTTTTGCTGGAAAACAAAAAACCGGCCAACAGGCCAGCCCTGAAAATCGACTGGGTGGCACTGAAATCTTTCGCCAACGACTTCCCGCTGTGTATGTATGTGGGCAAAACCACGCCGACGGACGGGCAGTCGTGGCTCGACTACGAAAACTACGAAGCGGCCGTGCAGGCAGGCGCCCTGAACCTGAAACAGGACATCCGCAAACTCGATCAGGTGATCCAGAATGGCGTGACGCACTTTTTCGAACTCATCGACGAGGGCAAAATCGACCCCAAAAAGATCGACTGGCTGTGCTGCCATTACTCCTCGGAAATATTCGTGCAGCCCATCCGCGATCTGCTGGCCAAAGGCGGCGTGGTGATCGAGGAAAGCAAGTGGTTCAGCAATCTGACCACGAAAGGCAATACGGGTTCGGCATCCATTTTTATCATGGTCGACGAACTGTTTAAAAGCGGACGGCTCCGCGACGGCGACACAATCCTGTGCATGGTGCCGGAAAGCGGACAGTCGATTACCTCGTTTATGCAGTTTAAGGTAAGTATACCGCAGGAAAAAAGCCAGAAGGCATTCCCGATCCGTGAAATCGAAGCGCCCAAACTCGAATTACAACAAAGCGAAACGGCCGAGTGGTTGGTGCGCCAACTGACGCACGTGTGGGTGGATTTTGAAACGGAATTGCTGACCGTGCCCATCGTGCGGAAAATCCACGAAGGGCATATGAGCATCGAAGATTACAAACTGTTGCTGAAGGATTTGCGACAGCAGGTGATCGACGGTTCGCAGTGGATTTCGCGGGCCGCTTCCAACATCAGCATCGACCTGTTCGAACTGCGCTCGGCATTTATCGTTCACACGGCTGCCGAACACAAGGACTACCAGATGCTGGAACGCAACTACGCCGCGCTCGGCGAAAATGTGGAAGACCTGACCGAAGGCGCCGAGAAAAACATTGGCAGTCAGGCACTTACGGCGTTTATGTTTCACCAGGCCGGCCAGCCCAATCCGATCGATCTGCTGGGCGCCATGTTTATCATCGAAGGTATCGGCAACCGGCTGGCGGCGTTCTGGGGCGTGATGATTCAGGAGCAATTGGGTCTGCGCGACGACCAGGTGTCGTTTTTCACCTACCATGGTGTGGCCGACGAAGGGCATTTTAAAAACCTGGAAAAAGCGCTGAACCACCCGCGGATGACCATGGACGTAGCGAAACGTGTAGTGAAAACGGCGCGGATCGTGGCGCGTTTGTACAAGATGCAGTTGATGGAACTGGGAAATTATTAATCTCAAAAAAATGGCCCTGCTGGCGTATTGTTTCGTGCTTTATTGTTTGGGTGGCCTGAGTGCATCCGTTATGTACCACCGGATACTCACGCACCGGGTCGCCTCCCTGCAACCGCTGTTCAAAAAAGTGTTGCTCGTGCTGGCGCTACCGTCTGGCACGCCGGTACAATGGGTAGGCACGCACCGGCAGCACCATCGCTTTGCCGACAAGCCGGGTGATCCGCATTCGCCGGTACTCGACGGATTCCGGTACGCGCATTGCGGCTGGTATATTCCTTCTAAAAATGCTTTAATTTGCCTGGCTTACGCGTTGGCAGGTGTTTTCAGAATGTATTTCGACGGGTACTGGCGACCCCGAACCAACCAGCAATACAACGACAATGCTATGGACATTCAGCAGGATCCCTTTTGCTGTTGGCTGAGCCGGAAGTTTGTTTATCAAGGCATTATGTGGTTGTACGCGACGGTTTTGCTTGTTTTTGCATACGCGTGTTTCGGAACAAGCGGTATTGTGGCCACCTGGCTTACTTTCGTCGTCATTTATAATCTGGGTGATTCGATCAATTCGATTGGACATTTATCGGGGAAGCCGGGCGCGCTTTTTCACCGTGCCAGAAACAACAGGTTTTTGGCTTATATCACTTTTGGTGAAGGCTGGCATGCGCATCACCACGACCGCGCCGACCGCGCCAATCTGGGAAACACGTATCTGCAAATCGATGCCGGCTATCAAATAATGCAATTTTTCGCCCATCTGGGCCTGTTGAAATTCCGGAAATAACCGGGTCAAAATTCATCGTTCATCATTCATCGTTCATCATTCATCGTTCATCATTCAAAAAGATGGCTCCACAAGATGTTTTCACCAATGTCGCCACACACGATCCGCGCGACCCGAATCCCTGGCTGGCATTGTACCTGGATCACAGTATTCCGATCAATGCGCGGACGAAACTGGCTTTGATGCGCGACAACAATTCGTGGTCGGCCCGCTACCTGCAACCCCTGATTGTGGTGTGGTCGAAAATCACGATGATCTTCATTTATATCTTCAAATACTTCATTCCGCGGTTCCCGAATTCGTCCAAAATCCTCCACCGAATCCTGGCCTGGGGTTTAAAAACCTTCGTAAGTCCTGATGCTAATTTATTGATATTCAGACACTTTTGGGTAGGCAGCGAAATCCTGGAATTTATTTCCAAAAACATCGACCACGTGCAGGTGGAAACCAATCCGCTGAAACCGGTGAATTTCGAAGACGTCAAAAAAGACCTGTTCCTGCTGCACGACCTCAACCTGTACAACTTCGTTATCCGCCTCAACAGCCAGTTGAACGAAAAGAGAATCTCGGTGATGCCGAAGGAAAAACTGGACCTGACGTTTATCACCGACGACCAGTTTCCGCACATCGATTTTCCGAATAAATGGACCAATGTGCTGGATTTACGATCGGCCATCGAGGTATTTACGCCGTTTTACCAGTTGTTCCTGACGTACAACGACTTTATCCGGGCCAGCAATTCGCTGCAACTGGATGAAACCATCGCGATCTATTCCTCCCAGATTTTGAGCAGCCCGGCGCATATCGGCCTCATCAATAACAAACACCCCATGGTACCGGCCACGACCTACAATGCAGCGTACCGGCTGGTGTTGCACGGACTGGCGGCGGAGACGCTGCACCAGATATTGGTGAATATCAAGAAGAATTATGCGGAGGACGGGGTGATTGTGACGCGTTGAGGTGTATGCCCGCCAGATTTATCAAACGGATGCTGAAAATGCTTTTATCCAATGCAAAGGCTACTGATTTTTACATTGATCTTTTTTGCACTTCAATCCGAGGCGCAGAACCCGCGCAAAATGAAAAAAGAAATTGTCCGGGCGTTTATTGAAAGCAAAAAGAACAATGGGTTGGCAGGCCGATGGTACATCTGCAATGACGACAGTTCTTATTTCAAAAAGGCTGCATTCAAGGTTTACAATCATGCAGATTACTTGTATGACCCACAAAAATGTTGTCATTTTATGGAGTGGAAATTTTATAACAGGTCGCATTTCAGGTTGGCTATCAACCATATATGTCAAGAGCCAGGTATCAAGCACGTCAGCGGCGATAATTATTACAAGGTAAAATTCAGAATAAAAGATGATGTGCTCTTCTTAATCACTAAAGACTATTACGGCAGGAAAAAAAGATTTCTGGTAGCCCAATTCGAAGAAGAAATGCTGTGGAATAAAATTCATACATCAAAGGTGATGACGTTGAAAAGAACTTTTTAAAAGTTGTAGTCGCCCGAAAAAATGTGGCGCATTTTTTCCAGAGCGATTTGGGACACAAGAGAATGATGCTTGCTCATGTACTGTTAACACGTTATCCAATACATCCCTCCTTTAATCGTCATTTCGATCCATTTAAACGATAATAAATATCCCCTGAATTTAAACGCACGACATTGATCGAACTAATTCATTTTCCATGGAAAGTTTGATCAACAAAACCGCCAGAATCGGTGGAATACTCTACCTCCTTATCATTATTGCGGGCGTTTTAGGCGGGATGGTCAGAAGCCAACTGGTTCTGCCGGACGATCTGACCGCCACGGCGAAAAACCTGCTCGCATCGGAATCGTTGTGGCGCGCGAGTATCGCCGGCGACCTGATCATGCACATCTGCGATATCCCGTTGATCCTGATCTTGTACATTCTGCTCAGGCCGGTGAACAGGAACCTGGCCTTGCTTGCCGTACTTTTTAACGTGGTGCAGACCATCGTGCTC
This sequence comes from Bacteroidota bacterium, assembly GCA_029561355.1. GTDB lineage: Bacteria > Bacteroidota > Bacteroidia > Chitinophagales > Saprospiraceae > M3007. The sequence continues at coordinate 4,776 of JAKQJD010000267.1, read as the reverse complement.
GTTGTCAATAAATTAAATCTGGTAACAGCCTTGTTTCCGCTGGGAGGCGCCCTCTACCTGAATGCTTTCCAACCGCAGCAACTGCACGTGATGGCTTATCTGGCGATTAAAGCGCATGGATACGGTTTGGGCGTCGGGCTGATATTTTTCGGTATCGAATGCCTGATAGTGGGATATTTGATTGTGCGGTCCGGTTATCTGCCCAAAATCCTGGGCGTTCTGATGCAAATCGCCGGGTTGTGCTACCTGACCAATAGTTTTGTCTTGTTGCTTGCTCCCGCGGTCTCAGACATGATTTTCCCGGCCATTCTGATTCCCGCCTTTATTGCGGAATTATCACTGGCCTTGTGGTTGCTTTTAAAAGGTGTAAATACCCTGAAATGGGAAGAGCGGAACGGGCTAAGAGCGTATTCGGGATTTTTTGCCGGCGCTTGAAAAGATGGATTTTTTGTCTGTTTTGCGCGTTTTTTTCATGCGCATAGCGGTGACTATGTAAATGAAAAAAGGTGAAAAAGCAGGCGAAAAAGCCACTTTTCAGGCCGGCAAAAAAATCCCGAACACGCTCTAAAATAGAGCAGGCGGCGCTATCTACGCGCGCCGCCTGACATTTAAATTAGCTTCATAGGTAAGAAACGTCCCGTATAATAATCCTTTATTCACAGAAGAGGAATATCAAAGAATTTGCTGCCTGCCCGGAACTTCTACGCTGACAATGGGATTTATTAGCCGTGTGGTGGAGCAGGCAGCGGTATTTTGGGGGTCAGGGTTTTAAACCTTCGACAAAGGTATAATACGTTAAGTCAAAGCCAACTTAATACACTCATCTTAACATTATTTTAACCAAAAAATTAGATATCTCGATTAAATGCATCAAAATTCGTCGAAAAAAAAGACAGCCATCTTGACAACGTCAATTTAAATGCCTTACTTTGGCCCTTGTAGAACCTGTATCCGGAAATAGTTCGGGTGCAGTCACGCTACTCCCTCATTTAATGGATCAGGCAAGCCTAACCTTGCCTCGAGGTTTTAACAATCCGCATTCATACCACACGACCGTGTACCATGAGCCTTGGAAATACATTGAAAAAGAATTTTGCAAAGAACCTGCAAAATCTTCGCACGAAGAGAGACCTGACACAAGCAAAACTTGCAGACGCGCTGAACGATAAATACAAGGATTACGATATTCAACTGAAACGCACTTCCATCGTCAATTATGAAACGGAAGAAGCAATGCCGCGAATAGACGCTTTGTTCTGCATTGCCGATTATTTTGGAAGAACGATTGACCAGATTATTAGTCCATCCATGGACAAGCCCCAGTTAATCAACTTTTTAAGCCCCGGGCCCATTGCCGACGCAGCCCGATCGGAACGGTATCAGACAACCGGAATAAGCCGCGTCGCAGAAAAAAGTGGTTTACCGGCAAGCGGATTGGATATGGACGGTATCCTGGCAACCTGCGTGGACGGCATATTGTACAGGAAGTTTTATGTAGAACTCCTTAGAAATCTATATGAAAAACTATATCAGGATGCCCCTACACCCGAGGATAAGAAGAATTTTGAAAAAACTTTTTTCAAAACTTTCCTGGGTTGTCAGATCAGCAGAAGTCAATACTTGCAGGATATGGCCGGAAATTTATTGGATGAGCAGGAATTTGAGATTTTTATGGCCTTCCAGGATAATAATACAACGATTGAAACTGTAGCAATGGCCAATGGCCTGACCGAACCGCAGGTAGTGGAAATATTTAATAAAGCCCAACATAAATTATCTTCAGTCATTGAAGAAAAACCTACTTCCAGATCATGAGTAAACAGCGACACGATGCCAACTCAAATGACCCTTTAAAAAACCTGGATACATTTTTGGATGAAGAAGGATTGAATATTTCTCCTGCATACAAAGATGAAATTGTCAATGTTTTAACTGAAACAGACAATGCAGGATTACTGCCTGATAACGTTGGCGTTTTCAAGGGGAGTATGAATATTTACGAGCAGATAACAGGTAATCGTTGGAAAGACATGATTCCAATGATTACGCTATTAATTCTAGGTTTATCCTGCATATTTTACTGGAACTTACCCAAAACCGATTCCGTGATCGTTTGGCAGGATTTGGAGTATACGACAACAGCAGAACAAGGGGAGGCATTAGCGGGTAATGAAAATTCAAATGATAAAAACGCCGCATTACCAATCCGAACGCAACCTGAAAGAGATCCTGGTTATCATAGGAAAGTAGTTCCAATAACCGATTCCGTTTTACATTCAGAGGAACAATTGGCAAATAATGACATTCTGAATTATTATAAAAAGGATCCTGTCATGCTTTTAGATAAAATAACATTGCCGGAAAAACTGAGCAGTTCAATGAATACCCAGTTGTTCATACATGGAGATATGAAACCGGATAATTTCCTGACGAATTCTAATAATAATTCAGACCCGTTATTTAAATACGGGTTACATAAAACAGATGAATTACTTGATAAATTAATTAGTTCTAATCATTTAATTACCAATGGTTCAAGGGATTGTAATACAGGTAATTATCAAGTGCAATTAGATGAGTACTATGAAAAACTGAAATTTGCTTTAGATACATCTGAATTAATTAATATAAAAGATAAAAAACTTTTAGAAAAGAGAATTCTTTTAATAAACACGTACGTTCAGGAATATACTAAAACAAAGGTTCATGTTGAAAAAGACAAGATTTTGTTTTTATCCTGCCACGGCACTATTTCATCACCCGACTGCAACCTTACATTTGGTCCTGAAGGATTGAATATTATACCTGAAAGTTCTGATTGCGGGCAATTAATAAAGAATTATCCGCTGGGAGCCCTTCTTTTCAGGCTGAATGATCAGGAAGACTGGAAAATATATTCCAATTCTCAAATGAGGATTATTGCCGAGAAAGATGGGATTCTTGAATTCACTATTAATTACAAAGTTCAAAAGAAGAATACTTTGTCAGGAAAGTTTGCTGTCAGTGTATTCACAAATCAATAGCGATAGAATTAATTAATTAAGATAGTCAAAATAAAAGTGGCACATCCTTGAATGCGATGTGCCACTTTTTTATTGAAATAAAAAGCGGGTCACTTATCTTCGCAAGTAATATGTAGCCGGCACAGAGCCTTTTTCAATATTAATACCTTCAAGCCATGCGAAATTTATTACTTCTTCTATTACTAGGTATACCAGCCCTTGCCTTTTCCCAGCACAGGAAAAAAGTGTATCTGGACGAAAATAACCAGCCCAGTACCGCCCGGAAATACCGGGAAGATGAATACGCTTTTAATAAATTACACCTGCAGTTCGAAACGGATACGGCTACCTTGTTTGTCAAGGCAAACCGCGAAAACCGGGGCCGACTTTCGCTCGATTCCGTACAACTGATCCGCCGGAGCTTGGAAGAAGCCGCCGGCGTAAACATCGATCCTTCCCATATCCTTGTGATCAATTATTACCCCGGAGAAGATGAAAACAATTCAAGCGGAACAACCGACAGGGCATTGATCCTGCGCCTGCACAGGCAGTACCTTAAAAGACTATACAGTCTAGCGGCACTCGATCAGTTCAGTGTGTACAAAGACTCGACAGGACTCAGCAGGTACCGCGATCTGATCCAGTGGTACCCGGACGTGCGCAATACCATTGAAAAAACATTTTTTAAATGGCATTACCCCGGCGCAAGCGTAGTGGTGATCCATCCGAACGGAAATTATTATTCCTATTTCGGCGAATACAGCCAACAACAGGTTTTTTATTTCGTCAGGGCACTCGACGGTTTCGGCCAGGGCGTGCTGCACCCCGACTCCTTACAATTGTTGCGCAACGATCTGGAAGCGGCTACGGATGTCAAAATCGATCCGAACCGCATTCTGGTGATTGATTATCACCCGGGCCCCGACTGCAATCAGTCCTGCTGCTGTGAAGAAAAATCGCTGAAGACACTGTACCGCGATTACTACAAAAAACTGTATTCGATTGCGCCCGTCCTGCAATTCAATATTTACAGCCGCCCCGAAGGACTCGAAAAATACAAGAACATTGTCATCTGGCGTCCCGACGTCAACAACCGGGTTCGGGATACGTTTTTTGCCAAACACCCGCTTTGCGGGAGCACGGTGATTATACGTCCTGACGGCACCTATCAGACTATTTTTGGAGAGCATTCCAGAGAAACCAACTTGAAATACGTGGCGGAACTCACAAATAAATAATCAAAAAAGAACCGGCAAATGGACCAAACCATAGATGAACAAAATTCAACAGTTCCAACAAAGCCCAGGAATACCTGGATCGCTTTTTTTCTTTCATTTTTTCTGCCGGGCCTCGGCCAGGTATACAATGGCCAAATCAGGAAAGCAGCCGTCTTTTATGCCTGCATTGTTTTATTTCCATTTTTTATAGCGCTCACCGGAGCACTGAATACTTTTTTCGGAGCAATTTTATTGATGGTCGGAGAGCTGGCATTCAAAGGTTTTGTCATTCTCGACGCGGTCGTTAATGCCTTGAGACAAAAAGAGTATGTGCTAAAACCTTACAATAAATGGTATTACTATCTATTGATCGGGATTGTCATTTTCCCTGCGCTCTGGGTGTATGATCCGAGACCTATGATGGGTTTCCAGTCTTTTCGTATTCCAACCACTTCCAACTCTCCTACGCTGCAAGTGGGTGATTATGTGATGGTTAATATGAAAGCCTATCGGAAAAGTGAGCCCGACTATGGCGATATCGTTGTTTTTAAAAAGGA
>JAKQJD010000501.1 GCA_029561355.1 Bacteroidota bacterium | reverse complement strand
GAGCGACATCACCACTTACATTCCTGACTATCCAACGCAGGGGAAAAAGATCACCGTGGAACAATTGCTCAACCACACTTCCGGCATCAAAAGTTACACGGAAATGGTGGAATGGAATGCCATGACACGCCGCAAGGATTTGTCGCCCAGGGAACTGGTCGATTTTTTCAAAAATGAACGTATGGATTTCGAGCCCGGCACGAAATACAAATACAACAACTCGGGCTACATCCTGCTCGGTTACATCATTGAAAGAGTGAGCGGCAAATCGTACGCGGCGTACCTCGACGAGCAGTTTTTCAAGCCGCTGGGTATGCAGCACACGTACTACGATTCGTCGGAGCGCCTCATCAAAAACCGCGCGAACGGGTATTCAAAAGAAAAGGAATATACGAATACCGAGTTTTTGAGCACCACGCAGCCGTATTCGGCCGGTGCGCTGTTATCTACCGTGGAAGACCTGACTACCTGGACACGCGCCTTGCACAGCGGGAAAGTGATCAAACCCGAAACCATGCAAAAGGCGTTCAAGGCAAATGTGCTCCCCGACGGTACCAACTCCTACTACGGTTACGGCTGGCAGATCGGCGCGCTCATGGGCAGCCATACGATCGAGCACGGCGGCGCCATCAACGGTTTTTTGAGTTACCTGATTTATGTAAAAGAAGAGGACGTTTGTGTGGCGGTGCTCACCAACTGCGACTGCGTTAGTCCCGATGCACTGGGCGACAAACTGGCCGCGCTGGCCGCAGATAAAGACCTCGCTCCCACTGCCATTTCCGTAAAAAACGAAGTGCTGACCACCTACACCGGCGTATATGAAAATGATAAAAAGGAGCAGCGCATCATCACCCTCGAAAACGGCGTGTTGAAATCGCAACGCACCGGCAGTTCCAAATTCACGCTGGTGCCGTACGCGCCCGGCCAGTTTTATTTTGAAAATTCGCTATCCCGCCTGCGTTTCACGGAAGAAGGCAAAGGCGCGAAAAAAGTATCCAAAGCCATTGTCGGCGACCGCCACACGGACGAAAACGTGTGGACCAAAACCGATAAACCTATTCCCGCCGGCAAGCAGGAACTGCAACTCACCGAAGCCCAACTCACCCCTTTTACGGGCGAATACCAACTGGCGCCGGGATTTACGATCACCGTCACCCGCGAAGGCACGCAACTGTTTTGCCAGGCTACGGGACAATCGCGTTTCGAGGTGTATGCCGAATCGCCCACGCGTTTTTTCCTGAAAGTGGTGGATGCGACCATCGAGTTTTACCCCGATGAAAAAGGTGCGGTGCCACAGATGACGTTGTTCCAGGGCGGGCAGGAGATACCGGGAACGCGGATCAAGTAAATATTTAACCACAAGGGGCACGAAGGGTTTGCACAAGGATCACAATGCGGGATGTACGAATGCTTTGTGATCCTTGTGCAAACCCTTTCCGCCACCGCAGGTATTTCTGCCAATCCCTTGGCGCCTGCTTAGTGGTGGCATGGATTTAAGAACTTAAACCGGTTTGTATTGCGTGCGCAATACAAACCGGTTTAAGTTCTTAAATCCATCCCACCACTAAAATCCCGGCGAATGAACGACAAACTCTTGAGCGGCCGAATCCTGGAAAATCCTTTTTAATCCTTTCAATCCTGTTCAACCTCTCAAATAAAAATCATCGTTTTTCCTCCCACCCCTTGCATATCCCAAATCCTTTCCCGTATCTTTGTATCATCGTACTGATACATTAATACAATCTTCAACAATCTCAACACCTCCACTACTCACAAACATGACCACCGCACAGACCGCCTACAAAGACCTCATCCTGCATTCCGAAGGGTATTTCGGCGC
>JAKQJD010000485.1 GCA_029561355.1 Bacteroidota bacterium | reverse complement strand
GATCCTATTAATTTTTCAACAAACAAAAATCATTACAATGAAAAAGTTAGCGCTGAGTATCACAACCGCCTTTTTGTTGTTGTTCATCGTCCCGGCTGCGCAAGCCGCAACGGGAGTACCTCCTACAACAACTACCGCTTCCAAACCGGCTCCTTCCGCTCAGGCCGAGGTGCTGAAAGGCCGCCTGAAAGAGATCAAGGCAACCGACAAATCCAACATGAGCGCTTCGGAGAAAAAGCAGCTGCGCAAGGAAAAACGTGCGGTAAAAAAAGAACTGCGTGCTGTTAGCGGCGGCGTTTACATCTCCGCAGGTGCGCTGATCGTGGTTCTGCTGGTGCTGTTGATCCTGACCTAAGAAACCGGAGGATTCGAGGATTTGAGGATTTGAATTCAAATACTCGAATACTCGAATCCTCAAAACCAACAACCAATTTCATTACTTACCTTAAAAACACCGACACACAATGAATAATATCTTCAGAGGCCTTATTGCAGGCTACGGAGCAAGCAAATTGGGTGGCGGATGCCTGGGCACTGTTCTGGTATTCGTCATCATCTGGGTTTTGCTCGGTTACTGCAACTAGAATCTACTCCTTTTGCTCCAAACTTCAGGGCGAATTCGCCCGATTGAAAATTTACAGACAAACACATTTTTCAGACCTGATTGCCCAACTGTTTTTGGTTTGGTAGTCAGGTCATTTTTATCTGTGCCTGTTCCAAGTTCTTGTTCACAAAATATGTTTCCCGATGAAAGTGCCAAAGTTAGAAGTTAATAAACTCGGTGTAATTCTTCATAAAACCGACCTCGTGTTTGAAAATGCAGGTGTCCTCAATCCGGCCGTCATGCAGGAAGGAAATACCCTACACATTTTTTTTCGTGCAGTAAGAAAGGGTAACTATTCCACCATCGGTTATTGCCGGCTGGAAGGTCCCGAAACCGTGGTGGAAAGGCTGGATACGCCCATCATTTTTCCGCAGGGCGAAAAGGAATCACACGGTGTAGAAGACCCCCGTATTACCAAAATCGATGGCATCTATTACCTGACCTATACGGCCTACGACGGCGTAAACGTATTCGGCTCTTACGCGACTGCAGAAACCCTGCCCAATGGCTTCGAAAAACGGGGTATCATAACGCCGGAGATCAGTTGCGAAAACTTCCTCCGGCTGGCGCAAACAAAATATCCCCTGAATGAGAAGTACCTCCGTTTTAACGGGTATTATAGCCACATAATGAATATGAATGCCCTGCTTTGGGACAAAAACGTGGTGTTTTTTCCCCGAAGAATAGGTGGCAGGCTTTTTTTCCTGCACAGAATTAAACCCGACATACAAATAGCGGCAGTACACGATCTGAGCGATTTGACCAATCATTACTGGGAAGATTATTTCCTTCATTTTCAGGATCACATCGCATTGGCTCCCAAACACAGCCACGAGATCAGTTACATCGGCGGCGGTTGCCCGCCCATCGAGACTGAACACGGCTGGCTCCTCATTTACCATGGAGTGTACGATACTGCCTCCGGATACAAATATGTGGCTTGTGCTGCATTGATGGATCTGGAAAATCCAGGAAAAGAAATTTCCCGTTTGCCGTACGCTTTATTCAAGCCGGAGCACAAATGGGAGTTGAAAGGTGAAGTAGACAACGTGTGTTTCCCTACCGGAACGGCACTGTTCGATGACACTTTATACATTTATTACGGCGCCGCCGACGAACGCATTGCCTGCGCTTCCTTAAGTCTGTCTGCGCTCATCTCTGAGTTATTACTTAATGTGAAGAAACATGAATAATGAACTGATTGTAAGTTTTGGAGAAAATACCACCCGCTCCGTTTCACCGGAAGTGACCCGAAAAGGGAACGTCAAACTCCCGGCTACCGAGTTGCCTGAGATTTTGTTCATTACTTCCTATCCACCCAGAGAGTGCGGGATCGCTACGTATTCCCAGGACCTTGTGAAATCTCTCAACGACAAATTTACCAACTCCTTTTCCCTCAAAATCTGCGCGCTGGAAGCCGGAAAGATGCAGTACCAGTATCCGGAAGAAGTAAAATTCACACTGGATACCAACGAGCCGGCCGAATATAAAAAACTGGCAAGCGCCATCAACTCTGATCCGAAGATCCAGAGTGTGGTGATTCAGCACGAATTCGGCTTTTTCCACCAGGCCGGCGAGGAAGTGTTTCTGCAATTCCTGTATGGACTTTCCAAACCCGTAGTGGTAGTTTTCCACACGGTTTTGCCGAACCCGAACGACGGCCTGCGTACCAACGCCCGGCGTATTGCAGGGGCCTGCGACGCTGTGATCGTAATGACCGACAATGCCGCGCAAATCCTTCAAAAGGAATATGGCGTGGCGGAAGAAAAAATAGAGGTCATTCCACACGGCACCCACCTCGTGCCGCACCTGGATAAAAACACGCTGAAAGAGAAATACGGGATCGGCGGCAGAAAAGTGCTTTCCACTTTCGGGCTGCTGAGTTCGGGTAAAAGTATCGAAACCACGCTGGACGCACTGCCGGCCATTGTGGAACAGAACCCCGACGTGATGTTTCTCGTCATCGGAAAAACGCACCCGGGTGTAGTTAAATCCGAAGGCGAACGCTACCGTGAAATGCTCCAGGCTAAAGTAACGGAACTCGATCTCACCGACCACGTACAGTTCATCAACCGATATCTGTCGCTGGAAGATCTGCTGGAATACCTGCAACTCACTGATATTTACCTGTTTACGTCGAAAGACCCCCACCAGGCCGTCAGCGGCACGTTTTCGTATGCCATGAGTTGCGGATGCCCGATCATTTCGACGCCCATCCCGCATGCGAAAGAGGTATTGAGCGGCAACAACAGTATGATCGTTGATTTCCAGAACCCCGTACAACTCTCGGAAGCGGTGAACCGCCTGATGAGCGACGACGACCTGCGCCTGGCATTCAGCGCCGGCATTCTTCAGCGGATTGTTCCCACTGCCTGGGAAAACTCGGCTATTGCGCACGCATTGCTGATCCAGCGGGTCAGTGAACAAAATACATCCCCTGAAAACAACCATATGTCGACCAACGCAAATAAGATCACCCTCGAATACCGTGTGCCCGAATTCAACCTGGCGCACATCAAAAAAATGACCACGGAAATTGGTATGATCCAGTTTTCCAAAATCAACCAGCCGGATCTGGATTCGGGTTATACGCTCGACGACAATGCGCGCGCCATGATTGCCGTATGCATGCACTACGAACTGACGAGAAAAGAAGAAGACCTCGAATATATCCGTACTTACCTCGATTTTATCAAGTTCTGTCAGCAACCCAAAGGTGATTTCCTGAACTATGTTGATGAAAACAAGGTATTTACGCCACAAAACGAGGAAACCAACCTCGAAGATTCCAACGGCCGTGCCATCTGGGCACTCGGATACGTCATTTCCAAAGGTTTCCTGTTGCCCCGGCACCTGACCGCCACCGCGGAAGAAATCGTGCAGCGCGCACTACCCTATCTGGAGCAGGTGCATTCCACCCGCGCCATGGCGTTTATCATCAAAGGGCTGTACTACAGCAGCGTCGGAAAGGAATCGCAAAAGCACACCAAACTGGTAAAAACCCTCGCCGACCGCATGGTGGGCATGTATAAAAGTGAATCGGAAGAAGGCTGGCAGTGGTACGAAAGTTACCTCACCTACGCCAATAGCATTCTTCCGGAAGCCATGCTCTGCGCCTGGGTAGTCACCGGCAACCCGGCTTACCGCCAGGTAGCGCGCACCACGTTCGATTTTCTGCTGTCCAAAACCTTTAATGAAGACGGCATCAAGGTGATCTCGAACAAATCATGGATGAAAAAAGGCGAAGCAAGCCACGCTTATGGCGAACAGCCCATCGACATCGCCTATTCGGTGCTGGCATTGTTTACTTTCTTTCAGGTGTTCCGCGCTGCGGATTACGCGGATAAAATGAAAACGGCTTTCAACTGGTTCCTGGGGCAAAATCACCTGCACCATATTGTGTACAACCCCTGCACGGGCGGTTGCTACGACGGACTGGAAGAAACGTATGTGAACCTTAACCAGGGCGCCGAATCGACGGTGAGTTACATGATGGCGCGCTGTATTGTGGAAAAATACCAGCGTTTGTACGGTAAGTAAATACTTGGAATGATGCGGCTTCGCCTCCTCGCCGTAGGAATAACTGCAACGCGGATGACGCGGATAAAGCGGATTAACGCGGATTTTTTATGGCCTTGCGGCCATAAAATCCGCGTTAATCCGCTTTATCCGCGTCGTCCGCGTGGCAATTATTCCTACGAAGGGAGGCGAAGCCGACCAAATCTCAAAGTCTCAAACCAAATTCCCGTTCATATACCTACAAACAGAAATGCCCTACCTTACGGCAGGGCACTTTTGAACATGAAAACACTATTTTTTTCTCTTCAATACATTGTTTTCAACTCCTCGTATCCTCTACCGCTGAATCGCCAGCGGAATAGAATGCCCGTCTACCCGCACGAAATACATACCTGAAGCAATATCCGTGACCCGCACCTCGTATTTGAGCGCCGGAACACCCAGTTGTATTTCCTGAATGGTCCGGCCCAATGCATCTGTCATTTCGATGCTCGAAAAAGCCGCACCCTTGCTTTCCACTGTGAACTGTCCGCTCGCCGGATTGGGGAAAATACTTAGCCCCGACGGGTTGGATGGATGCGGCGCTTCCGTTATAAAGTCGCAAAAATTCTCTTCGTCCTCCAGACAGTTGTCGAACAGATTTTGAATGCTATTGGCCCATTCGATCAGGCCGACTACCTGTTCCGGTACCGTGAACGGACCCGGCTCATAACTGTAATAGTAAGCGACGATCAACTCATTGACGGCGCCCGGCTGAAGCGTGAAGGGTCCCATCGACATCAGACTTCTGCGTTTCCCCGGAACATTTCCCAAAGCGAGTTCCGTCCCGGGTTGGTCCGCCTGCCCGGGATTTCCGGGAAATACAAATCCGCCTGCGGGCCCCGGCGATCCGTCGGGCAAACGTCCGTTCAGCAGATTATAAATTCCGGCGCTGCTCAGATTAGACGGGTCGTCGATAGAAAGCGTGCTGTGAAGGCCCAGTTCAAAAATTTCGTCTCCTACCGGCGAGAGTGGTGCGCGCAGCAGTTTTATACCCAGCGCAGGAATAGCAGTTCCGAAACCGCCTTCGTCATTTCCGTCTGCATTGTATCCGATGACCAGTTTTCGCTCTGGAATGGTACCGATATAATCGTCGACGGGATTTCCGATGCTGAGGTCCGAATAAAGGCCGACAAAGCAGGAATCCAGCACCTCCGCACCACGATTGATCAGTTTGTATCTCACAAATACGGTTTTGTCGCGTACGTCCTCATGCAGCGATCCTATCTGGAACACCTGCCGTTGCACCTCCATGTCGAGTTTTGCCATGCCGGAGGGATGCGGAACGTCGAGCGCATCGTTGAAAACCGACCACGCCAACTCCCGGACCGGAAATACTTGCGGGCAGCCGCGTACTTCGATGGCCGGGTATTCTCCCAGCACAGGTTCGTACAGCGCATCGTTATTCTGGTCATAATAACCGGCAAGTGCCTGACTGGTAAAAGGGAGTGTTGCGCCCGAGTTGTACTGTTCAAACTGGGCGTTTCCTTTCCCCGGAAAAGCGAATATGTGGGCATTCGGGTTGTCAATCACGCCATCGCTGTAATCCTGCAGGTGCGCTTCCAGATCAGCACACTTAACCGGCCAGATCTCTATCAGGTTGCCAACCAGCGACGGCTCTAAAGGATCGAGTTCGCCCGGCTGAAAATCCGTGCTGCTGATCCGGTCTACGGCGCCTTTCAGGTTTCCGGCGCCATCGAGCCCGGCAACCCAGATACCGGAGCCATTCAGCAAACTGATCGGCAGCAACTCCGGCTGCACGGGGATAAACGCGCCATTCGTCCCGTCTGTAAAAGTGGCGCCATTGGCCAGAATAGTCGCTTTTACCTGATTCGATTGCAACGTATAGGATTGTGTATGCCCGCTCCCGCACAACGCGGTTAAAAACAGTAAGGTGAAAAGTTGTTTCATGCTGTATACATTTATGGTTAACGTGACATAAATATAAGTCCTAGTGGCAACGACGGGCAAACCTGTTTTTAGCATAAGTCAGGTTTCCAGTCGCTGACAAACAGGCCGTTTTATATGCCGGCTTTTTTAATTTCATATTTGCCTGTCAAAACGAAAAAAAATTATCCACACGAGTTATTAACAATGTGGATAAAATTAACTTTTTATACAAGCATTGAATATCAATGTTTTACGAAAGTTATAAACACCATGTGGATAATTATGCCGCGAAAACACGGAAAGAGCCGTTACTTTCGCTACCCAGAATAGAAAAGTTTAATACCCTTCCCGCCTCAGTAAAGTTCCGAAAATTTAAACACAGGATTGACGCCCGGCTCAAAAGCCGTTAAGGGATTGTCGTCCTTAAAATGTTGTAATTCAGCGGACTAACGTAGGGAAGTTTCTCATTCATCCAATAATACACTAGATAAACGAACAAATATGAAACAGAAAACCGACGGCTACGAGCCCATTCTTGCCGAAAACCCCGATCGTTTCGTCATCCTCCCGATCAATTACGAAGAGGTCTGGAAAATGTACAAAACCGAAGTCGCCTCCTTCTGGACGGTCGAAGAAGTCGATCTGAACCAGGACATGATCGACTGGGAACACAAACTCAATGACGACGAACGCCACTTCATCAAACACGTGCTGGCGTTTTTCGCCGCATCCGACGGCATCGTCAACGAGAACCTCGTGCTCAACTTCATGCGCGAAGTCCAGATTCCCGAAGCGCGTTGTTTCTATGGTTTCCAGGTCGCTATCGAGAACATCCACGCCGAGATGTACTCCCTCCTCATCGATACCTATATAAAGGAGCCCAAGGAAAAGGATTTCCTGTTCCATGCCCTGCAAAACCTGCCCTGCGTAGCCAAAAAAGGGGAATGGGCCCTGCGCTGGATCGAAGACGCGCCTACCTTCGCGCACCGCCTCATCGCATTCGCCGCCGTGGAAGGTATCTTTTTCTCCGGTTCGTTCTGCTCCATTTACTGGCTGAAAAAACGCGGCCTCATGCCCGGCCTCACGTTCAGCAACGAACTCATCAGCCGCGACGAAGGCCTGCACTGCGACTTCGCCTGCCTGCTGTATTCCATGATGCAAAACAAACTCGACCCGAAAGAAATCGAAGCCATCATCACCGAAGCCGTTTCGTTCGAAAAGGAATTCATCACAGATGCGCTGCCCGTTTCCCTGATCGGCATGAACGCCGACATGATGGGCCAGTACATCGAATTCGTCGCCGACCGCCTCCTGATGTCGCTGGGCAACGAAAAAGTGTACAAAACCGCCAACCCTTTCCCGTGGATGGACATGATCTCGATCCAGGGCAAAACGAACTTCTTCGAAAAACGCGTGGGCGACTACCAGAAAGCGGGGGTTATGGGCAAACGGGAAGACCAGATCTTCAGCATGGAAGCGGACTTTTAAGTGCGAAGTCTGTCAGTGCGAAGTGCGAAGTCCGTTAACCCATAGCAGCCCTGAAGGGGCGCAAGCATCAACGTAGGGTGAAGCCCTACGGACATCAGAGACATCACAGACATCACAGACATCAGATCAAACCATGAAAAAAACCATCCATCTAGTAACCGTCCTGCTCCTCCTCGCCTGCGCCGCCACAGCCCAGACAAAACAGGATAGCCTCGATCTCCGCCGCGACATGGAGACCTACAAACGCGTGTCACTGAACATCGAATACGATTCGCTCGTGTACTTCATGCCGCCGGCCATGTTTGCCATTGTGCCGAAAGAAGACATCAAGGAACAACTGCGCAGCGCATTCGAAAACGAGATCGTCAAAATCGGTTTCGAGCAGTTCGATTACAAAAACCTCACACCGGTCGGCAAAACCGGCGAACACCTGTACGCCATCGTGCCTTACGACGCCGCTATGACCATGACGCTTACGGATACTTCCGACAGCGCCACCGTGGGCATGGTGCTGGTGGCCATGCAAATGCAGTTCGGCTCCAAAAACGTGGAGCAGCGGCCCGACAAAAGCATGTTCATCAAAACGCCCGACAAACAGATGATCGCCATCAAAAGCCCGGAACACGATTCGTGGAAATTCATCGAAGACAAACGGAAAGGTGAAGCCCCCGGCGATGCCCAGACCCAGCAACTGGTGGACATGGTGATCCCGAAAGAAGTGCTCGACGCGACGAAGCAATGACGCCTATCAACCTCATCAACCCTTATCAACCTCATCAACTATCCCTCATCAACCATCCTATCGAACAAAATCCTTACAACAACAACCCAATCATATGATGCAAGTAATCAAACGTTCCGGCCAGCGCGAAGAAGTGTCCTTCGACAAAATCACGGCCCGGCTGAGAAAAATGTCCTACGGCCTGGATACGGGCTTCGTCAACATCATCGAAGTATCCAAAAAGGTCATCATGGGCCTGTACGACGGCGTCACGACCGTCGAACTCGACAACCTGGCTGCGGAAACCGCCGCCACCATGGCCACCATTCACCCCGACTACGCCCTGCTGGCAGCGCGTATCGCGGTGAGCAACCTCCACAAGGAAACGGACAAATCCTTTTCCAAACTCGTGGACGCGCTGTACGACTACGTGGACCCGAAAACCGGCGAACGCGCCGGCCTCATCGGCGATGAAACGCATAAAATCGTGATGAAACACCGCACCAAACTGGATTCGGCCATCATCTACGACCGCGATTTCGAGTTCGATTACTTCGGTTTCAAAACCCTCGAACGCTCCTATCTGATGCGGATGAACGGCAAAATCGCCGAGCGCCCGCAACACCTGTTCATGCGCGTATCCGTCGGCATCCACGGCGAAGACATCGACGCGGCCATCGAGACCTACAACCTCATGTCGGAGCGCTGGTTCATCCACGCCACACCTACCCTGTTCAACGCCGGTTCGCCGAAACCGCAGATGTCGTCCTGCTTCCTGCTCAGCATGACCGACGACAGCATCGCCGGTATTTTCGAAACCCTGTCGCGCTGCGCCCTCATCAGCCAGAGCGCCGGCGGCATCGGCCTCAGCATTCACAATATCCGCGCCACGGGTTCCTACATCAAGGGCACCGGCGGCACGTCTAACGGTATCATTCCGATGCTGCGCGTATTCAACGACGCAGCACGTTATGTAGACCAGGGCGGCGGCAAACGCAAAGGTGCCTTCGCAGTGTACCTGGAGCCGTGGCATGCCGACGTATTCGAATTCCTGGAATTGAAAAAGAACCACGGCAAGGAAGAAATGCGCGCCCGCGACCTGTTCTACGCCATGTGGATCAGCGACTTGTTCATGGAACGCGTGAAAGCCGACGCCGACTGGTCGCTGTTCGACCCGAGCGAAGCGCCCGGCCTGTTCGACGTATACGGCGCCAAATTCGAAGCCTTGTACCACCAGTACGAGCGGGAAGGCCGCGTCCGGAAAACCGTGAAAGCCCGCGACCTCTGGAACGCCATCCTGGAAAGCCAGACGGAATCCGGCACGCCGTACATCCTGTACAAAGACGCCGCCAACCGCAAGAGCAACCAGCAAAACCTGGGCACCATCCGCTCGTCGAACCTGTGCACAGAGATCATCGAGTACACCTCGCCCGATGAAGTGGCCGTGTGCAACCTGGCTTCCCTGGCGCTGCCGAAATTCGTGGTCAACGGAAAATTCGATTTCGACAAACTCGTAGAGATCACCCGCGTAGCCACCCGCAACCTGAACAAGGTGATAGACGTGAACTACTACCCCATTCCGCAGGCCCGCAACTCCAACATGCGCCACCGCCCCATCGGCCTCGGCGTACAAGGCCTGGCCGACGCGTTTATCCTCATGGGTATGGCCTTCGACAGCGACGAAGCCAAACAACTGAACCGCGACATTTTCGAAACGATCTACTACGCCGCCGTATCGGAAAGCGCCACGCTGGCCGAGAAACTGGGCCACTACGAAAGTTTCCCCGGCTCGCCGATGAGCCAGGGTATGTTCCAGTTCGATCTCTGGGGCGTAGCGCCGTCCAACCGCTGGGACTGGGACGCTCTCCGCGAACGCGTGAAAAAAGTAGGCCTCCGCAACTCCCTGCTGGTAGCGCCCATGCCGACCGCCAGCACCAGCCAGATCCTGGGCAACAACGAATGTTTCGAACCGTACACCTCCAACCTGTACACGCGCCGCACCCTCGCCGGCGAGCACATCGTGGTGAACAAACACCTCATGCGCGACCTGGTGCGCCTCGGCATGTGGAACGAGGAAATGCGCGAAGCCATCATGGCCGCCAACGGCTCCATCCAGGGCATCGAAGACATTCCGAAAGAAGTACGCGATATCTACAAAACAGCCTACGAGATCAGCCAGAAGGTGATCATCGACATGAGCGCCGACCGCGGTGCATTCATCTGCCAGAGCCAGTCGCTCAACGTATTCATGGAAGCTGTCACGTTCGCCAAACTCTCGTCCATGCACTTCTACGCCTGGCAGAAAGGCCTCAAAACCGGTATGTACTACCTGCGCTCCAAAGCGGCGACGGACCCGATCAAGTTCACGCTCAGCCAGAAACACCAGCAGAAATACGTGACGCAAGCCACGGAAGAAGTGGTGGAAATGGCCGGCGCGCCGGTGACGCAAGGCGCTGCGGTAGCCGTTACACAAAATGCACCGCAGATGTCGGCTTTGGATATCGAATCGGTAGCGGGTAAGGTGTGCAGTATCGATAACCCGGATTGTGAAGCCTGCAGCGCTTGATGCGCTGCAGGCCGAAGTGCGAAGTCGGCAGTCCGAAGTCCGTAGATTACACGGGTGCTTTTTTCGGAGCGGACTTCGCACTGACGGCTTCGCACTGAAGACTTTTAAAACAGCCGCCGGCGGTGGTACGGATGCCGGAGCCTTTCCCTTTTTAGCATTCCTCCGCTATTGAACAGATTTTCCCACTTATGTTC
>JAKQJD010000466.1 GCA_029561355.1 Bacteroidota bacterium | reverse complement strand
GAGACAGCATAAAAAAGACAGCCTCGACGCGCTCCGGTCCAAATACTGGTTTTGAAATAAGAAACCTGCATCCAACTATTACGAAACAATAAACCTCAAACGCTCGCACCTCCAAATGATAGAAACGAACCGATTCCTCATAAAACCCCTGACCTACAACCAGTTGGTCAAATACATGCAATGCGACAACACGCTGGAAGCAGAACTGAACCTGCGCCCGTCTTCCAGAACCATGTCGCCGGAACTCCGGGAAGCATTCGAACAAACCATCCTGCCCAATGTAGCCGACACGACCAAAAATTACCTGTATTCGACGCTGTGGACGGCCATTTCCAAAGAAGAGAATAAAATGGTAGGCGACTTGTGCATCGTTGGAGAGCCCAACCCGGAAGGCGCTATTGAAATCGGCTACGGCACCTACGACGAGTTTCAAGGCCGGGGATTTATGACAGAAATAGTAGCCGGAATAATAGGGTGGGCCCGAAACCAGGCCACCGTGAAATCCGTTATTGCTTCGACCGACAAAACCAACGTCGCATCCTTCAGGGTGCTCGAAAAAAACGGATTTGCAAATGTGGGTGAAACGGAAACACTTTTGAACTGGAAATTAATTCTGTAGGAAGAAGCAGATACCATTCAATAAACAAACCATACCCAAGCCAATGACACCCCAGGAAATAGTCCAAAAAGTAACGTGGAAAGACCTCCGGTATCTCAACCGGAAAGAAGTACTCATCGAGAACAACCTGACCATTCCCTGGTTCGTGCTTTCCCTGGCGCTGGCTTACAACGGTTATTACCTGCTGGCCCTGCCATTTTCGGCTTTTTTCTTCCTCACCGGACTCCGGCAGGTGCACAACGGTTTTCACAACTCCCTGGGAACCAATAAGTTTCTCACCTGGCTTTCGTTGTACCTCAACAGCATCCTGATGATGGCGTCCATTCACGCGGTGAAGTTTAACCACATCCGGCACCACAAATACTGCCTGGCGGAAGAAGATTATGAAGGTAAATCGGCCGGCATGTCGTGGTACGGCGCCATTTTGTACGGACCCGTGCATATGTTCCTGATTCACAAAGTGACGCTTCAACTCGGCAACGCCAGGTACCGCCGGAATGTCATGCTGGAACTCGTTTCCATCGCCCTGTTTGCGGCACTGGTGTTTTACTTCCAGATCGCTTTTTTGATGTATCACATCATTATTATGGTAATCGGTGAGTTTTTAATGGCGTTTTTTGCGGTGTGGACGGTGCACCACGACACACATGACCACCCTGACTTTGCCCGCACGCAGCGCAGCGGCTGGAAGAATAAAATCACGTTCAGCATGTTTTATCATTTGGAGCATCACCTGTTTCCTGCGGTGCCTACGATTAAATTACCGGAACTGGCGAAACGCATAGATGAGGTGGTGCCTGAAATGGAGAAGAAGCAGACGTTTTGATTAATACCAGTTGAGACCCACCAAAATACTATAAGCCGCGCTGTTAACTTTGTGATCGGGAGCATACGCCTGCCCGTAATGAATCTGTCCTTGTACATCCAGCGCGATGCGGCCCTTTCTGAAAAACTCGTACCCCGCTCCGGCCACGGCAGCCGGTCCGAAGAAAAACTTGCGCTCCGATTTTTCTTTCATATCGTAAAACACGGGCGCATCCATATCCAGTCCGGCGCCGGCGATCAACCAGAAACGGTCGTTCGGCCAGTATTGTACCGATGGAATGAAACTTTCGAAGCCGCGGCCGCGCTCCCGGCCATCGCCGTTGTACACATAGGAAGTGCGCGGAAGGTACATCAGCAATGCCAGGCGCGGGGTAAGCATGTAGCCCACCTTCAGGTTGGGAAAACACATACCTGTTTGTTTTTCATCGGGCAAACCGACGGGCGCGGAAACCTGGATATAGGAGACGCCTGCTGCGCCGCCGAAAACAAATCCCTTACGTTCGAAGGGCTTTTTATCGGGCGCCTGGGCATGGAGGGAGAGGTAAAATCCGGCGAGCAGGAAAAGGAGGAAATGCTTCATATTTG
>JAKQJD010000440.1 GCA_029561355.1 Bacteroidota bacterium | reverse complement strand
GGGGTCTTACTTCAAGCCCGTCACGATGGCCTTGAACGCTTCGGCATCGTGGTAGGCGATCTCGGCCAGGGCCTTGCGGTCCAGCTCGATGTTGTTCGTCTTCAGCTTGTTCATGAACACGCTGTAGCTCATGCCGTGGGTACGGGCGGCTGCGTTGATACGCTGGATCCACAGGCTGCGGAAGTCACGCTTCTTGAGACGGCGACCATCATACGCGTGCGAGAGGCCTTTCTCCACGGTATTGAGGGCCACGGTCCACACGTTCTTCCGGCGGCCGAAGTTCCCTTTGGCCAGCTTCAGCACCTTTTTGCGGCGAGCGCGGGCGGCTACTTTGTTCTTACTACGAGGCATCGTTCAATTGTTTTTTGGGCGTGAGCGTCAGCGGTTGGCTGGTCTTTGGGGCTGCACGTCCTGGTTCAAGCTACCTGTTCTACCCGGAGCGATGGGTCTTACTTCAGAAGATCGAGAATGGCTTTCTCGTCACGCTTGTGCACCAAGCCCATCTTGGCCAGGTTACGCTTGCGCTTCTTGTGCTTCTTGGTAAGGATGTGGTTGTGATTCGCGTGCTTGCGTTTCACTTTTCCGGTGCCCGTCAGCTTGAACCGCTTCTTGGCTCCGGATTTGGTCTTCATCTTCGGCATGGCCTCTCTTCTATTGGTCGTTGACTTATCGTTGGTTATTCAGGTGTTCAGTAGTATCGGCGGTCTGGGCGACGTGAACGCTGCCCTTACTTTTTCTTCTTGGGGATGAAGTACATGATCATGCGCTTGCCTTCCAGCTTGGGCATGCTCTCCACCACACCGACATCCTCCAGGTCCTGTGCGAACTTCAGCAACAGGATCTCACCGCGCTCCTTGAACACGATGGTCCGGCCCTTGAAGAACACGAAGGCCTTCACCTTGTGGCCTTCTTGCAGGAATTTGCGGGCGTGGGCGAGCTTGAAGTTGACGTCGTGCTCGTCGGTGTTGGGTCCGAAGCGGATCTCCTTCACTTCCACCACGCTCTGCTTGGCCTTGATCTCCTTCTGCTTCTTCTTGAGGTCGTAGAGGAACTTCTTGTAGTCCACGATCCGGCACACGGGAGGATCGGCGGCCGCGCTGATCTCCACCAGGTCCAGGCTCATGTCCTGGGCCATCTTCAAGGCCTCTTCGAAGGGGTATACGCCCTGTTCCACGCCTTCGCCCACCACGCGCACCGTGTATACGCCACGGATCTTGTCGTTGATGCGGTGCGGATCTTCTTTGATCACACGACCGCGGAACGGACGCCGGGGACCAGCGCCGCCACCGCCAGGAGGACGGGAACCAGGGGGACGAAAGAAAGGAGGACCTGCCACGTAGGGGTATTTGGTTTCTGTAGTTCTGTTCAGTTCCGCTTCAGTTGCTGGTCGATGCGTGCCTTCACCAGTTCACTGAACTGGGCCGGGGTCATGGTGCCCAGGTCGCCCTGGCCATGCTCACGCACCGCGACAGTACCTGCCTCGGCTTCCTTCTCTCCGATCACGAGCATGAACGGGGTCTTGGCCATTTCCGCATCGCGGATCTTGCGGCCGATCTTCTCGTTCCGTTCGTCAACGGAGGCGCGAATATCGGATTCTTTGAGCAATTCCAGCATCTTCCGGCTCTGATCCAGGTACTTGTCGCTGATCGGCAGCACCACGGCCTGCTCAGGCGTAAGCCACAGGGGGAAGTTGCCGGCGGTGTGCTCGATCACTACGGCCACAAAGCGTTCCAGCGAACCGAAGGGGGCCCGGTGGATCATCACGGGGCGGTGTTTGGCGTTGTCGCTTCCCACATATTCCAGCTCGAAACGCTCGGGCAGGTTGTAGTCCACCTGGATGGTGCCGAGTTGCCAGGAGCGACCCAAAGCATCTTTCACCATAAAGTCGAGTTTAGGGCCGTAAAAAGCCGCTTCGCCGAGTTCTGTGGTGGTAGTAAGGCCCGCTTCAGCAGCAGCCTCGATGATGGCGCGTTCGGATTTTTCCCAAACCTCGTCCGTTCCGATGTATTTGGATTTATTTTCCGGGTCGCGCAGACTGATCTGGGCAGTGAATTTATCGAAGCCCAGTTTGGCGAGTACGAAACGCGTCAGATCCAGCGCGCCGAGGAACTCGTCCTTGAGTTGATCTTCGGTGCAGAACAGGTGCGCATCGTCCTGCGTAAAGCCGCGAACGCGTGTCAGGCCGTGCAGTTCGCCCGACATTTCGTAGCGGTACACCGTGCCGAATTCGGCGAAACGAACCGGCAGTTCGCGGTACGAGCGCGGGCGGTAGCCGTAAATTTCGCAGTGGTGCGGGCAGTTCATGGGTTTAAGCAGAAACTCCTCGCCTTCCTGCGGGGTACGGATGGGCTGGAACGAATCGGCGCCGTATTTTTCCCAGTGGCCGCTGGTGACGTACAGTTTTTTGGAACCGATATGCGGCGTGATCACGGGCTGGTAGCCGCGTTTGATCTGTTCTTTTTTCAGGAAATCTTCCAGGCGCTGGCGCAAAGCGGTGCCTTTCGGCAGCCATAGCGGCAGGCCGGCGCCTACTTTTTCGCTGAACATGAAGAGTTCCAGTTCCTGGCCGAGTTTGCGGTGGTCGCGTTTTTTGGCCTCTTCGATCATCACCAGGTACTCTTCCAGTTCCTTTTGTTTCGGGAAGGTGATGGCGTAGATGCGGGTCAGTTGCTTGCGCTCGATATCGCCGCGCCAGTAAGCGCCTGCGAGGTTGAGCACTTTCACGGCCTTGATGTTCTCTGTGTTCGGAATGTGCGGGCCGCGGCAGAGGTCGGTAAAATTGCCTTGCTGGTAAAAAGTGATTTGCCCGTCTTCCAGACCGTCGATGAGTTCGAGTTTGTACTCGTCGTTCTTTTCGGTGAAATACTTGATTGCGTCGGCTTTCGATACTTCCGTGCGTTTGTATTCACTTTTGGTACGCGCCAGTTCGAGCATTTTCTGCTCTATTTTGGAAAAATCGGCAGGCGTCAGCACCCGGTCGCCGGTATCTACGTCGTAGTAAAAACCGTTATCGATAGCCGGACCGATACCGAATTTGGTGCCCGGGTACAAGGCTTCCAGCGCTTCGGCGAGCAGGTGTGCCGAGGAGTGCCAATAGGTTTGTTTGCCTTCCTTGTCGTCCCATTTGTGGAAAACGATGGTCGAATCGGACGTGATCGGGCGACTCAGGTCGCGCACTTCGCCGTTGATCGACGCTGCCAGCACCACGCGGGCGAGGCCCTCGCTGATGGATTTGGCCACGTCGAGGGCGGTTGTTCCTTCGGCATACTGACGAACGTTGCCGTCGGGGAATGTGATGTTAATCATAAAAAAATTGTTTTAGCCCACCCAAACGAAAGGCGGGTGCCCATGCTCCATACGAACGGAGGGGGCGGTTTGTGAAAAAAGAGGGGCAAAAGTAAAGGGTTTGATTTAAGATTTAAGATTACATGACGTAAGATTTAAGATTGACCGAGATGCCCTCCTTCTTAAATCTTACGTCATGTAATCTTAAATCTTAAATCATTCATCAATCACCTCCATCGACCACGCTTCCGCTTTCTCCGCAAAAAGCGCTTTGGTTTTTGCCCAGGTATCGCGAAAAAGTTCGGAATGGCGATATACATCCAGCGCCGCTTCCGAATCCCAGATGCTGAACGTGCACAGGACGTTCGATTGTTCCGTGTGGCGCAGCAATTCCATGTGCATGCAGCCGGGGAAGGCGCGGATACGGGATTTGCTGGGCTCGAATACGTCGTTGAGGAAAGTGGATACGCCTTCGGGGCGGAAGGTCATTTTGACGATGCGTTTAATCACGTTTAAATGATTTAAGATTTAAGATTACATGACGTAAGATTTAAGATTATACGTGACGTCGCGGGTCAATCTTAAATCTTACGTCATGTAATCTTACATCTTAAATCATTTACCTCGCGTAGCGCCGCTTTCTCCGCCAGTTGAAAAACCACGCAAAAATGCCCAGCAACAGCAGTGGAGCACCGATGTTGAGCACCTGCCACTGTGTTTTTTCAGATTTGGCGCGCACGCCGTCGAGCAGGCGAAGTTTGACTTCCTTGCTGCGTGCCTCGATCACGCCGTTGGGGTCGATGAGGTATTCCACGGCATTGATCAGCAGGTCTTTATTGGCGTAGGTGTGGTTGTCGTTCTGGTTGAAACCAAGTGGGAACCATTGTTTTTCGGCGCGGTTGCGGATGAAGTTGGCGGCCACGTCGCCGTCGCTGATGACCAGCATACGGGTAGGCGAACTGACGGATTTGAATTCCATGCCCAGTTGTTTCATGCCGTTCATCATGTCTTCCGTTACCCGGTTTTCATAATTGGACGGGAACGTGCCTTCCAGCAGGACCGCTACATTTTGCAGGCCTTTGTTGAATTTGGTCGGATCGGGCTCATATTTCAGCACCTCGAAATTCAGGTCCACCGGACTGAATTGCAGGCGACTGTAGCGGCTGCTCGTGAGCAGGGCCGTTTTTTTAACAGGCGTTTTAGTGCGAATAGTGTCGATAGACGAGCAAAAACGCAGGTCTACCTGGTCGAGGTTTTTGACAATCGGATGCTGGCTCGTGGGCTGCACGGCGAGGTGATAATACCAGGGGAACAGATCGAACTGCGGCGAATTGCCCACCTGCCCTACCACGAGCCGGATCTTGCTGCATGCCAGGTCGAGGATGAGGTCGGGCTGAATGCGCGCGCCGTATTTGAACAACATGTCCTCGATATTCAGCGGATAATCGGTGGGTATAAAGCGCCCGCTCACCCGCATGCTGTCGAGGTCGGCATTCAGGCGGTCGATGAGCCAGAGAATGCGCCCGCCGTGCATGACGTACTGGTCGATCTTGAACTTATCTTTTTCCGAAAAGGAACCGCGCGGTTTGGCGATGACCAATAACGCGCAGTCCTCCGGCTTGATTTGCACCACAGAATCCAGCTCGATGCGGTCGGTATCGTAAAATGCCCGCAGCGTCTGGTCAAAGTCGGCCAATTGGAGGTCATCGAGTTCGCCGTGCCCTTTCGTGAACAGGATCACCGGCCGGGCAGGCGTCAGGATTTTTTTGATCGCATTTGCAAATTTGTATTCGAGCAGGCTGACGGAGTTGTTGATGACTTCGTCGGGAGAAAGGCTCGACGATTCGCTTTCCAACAGTTTGACCACCACCTGGCGGCTGCCGAACCGGAAAATTGCTACCGGGTAAATTATTTTCTGGGAAGTTTCTCCCTGTTCGGCCACGCGCAGGTTGACCGGCAAAATGCCCTGTTCGGACAACGCCTTGCGCCGTGCATTTACGTCTTCCACGCTGCCTTGCGAGGGGTCTTCAAACTGATAATCGATGAATCCGCTTTCGGAACGGAAGTCGTCGAGCATTTCGCGGGTAGCCGTTTGCAGGCGTTTGAAACCTGCGGGAAATTCACCTTCCAGCAGGATCTGTACATACACCTGGTCTTGAAGCCCCTGCAGCAGTTCGCGCGTTGGTTGGGTGAGGGTAAAACGCTTTTCCTCCGTCAGGTCGGCATGCGCGTAAAAAACATTTGCCAACACGTTGACAAACAACAAGATACCGCAAAAGAGGCCGAACTGGAGAAATGACTGGGAACGTTTGGAACGAGACATTTGAGCGAGTGGTTGTGAAATGTCGGAGGGCAAAAGTACGGCATTTGCAGATGCCTGCGGCAACAGGCATAAATTTGTCGGTTTATAGCGGGCAAAATATTTTTGGCTATGCTGTTTCGGGGGCCTTTCAAGTCATCCGATGACTCTGAGTCATCGGATGACTTGAAAGGCTCCCGAAACGGCATAGTCAAAAATATTTATTTAAAAGGGCGTTACTTTTAAGTAAAAAATGGTCTGAATCATGCGAAATTGCCAGGAGGAGGCTACTTTTGTCCCGAATGGCGCTTTTGCAAGCACATCCACAATACTTATTCACCAAACTTTCAAATCATCATGGCAGTAAAAGACAAATATCAGAACGTCATCGACCTCGGCGAAAAACTGGGTATCCGCGAAGGAAAAGTAGAAGAGCAGAACGGCATTCTGCGCGTTTGGGGTACTGTTGAAAACAACTACCACAAAGACCAGCTCTGGGACGCTATCAAAGCAACCGGCGGTTCGCACCCAACGGATATCGTAGCCGATATTCAGGTTTCCAACCCGGGCGTTTACGCAACACACACCGTTGAAAAAGGAGAAAGCCTGAGCAAAATCGCCAAGCACTACTACGACGATCTGATGAAGTACAAACAGATCTTCGAAGCCAACCGCGATCAACTCAGCGATCCGGATAAAATCGAAGTCGGCCAGGTTCTGACCATCCCGAATCCTTAATTCCTGATTAAGAACAATCTTCTGTCCCGGATTTCCCATTGTGGAAATCCGGGATTTTTGTTTTTTGGGGTTTATTCTACCTTTGCGGCGCATTTACCCACAATCCTCTTCCAATGTCTGATTTTTCCCAACTCAAAGCGCTCGCTACACAGGTGCGCCGCGATATCATCCGCATGGTGTTCAATTGCCAGAGCGGACACCCGGGCGGCTCGCTGGGCTGCACCGAGTTTTTCGTTGCCCTCTACGGCAATGTGATGAAACACAAGCCCAAACCCTTCAAAATGGAAGGAAAAGGTCAGGACTTGTTTTTCCTTTCCAACGGTCACATCTCACCGGTCTGGTACAGCGTGCTGGCGCGCACGGGCTATTTCGATCCGAAAGAACTGGCTACGTTCCGCAAAATCAACTCCCGCGTACAGGGCCACCCGGCTACGCATGAAGGATTGCCGGGTATCCGCATCGCTTCGGGCTCGCTGGGACAGGGCATGTCGGTCGCTATCGGCGCAGCGCTCGCCAAACGCCTCGATGGCGACAAGCGCTGGGTATTCGCCCTCACCGGCGACGGCGAACTCGACGAAGGACAGTGCTGGGAAGCCATCATGTCGGCCGCGCACCTTCAGGTGGATAATCTGATTGTCACTGTCGACTGGAACGGTCAGCAGATCGACGGCCCCACCAAAGAAGTGATGGACCTCGGCAACCTGCCCGCCAAATGGAAGGCCTTCGGCTGGGATGTGCTCATTCTGGAAAACGGAAACGACCTCGACGCCGTGATTGCCATGCTGCGCAAAGCCAAACGCCGTACCGGCAAAGGCAAACCCGTCGTCATACTCATGAAAACGCATATGGGCTACGGCATCGATTTCATGCAGGGGACCCACAAATGGCACGGCAAAGCGCCGAACCAGGAACAATACGACCTGGCTATGGCGCAGTTGAATATGGAGAACCTGGCGGATTTTTAACAATTGAGTATTCGAGGAATTGAGTATTCGAGGATTTGAAACGAACAATCTGTAAAAGTCAAATCCTCAAATCCTCGCATCCTCCAAACATCCATACAAACATGAATATCAACGATATAAAATCCACCGGCCTCAAAGCCACGCGCGACGGTTTCGGCCAGGGTCTGCTCGAAGCGGGTCGTAAAAACCCGAATATCGTCGGCCTCACCGCCGACCTCCTGGAGTCGCTGCAAATGCAGCATTTCAAAAAGGAATTTCCGGAGCGTTTTTTCCAGATCGGTATTGCCGAAGCCAATATGATCGGTATTGCGGCGGGACTGGCCACGGCGGGAAAAATTCCGTTCACGGGCACCTTCGCCAATTTCAGCACGGGCCGCGTGTACGACCAGATTCGCCAGAGTGTGGCGTATTCGGATAAAAACGTGAAAATATGCGCTTCCCACGCCGGCCTCACGCTTGGCGAAGACGGCGCTACGCACCAGATTCTGGAAGACGTGGGCATGATGCGTATGCTGCCCGGCATGACGGTGATCAACCCTTGCGACTACCATCAGACCATGGCGGCTACCATGGCTATCGCCGAACACCACGGCCCTGTGTACCTGCGTTTCGGACGCCCGGCCTGGCCGATGTTTACGGAAAATCTGCCGTTCAAAATCGGTAAGGCGCTGCTGCTGGGTTCGGGAACCGACGTGACGATCTTTTGCACCGGTCACCTGGTATGGACAAGTGTGGAAGCCGCTCAGGAACTGTCCGCTCAAGGTATTTCCTGCGAAGTCATCAACATCCACACCATCAAGCCGCTCGACGAAGAAGCCATTCTGAAATCGGCTGCCAAAACCCGTGCAGTCGTAGTAGCAGAAGAACACCAGCGCAACGGCGGCCTCGGCGA
>JAKQJD010000430.1 GCA_029561355.1 Bacteroidota bacterium | reverse complement strand
CCACGCAGGAAGACGCGCTGCTGCACCCCGACCGCGACGACCACGACCGCAATTTCACGCACGAATACTGGCTGCAAAATGTAAAAATGTTGTCGGCCGGAAGCCCGGTGCTCATGGTGCAGAACAAGGCCGAAACGGGCCGCGAACCGCTCAACCAGCAGGCGTTCGTGCCCAAATTCAACGTCCGCGATTTTGTGGAAGTGAGCGCCGCCACCGGCCTCGATATCGGCCGACTACAGGAGAAACTGCTCGAACAATACCACGCCGCGCCCGGCCTCAAAGACCTCATCGGCTACGACCTGCCCGCCAACTGGATCGCTGTGCGGAAGGAACTCGAAGCCCTCGCGGCCAAACAACCGTACATCAAATACGACGCCTATCTCGATATTTGCCAAAAGCATGAATTAAGCGCCGATGCGCCCGAAAAACTCAGCGCTTTCCTCACCGAAATCGGCGTTTTGCTGCATTTCCCGCAGCACCGAACCCTGCGCGAGATGGTCATTCTGAACCCCGTCTGGGCCACGGAAATGATCTACCGCGTGCTGAACAAGGAGGTAGAAAACAATGGCGGTGCATTTACAGACCAGCAATTGCGCGACGAATGGTCGGCCACTATTCCGCAGCAGTTCGACAATAAATTCCGATTCCGCAACGACCAGGAAGTCGACATTTTCCTCGAACTGATGCGCAATTTCGAGATCTGCTTCGCCGTGCCGGGCAAACCGGGCGCCTACATTGCCCCGCAGTTTTTGCCAGATCATAGGCCCGACAGCCTCGTTTGGGAAAGTTCGAACGCGTTCCGCTTCGGTTTTGCCTACCCGTTTCTGCACCGCGGCATCATTGCCCGCGCTATCGTGCGGCTCAGCGAATACGCGCCCGACGGCACGTACTGGCGCTCGGGAATTTTGATAGAGAAATCTGGAAATCAGGCGCTTATACAGGCTGATTACAATAAAAAAGAAATCCGCATCGAGGTGACGGGCGACCAAACTGCCGGCCTTTGCGAGTTTGTGATCGACCAGGTGTTCGAAGTGGTCAACCAGGATATGGAAGCGCGCCCGATCCTGTTTTGCCCCAACTGCAATGCCGCACTCGACCGCGCCGCCGTGGAAAAACTCAGAGCCGAAGGCGAAGAAAAAGCCTGGTGTGCCGGCTGCAACAACCAGGTGCCCATTTCCAAAATCTGCCGCAGCGGCAAAATCGATACCATGCCCAAAATCTTTATTTCCTACGCCCACGAAGACCGCGACCACAAAAACGACCTGTTCAAATGGCTGAACGCCCTGAACTGGAAAGACAAGGTGGATATCTGGGAGGACGAACAGATCGGCGCCGGCGCCGAACTCGACAAAGCCGTAAAAGAACAACTGGCCGCTGCCGACATCATCGTCCTGCTGGTTAGTATCGACTTTTTAGCCTCCAAATACATCAAGGAAGTGGAATTCGTGCGCGCTATGGAGCGGCACGATAAAAACGAGGCACTCATCATTCCGGTCATTCTGCGCGAATGTTTCTGGCAAATGACGCCCATCGGCAAACTCCTCTGCCTGCCCAAAGACGGCACACCTGTGGAAGATTACCCTAAAAAGGACAAGGCCTGGAATGAGGTGATTGGGAAAATTACGGAGCAGTTGAAAGCGAAATTTGGATGGGGAGACGAATGAGGAGTGATGAGTTATGAGGGATGAGTTATGAGTTGTTGTTGGTCACTTTCGGCATTTTTGTGGAATATACCTGAATTTTGTGAGTGATCCTAAATCTATGAAAACAGGGCTTATTCGCCTGGAATAATAAAGAATGCCGGTTTGTCTTCCTGTCGGGACCCGTCCGCTCTACGAGGGGAATCAAAATTTCGTCTTTTACATGACTCACTGCATTTGCCTGTTATAACTGTCCGCCGAAAGGGTTGTGCTGACCGTCCAATACGTCTTCCAGACCGCCGAACCTCCACGACATCCCGTCTAATACGTCCGTTTGACCGTCAGATACGTCTTTTATCTATCCAGATACGTACCACGACCTATTCAGATGGATAATAGACCTATCTGACGGTCAAGCACACGTGTTAGAATAGGTAGCCGACGTATCCAGATAGGTCGGCTACCTATCTGGATAGATAAAAGACGTATCTGACGGTCAAACGGACGTGTTAGAATAGGTCGACGACGTATCCAGATAGGTCGACGACCTGTCTGAATAGATAAAAGACGTATCTGACGGTCAAAGGGACATAATAGACGGTATTTTCGGGGGCGATGATTGGCAGACTCACTCCCCCGGCTTCTTCTATAAAATGCCGAAAGTGACCACCAATAACTCATCCCTCATAACTCATCATCGTACTTTCGTTCTGCCAATCACTTTCGAAAAATACGTCGGGAAAAAACGTTTCAGATACACACCGAGCACTTCCTTTCCGCCGAACCAGATCTCTTCTTTGCCCTGTTCGATGGCGCGCAGCACCTTGCGGGCCACTTCGGCGGGTTCCATGCCGCGGTCCGTGGCTTCGTCCATGGTACCCAGTTGGGAGCCGTCGCCGGTGAGCGCGTGTATGCTGACGTTGGTGCGCACGTAACCCGGGCAAACGAGGGTCACTTTGATCGGCGTCTGCACCAGTTCTGCGCGCAGGCTGTCGAAGAAGCCGTGTAATGCGTGTTTCGAAGCGGCATAGGAAGACCTGTACGGGGAGCCGAATTTTCCCGTCAGGCTGGTGATGGTCACGATATGTCCCAACTGGTGGGTGATCATACTTGGCAGCAGCGCTTTGGTGAGCGCCACGGTGCCGAAGTAATTGATATTCATAAGTTTTTTATCGACGTCCAGGGCTGTGTCGGCCGCCAGCGCGCGTTGTGAAATACCGCCGTTGTTGATCAGGATATCCACTTTTCCTACCTTTTTGAGCACTTTGTCTACAATGACAGGGAGGCTGTCATGCGCACCGAGGTCCATAGGTTCCACCAGCACCGACAGTGCGCCCGCCTGTCCGCACGCCGCCGCTACCCGGTTCAGTTCCTGCTCGTTTCTGGCCGACAGGATCAAATGCGCGCCCGACGCGGCAAAAGCAACAGCCAGCGCTTCTCCGATGCCGGAAGAGGCGCCGGTAATCCAGATGCGTTTGTTTTTGAAGTAAGCCATGATTTCAGAGAAGTGAGACGGTGAGAGAGTGAGAGGGTGGTTACGCCTGGGCAAAGGAAGTGATTTGGGCGGTTTTATACAATTTTTTGGTTTGGTGCAAATGTTATTCAAAATGTTGGGGTCGGGGATTTTGAAAAATCCATCTTATTGGAAAATATGCAAATGTTGGGCGGCTACAAATGTTGGGCTTCTCCGAAGCCGGTGGTGACGCTTTGGTTTTCTACAAAGGTTGGGCTTCTCCGAAGCCTGTGGTAATGTTCGGGATTTTATAGGAGCCGCTTTAACAGTAGTCCTTCGCCATTTCTCGTTCAAGATGCCGGGGCAAAGCGGTTTAAATGAATAAACCTGTCACCCGAGGTGTCATCTGCGAGGGACGAGCAGGTGACATCTCGGGTAAAGCACGGAGCAAAGCGGTCAACTCTACGCATCTCAATTCTCACTTCTAATCCCGTGGGCGAAGCGGTCAACTCTACGCATCTCACTTCTCGCCTCTCACTTCTCACTTCTACTCCCGTGGGCGAAGCGGCACACTCTACGGTCTCTCACTTCTCTCACTTCTCTCACCCTCTCACTTCTCTCACCCTCTCACTTCTCTCACTTCTCACTTCTCTCACTTCTCACTTCTAAATAATAGTGCCACAGCATCCGTGTTCCCACGCTTCGCCAGGGCCGCCAGTGCTCCGTACCTCGTTCGAAATCTTCGTGAACAGGCCGGCCGGGCAGTTTTTTCAGCACTTTAAATGCTTCCTGCATGGCGATATCGCCTTTCGGCAAAATATCGGGGCGCAGCAGGCATTCCGACAGGTAAATATCGGCCGTCCAGATGCCGATACCTTTCAGGCGAACCATTTCGGCGCGTACTTCCTCGTCAGGCAGGTGGTGCAACGCGTCGAGATCCAGCCGGCCATCGGCGATGGTTTGGGCCAGGGCGCGGCAATAGTTCGTTTTTTGGCGGCTAAAGCCAATCTGGCGTAAATCTTCGTCGTTCAAGAGCAGGAAAGCCCCGGGCGCTACGGTTCCGATCAGCGATTTCAGTTTTTGAAAAGCGGCATTGGCCGAGGCCAGCGATACCTGTTGTTCCAGGATGATGTGTACCAGCGTGGAAAAACCCGGTTCGCGGGCCCACAGCGGCGGCGGCCCGTACTTTTCGAGTACAAATGCCAGCGCTTCGTCGCGTTCGGCCAGCCAGGCGCTCGCTTCCAGGAGAGAGGATTCGTTCAATTTGTCTATCATTGCGGACCGAAAGAAAAGGCAAAAGCAAATAACGACTATGAAAATTGTCACGCTCACTTTAAACCCGGCGCTCGATAAAAGTTCGTCGACCGAACGGATGATTCCCGAGCACAAACTGCGTTGCTCTGCCATGCGCATCGACGCGGGCGGCGGCGGAATTAATGTATCGAAAGGCATCCGAAAACTCGACGGCGAAAGTATAGCGGTCTTCCCGTCGGGTGGTCACAACGGTCGCCTGATCGAATCCCTGCTTGGAGAAGCCGGCATCCAGACTTCCATCGTGGAGGTTCCGGACGAAACCCGGGAGAACATTTCCATCACCGAAACCAGTACCAACCAGCAATTCAGGTTCACCCTGCCCGGCACGGAACTTACTGAAAGTCAGGCAGATGCATGCCTCGACCTCATTGAAAAAATAAAACCGGAATACCTCGTGGCGAGCGGAAGCCTGCCGCCCGGACTGTCGGAGCATTATTTTGAAAAAATCGCCCACTTTGCCAAAAAGATCGGTGCGCGTTTTATCCTCGATACGTCCGGAAAACCCTTGCAAAGCGCAGCCGACGAAGGGGTATTCCTGCTCAAACCGAACCTCAACGAGTTGAGTGCGCTGGTCGGCGTGGAAAAACTCGAAATGGACAAGGTGGACGATGCGGCGCTCGAACTGATCGGACAAGGCAAATGCGAGGTAGTGGTCGTTTCGCTCGGCGCACAGGGCTGCCTGCTGGCAACAGCCGACGGATTCGAGCACATTCCCGCTCCGACGGTTAAAAAACAAAGCACCGTTGGCGCCGGCGACAGTATGGTGGCGGGCATGGTATGGGCTTTGAGCCAGGGCCGCCCGTACCGGGAAATGGCACAACTCGGCGTCGCCTGCGGCACGGCTGCCACGATGAACAGCGGCACCGAACTGTTTCATGCCGACGACGCCCGGCGTCTTTATGAGTGGATCAGGAAGTACGGCAAACGCTACCGTTTTACGGATTTTTAAAACGATCTTCGTTGCAGAATTTTTTTCACCCGGCAATTCTTTGTTTTCATTTTGCCAAACCACCTTTTTTCCATTTTAAAAACTAAAAAAAACCGTCATTTCCCTAAAATATACTTGTTTCAAAATCCAAAATGAAAATTAGGCGGATGTGCTGTCCGTTCCTAACTTTGCCGTTCCATTTTTGCGACACATTAAAATAAAATGATCAACCTGATACTCTTTGGTCCTCCCGGTTCGGGTAAGGGCACCCAGGCAGCCAAACTTATTGAACAATTCCACCTCATTCACATCAGTACCGGCGACCTGTTTCGCTATGAGATGAGCCACGATACGCCGCTTGGCCAGGAAGCGAAGGCTTACATGGCAAAAGGTGAACTCGTGCCCGACAGCGTCACGATCGGCATGCTGCGCAACAAGGTGGAATCCCATCCCGAAGCCGCAGGTTTCATTTTCGACGGTTTTCCCCGCACCATTCCGCAGGCGCAGGCACTCGATGCACTGCTCGCTGAAAAAGGTACCGAAGTGGCGGCGCTGCTGGCCCTGCACGTCGGCGACGAAGAGATCGTGCAGCGCATCAAATTGCGCGGCAATACCTCCGGCCGTGCCGACGACAACGATGAAAGCATCATCCGGAATCGTATCAACGTCTATAAAAACGAAACACATCCGGTGTTTGATTTTTATGGGAAGAAGGGTAAAAGCCAGACAATCAATGGAATAGGCACGGTAGACGAGATTTTCGAGCGCCTCTGCGAAGCCATCCGTCGGCTGCTGTAAGAAAGTTCCTGCCGGTAGCGCAACCAGTAATACGGGAAACGGACTACTTTTGGGCGTTGTAATCACCATCTTCGTTGAGTCCGGGACTTCGCAAAGTCGACTTCGTACTTACGACTTCGCACTTCGCACTGAAGACTTCGGACTACAAAACGCATCCGTATGGCTATTCCGCAAAATCCGTGGCAGGCGCTCTGGAATCGATTGCCTGCCCCTCTGCAAAACCGGTACTACCTCACGCTGCTTGTCTTCTTTTTTATCCTCATTTTTTTAGACAAACACAGCCTGTGGACACAGTGGCGGTTGTACCGCGCGCAACAGCGCCTGGAAGACGACCGCGCTTTCTATGAGGAAAAAATCAAGGAAGCCCAGGAAGAAGCGGATGACTTCGAACTGACCAAGGAAAAATTCGCCCGCGAACATTACTTTATGAAGCGCAGGGATGAAGATGTTTTTATTATTAAGGAACCGAAATGATAGGAGTTTATGAGTTTATAGGTTTATGGGTTTATGGGTTTATGAGTTTATAGGTTTATGGGTTTATGAGGGTTAATAAGGTTGATGAGGGTTGATATTCAGCCGCTCGATAGATGAACAAACCTGCCACTTCCCGAGTCTTTAAATATCAACCCTTATAAACCCTCATCAACCCTCATCAACAATAAACCCATAAACCCATAAACCCATAAACCAATAAACCAATAAACCCCCACACACACAATCAACACCTAACCATACATGTCCGTTTTAGTCAACAAAAATTCCCGCATCATCGTCCAGGGATTTACCGGTAAAGAAGGCACTTTTCACGCAGAACAAATGATCGCCTACGGTACCAACGTAGTAGGCGGCGTTACCCCGGGCAAAGGTGGTCAGACACACCTCGGCCTTCCGGTTTTCAACACTGTAGAAGATGCCGTTCGCCAGGCAGGCGCCGATACCACCATCATTTTTGTACCGCCAGCCTATGCTGCCGATGCCATCATCGAAGCCGCAGCCGCAGGCATTAAAGTAATTGTAGCCATCACGGAAGGTATTCCGGTGCAGGATATGGTTCGTGCCAAGGCATACGTCGACGGCAAGGACGTTACACTCATCGGCCCCAACTGTCCGGGAATCATCACACCCGACGAGGCGAAAGTGGGTATCATGCCCGGTTTCGTATTCAAACGCGGCACCATCGGTCTGGTTTCCAAATCCGGTACGCTCACTTATGAAGCAGCCGATCAGATCGCCAAAGCCGGCCTCGGTATCAGCACGGCCATCGGCATCGGTGGCGACCCGATCATCGGAACCACCACCCGTGAAGCCGTAGAACTCTTTATGAACGACCCGGAAACGGAAGGCATCGTCATGATCGGTGAAATCGGCGGCGGCCTCGAAGCCGAAGCAGCCCGCTGGATCCGTGCCAACGGAAATAAAAAACCTGTCGTCGGTTTCATCGCCGGCCAGACGGCTCCCAAAGGCCGCAAAATGGGCCACGCAGGCGCCATCGTAGGGGGTGCAGATGATACCGCAGCCGCTAAAATGCGTATTCTCGCCGAAAACGGCGTACACGTGGTCGATTCGCCTGCGCAGATCGGCGCGACGATGGCACGTATTATGAAGAAGTGAGTTGTGAGTTGTGAGTTGTGAATATAGGCAGCCCGGCCGGTTTTGAAAACCGGCCGGGCTGTGAAGTTTTGAACAAAATCGGGAGAATTGGCTTTTGATACAGAAGTGTTTTTGGAAAATTCAGGTCTGAGTTTTATTACCCGGCAAGATCGAAGCACAAGTACCCGGCCGCTGTTTATCATTACTGAAGTAAAACCATGGCCCATAGTATAAGAGCGGAACTTCGGGCAGTGCATGTTTCAATATTTCCCAATTATTCGGTTCATAATCAACCTTTTAGAAATGAAATCTCCATTTGCGCGCACCATCCTGCAAGTTGTCTTACTCGTACTCAGCCTGTTCAAAAGCCTGTCGGGAAATGCCCAGGTGCTCCCTCCGCAGTTCAACCTGACTCCTATCGGTCACTTGTCGTATGCGCCGCTTAGCCTGGCCGGTTGCTGGCACCATGTAGACCAGAACGGCGGTGAATGGGCACTGGTAGGCACCAGCGCAGGCCTGAGCATTGTAGACCTGAGCGATCCGACCAACCCGGTACAGCGGTTTGCCGTGCCCGGCCCGACCAGCAACTGGCGCGAACTGCGCACCTGGAACGGTTATGCCTATGTGGGCTCCGAAGGAGACAGCAGCGGCATCACGATCGTGAACCTGCACAACCTGCCCGACAGCATCACCTGGCGCGTATGGCGCGGCGACGGAGCATTCGAAGGTCAACTCAGACGCAGCCATACCGTGCAGACCAAAGACGGGTATCTCTACGTGTTTGGCGGCGGCAACGTCACCAGCGGCGCTATTATCGCCAGCCTGACCGATCCCTGGAATCCGGTCATTGTAGGAAGGTATTTGGACAATTATGTACACGACGGATTTATCCGGGGCGACACGCTCTGGACCAGCGAGATTTACAACGGCTGGTTTGGGGTAGTCGATATTTCAGACCGCAGCAACCCTGTCTTGCTGGCTACGCACCCCACTCCTACCCTCTTCAACCATAACAGCGAACTCAGCCCCGACGGCAAAACACTGTTCACGACCGATGAAAAACCCAATGCGCCGCTGGCCGCGTTCGATGTTTCGGATCTGGAAAATATCAGCCTGATCGATACCTACAGACCGGGCAGAATTCCGGTCGGCGAGGTGCACAACGTACGGGTGAAAGGGAATTTTCTGGTAAATCCGTCGTATCGGGGCCAGTTAACCATCGTAGATGCCACGTACCCCGACAACCTGATCGAAACAGCCTGGGATTCGCTGGGCAATTCGCTGGTGTGGGACGCCGATCCGTACCTGCCCTCCGGGTTGTTGTTTGCCACCGCCAAATCGGAAGGGCTGTTCGTTTACCAGCCCGTATACCATTCCGCGACCTGGCTGGAAGGTACGGTCACCGATATCGTGACGGGCTTTCCGCTGAGCGATGCGCTGGTTTCACTGGTAGGCAGTCCCAACAATGACATGAGCGATGCGGAGGGGATTTACAAAACCGGCTCCGCAACCCCCGGCTCTTATTCCGTAATTGTACAAAGGGGCGGATATGCACCCGCTTTTCTTTCCGGAATAGTACTGGTGACAGGCCAGGTTACCCAACTCGACATTCAACTGACTCCCGAAGTTACATCCACACAAAGCCCTGATAAAGAAACCGATATACGCGTCTACCCCACCCTTTTTTCCAATAGTCTGGAGATCAACATAACGCCGGAAAGCCCGTTTGCACAGCCCGGCACGCTGGTCAGGATCGCCGATGCGCGGGGCGCGGTCGTGCTGGAAAGCAAAATGAACGGAAATGCCCTTTCTTTGCACGACTTATCGCGTTTGCCTGCCGGACCGTACTACCTCACTTTATGGAACGGAGCAGTTGCAAGCGCAGCCTTACAAGTCATCAAACAGCATTAAAAACGATGTCGACAGCGCCGGAGACTTATTATATTTTTTCAAAACACGAACCCTTTCCGGAGCCGTTTCCGCAAGGCGGAATTTTCCTGATCGACAAGCCGTTTGCCTGGACTTCTTTCGACGTGGTAAAAAAAGTGCGGGGCGCCCTTGTGCGCCGTACCGGCCAGAAAAAACTCAAGGTCGGCCATGCGGGCACCCTCGATCCGCTCGCTACCGGCCTGCTCATCGTCTGTGTGGGCAAGTATACACCCCTGATCGACACGCTCCAGGCCATGCCTAAAACGTATACCGGAACGGTTACCTTCGGCGCTACAACACCCAGTTTCGACCTTGAAAAAGCGGTCGATGAAACATTTCCCGTCGACCACCTCACCGATGCTTTACTGGAAGAAAAACGCACAGGTTTTGTCGGCGATATCCTCCAGGTGCCACCCATTTTTTCCGCAGTAAAAGTCGATGGCAAACGCCTGTACAAAAATGCGCGGACCGGCGAGGAAGTCGAACTGCCCCACCGCCCGGTGTACATCGAGTCGCTGGAACTGGGTCCGCTCAAAAAAGTGCACATGGAGCGCCATGAAGCCGTTGTTGCCGGCGACCGGGGCGCTACCATCATGCTTCACCCCGACTATGAAGCGGGATTACAGGTTGATTTTCAGGTAGTTTGCAGCAAAGGCACTTATATCCGCTCGCTCGCCAACGACCTCGGTCAGGCAGCCGGCAGCGGTGCCTACCTGAGCAGCCTGCGCCGCACGGCTTCCGGAGGTTTCAGGGTGGATGATGCGTGGACGGTAGAGGAACTGGACGCGTGGGTAAGAAAACCAGAGATGTGAGAGATATGAGAGAAGTGAGAGGGTGAGAGATGTGAGAGGGCGTAGAGTACGCCGCTTCGCTCCAATTATAAGTTGTGACCTATGGCCCGGAGGGCCAACATCTTTGTAGAATGATGTGCCACCGTATAGTTCCGGCCCAGCGGGCCGGCATCTTGTCGGAAATTAGATAGCGGCCGCTGGGCCGCTTACCCTCCGCATTTTCGATTTTCTACTAAGAAATTGGCCCTCCGGGCAATACGCAACTTGGGTTAATTAATGCGAATCCTGGGTAATACTTGAGTTAATACCCAAAAATCAAATATCAAAAATGTCCTTTGCTGTCGAAACGGGGAATCATTACCGGGCATTTGGAAGGGCTTACGTATTTTCGTTCCCGATCTCTTGAATTCATGAAAATCACCGCTTTTATAGCATTTTTACTGGCCGGGCAGGCGCTGTTCGCCCAAACTTTTAGCGCCTGGCCTTCCACGGTGCTCAATCAGGAACTGGCTTTTAACGAAGCCAATGAATGTTATATCTACTTCGACCATCCTGCCGTCGACACGCTGCACCTGAAATGGAGGCAACTGGTAGTGATGTTGCCGGAAGGCTGGACCGCTGATTTGTGCGATTACGGCCTCTGCTACACCGGCATTCCTGTCAACGGCGTCATGAATCCCGCTTACGATACCATACGCCCTTACCTGAAACTGATCGTTCAACCCAACACGACCGCCGGCAGCGCCTGGCTGTGGTTCCGGGCGATTGAAATCGGCCACGACGCCAATTTTCTGGATGTATATTTCAACCTGTACACACCCGGAACAGTCGGTGTGAAGGATGCCGATAAAGGCATTGTTCGCGTTTTCCCAAATCCGGCCTCCAACACGCTCTTTCTGGAAAATACCGCCACCGTGGAATTGCCCTGCATGCTTTCTGACATGTCCGGAAAACCGATCTGGCAAGGCGCCCTCGCTTCCAAAGCAACCCAAACCATCGACCTGACGCCCTATTCTGCGGGGCTTTATTTCCTGAGATCAGCCGGAAAAACGGAAAAAATCTTTATTCAAAAATAGCCGCTTCGCGAAAAACCCGCCCCGATACCAACACGTATTTATTTAAAAATCTGCCTGCGCATCGATGAAAAACTTATTCACTCTCCTGTTTTACAGCCTTTCCGTCAGTGTGCTCATTGGCCAGGCGGTCAATAAAACGCGTGTTTCCGTGCTCGACAAAACACCCGGACACACCGTCATCCGCCTCGACCTGACCGGTGTCGATCAGCGTACCGTCGCCACGCCGCAGGGTGAAGCAGTGGTGGTATCGATGCCCGACGGAACGTCTCTGTTGCAGGCCGGCATGCCCGATGTGCCGAAATTTGCCACCAACCTGCTCATTCCCAATGAAGGTGCCATGACCTACAGCGTCCTGGAAAGTGAGTACCAGGATTTTCCGGATGTAACCGTCGCACCTTCGAAAGGTGACTTGAAGCGAACCATCGATCCGGCTACTGTGCCGTATACGTATAGCGCTGTATATGAGCACGATGCGTTTTTCCCCGGACAACTGGCCGAACTTCAACAACCCTTCGTACTACGCGACCGGCGCGGCCAGGGCATGTGGATTTACCCGGTGCAATACAACCCGGTGAGCAGGGTTTTGCGGGTATATTCTTCCATAACCTTGGTGGCAACCGGTGCTTCAGGCAGTGCGACCAACGAAATTTCAGAAGAAACAAAACGCTCCGGCAGCCGCAGTTTCCGGCAGTTATATCAAAAAACGTTTATCAATTACGATGGAGCAGATTTCCACCGCGACGGGGATGACCCGGAAAAAATGCTCGTGATCGCCAAAGACGAATACCTGGAAACCCTGGCGCCGCTGGTGGAATGGAAACGACAAATGGGGATTCACACTACCGTCGTGCCCGTTTCGGAGGTGGGTAGCGACGCTTCGGAAGTGTACAATTTTGTCAAAAA
This sequence comes from Bacteroidota bacterium, assembly GCA_029561355.1. Taxonomy (GTDB): domain Bacteria; phylum Bacteroidota; class Bacteroidia; order Chitinophagales; family Saprospiraceae; genus M3007. Next base: position 3,491 of record JAKQJD010000430.1, on the reverse strand, counting down.
CTACTACGAAACCCACGCCATCACTTACCTGCTGCTCGTGGGTGGCGCCGACGTGATAGAACCTGAAATGCGGCAGGACGGCGGCGATTATTCCTGCGACAATTGTTTCGGATACCTCGACGGCTCCGATTACGCGCCGGAGGTGTTTGTTGGCCGTTTCCATGCCGACAACGTGGATCAGTTGAAGATCATGGTGCAACGCAACCTGGATTACGAAAAAACGCCCCTCGCCGATCCCGCACAGAACTGGTGCGCCACCGGTATGTGGTCGGCCTCCAACGAAGGCACCGGCATCGGCGACGACGACCAGGCGGATTTTCAGCAGGCCAATGCCTGGAAAGCTGCACAACTCGAAGACGGCTACGAAAAATACTGGGAATTTTATGATGGCAGCCACGGCAATATTTCCCCGACGCCGGGCGATGAAACGGCCGACCAGAACGGCAACCCGATCAATACCCAACTGGTTAACCTGATGAACAACCAGGGCGTGGGTGTGTACAATTACACCGGCCACGGCTGGGAACAGGGCCTTGTGAGCGGCAATTTCAATGTGGATGCGGTAGCCATGCTGCGCAATGTGCACCGCTACCCGTTCTGCATCGCTGTGGCATGCTGCGCCGGTAATTTCACCAACAACGACGGCGGCGACTGTCTCGGCGAAGCGTTCCAGCGGGCAGGCGATGCCGCAACCGGTGAAGCCTGGGGCGGTATTGCGGGTTATTTTTCCAGCGATTTTCAGAGCTGGGCGCCACCGATGGAAGGTCAGGACGGTATGAACCAGTACCTCATCGATGCGGATGGTATCGAAATCGTGCCTTCCGTAGGCAGCACACTCGCTTACGGTAATGTAAAAATGATCGAAGCCTATGCCGGCGGCGGCGAACTCATGGCCGGTTTCTGGAACACCTTCGGCGACCCGTCCACGGTGCTGCGCAGCCGCCTGCCGCAGGTACTTACGGCCTCGCATCCGGGTGGCGTGTTCATTGGCGCCAACAGCCTGAGCGTCGAGTGCCCGGTAGAAGGCGCGCTCATCAGCCTGTACTGGCAGGGACAAACGCTGGCGATTGCAACCGTCACCGGCGGCATTGCCACTTTCACTTTCCCGGCCCTGAATACGGTGGGCAATATGACCGTGACGGGCACCCAATTCAACTACATCCCGTACCAGGGCAATATACAGGTGACACCCTCTGCGGGTGCATTCGTTGTCAATCAATCCGTTACGCTCGACGACAGCGCGGGCAACAACAACCAGAAAGCCGACTACGGCGAGGCGGTGACGCTGAATGTTGCCCTGAGCAACGTGGGGGTCGAAATGGCAAACGTCACCAGCGCAAGCCTGACGACTTCCGATGACAATGTGCTCATCACCGACGGATTCGACGTGTTCGGCGACGTGGCTGCCGGTGAAACGGTGGAGAACCCCGCTGCCTTCGCATTCAGTGTGCACGACGACGTATCCGACGGTCATGTGGTCGTTTTTTCTCTGGATATCCAATTCAATGACAATCAGACTTTTACAGCGCAATTTCCCGTTGTGATCCAGGCGCCGAAACTGGCCGTCGCCAATTTCCAGATCGATGACACGGAAACCGGCAACGGCGACCACTACCTGCAAAGCGGCGAAACGGCCACGATCACCATTTCCAACGGAAACACCGGCCACAGCACCAGCCCTCCGGCCACCGGCCAACTAACGACCGACTCGCCCTGGCTCAACATCAGTCCGGCGCAGGAACTCGGCGCCTTGAATGCTGCGGGCAATACAACTGCCAGTTTTACCGTCACCGTTGCGGCCGATGCGCCGCCTGTGGTGTCCGCGCATTTTAATTACACCCTGACGGCCGGCTACTATGGCGCTACGTTCTCTTCCGATGCGCAACTGATCAATCCGATCATCGAAACCTTCGAACAGCACAATTTCGCCCTGTTTCCCTGGCAAATGGGCGGCAACAAGCCCTGGGTGATCGCTTCCAACAACACCTGGTCGGGATTTTACTGCTCCCGTTCGGGCACCATTACACACAGCCAGACATCGGAAATGAACATGAGCCTGTACGTCACTTCGGAAAGCAACGTGTCTTTTGCGCGGCGGGTGAGTTCCGAAGAAGGCTACGATTTCCTGCGTTTTTACATCGACGACGTGGAAATTGGCGCCTGGTCGGGAGAGGTACCCTGGGGAGAAGTGAGTTTTCCGGTCAGCCCCGGCATGCACGAACTGAGCTGGATCTATTCGAAAGATGAAGTAGGATCGCAGGGCTCCGACCGTGCCTGGGTGGACGAGATTTTCCTGCCTCCGTACGAAACGCTGGTGGCTACGAGCACGCCCGATCCGGCGGATTTCAAAGTGGCCGTTTCACCCAATCCCGCAACCGACCGCTCCTGGCTCACACTCGACCTCCCCACGGCACAGGAAGTGGGTATTCAGATTTTCGACTACCTTGGCCGCCCACTGCGCACGGCACTGGCGCCCGCAACGATGTTGCCAGGTCAGTACCGCCTGCCGCTGGATCTGAGCGGTTTGCCCGCAGGAATTTACCTGATTCAGGTACAAACGCCGGAAGGAACGAAATCGAAAAAAGTAGTGAAAGTATGATGCATAAGATCGATATGCATACCCATTTGTTGCCCGAAAAACTGCCGGATTTTGCCAAAAAATTCGGGTACGGCGACTTTATTTACCTGGAACACCACCGCGCCGGATTTGCCAACATGATGAAAGGCGGCGTGTTTTTCCGGGAAATTGCGCGCAACTGCTGGGACCCTGCCATTCGCATCGACGAATACATGCACTATCACACGCCCGTGCAGGTGGTATGCACCATTCCGGTTATGTTTTCCTACTGGGCCAAGCCGGCGGATTGCCTGGAACTTTCCATGTTCCTCAACGACCATCTGGCCGGCGTGGTCGACGATTTTGCCGAACATTACATGGCCCTGGGCACCATTCCCATGCAGGATACCGACCTGGCTATCAAAGAGTTGGAAAGAATAAAAGGCCTCGGGTTTCCCGGCATCCAGATCGGCTCGAATGTGAACCAGATGAACCTCGGCGAACCGCAGTTCTTTCCCATTTTCGAGGCGTGCGAACGGCTCGACCTGGCCGTTCTGGTACATCCCTGGGAAATGATGGGCGAAGCCGACATGAAAAAATACTGGCTGCCCTGGCTGGTGGGTATGCCCGCCGAAACGAGCCGGGCGGTGTGTTCGCTTATTTTCGGCGGCGTGATGGAAAGGCTGCCTGCCCTGCGTTTTTGCTTCGCCCATGCCGGCGGATCGTTCATTCCAACAATCGGCCGCATTCAGCACGGTTTCAATTGCCGCCCCGACCTGGTGGCTGTAGACAATGCCGTGCCGCCGCGCGATTACCTGGGCCGGTTCTGGGTGGATTCGGCTACCCACGACCCGCAGTTGCTGCGCTATATTCTCGAAGTGATCGGCGACGAAAAGGTTTGCCTGGGCACCGATTATCCGTTTCCACTCGGCGA
>JAKQJD010000428.1 GCA_029561355.1 Bacteroidota bacterium | reverse complement strand
CCAAAATAGCCGGGATACCGACCCCTGTTTCGTGTCCTTAGACAGCCTCTCCGGCCGCCTGACCTTTGAAGTGTAAAAATTAAGAAAAAACACTTCCACGTCATGAGCATCCAATTCAACTTCCGCCTTGCATCCGCTTCTCAGAACATCGTTTCCAACATCACCGGCCTCGATCTGATCGGCGCATAAGTTAGTTGAATGCATGTGACGACTTCGCACTGAAGACTTCGCACTTCGCACTACTACCAGGCTCCGCACTATCAACATCAAACATACAATATTATGAAAAACTATTCTACGTATCAATCGGTCCCAGGGACAGGCCGGCTCTACGACCCGTTCGGAAATCTGCTACAGCCTGTCCGGGAAACCCTGACTGAAAAATCGTTGAGTTGCGATGTCGTGTTCGGTTCGCCCAGCAACGATTGCCGGGGAACGGGTATTTGCAAAATCACCGCCCGTAAAAGCCGTACCAGTACCGTTTCAGGTAGCCGCCGCGATTGCAAAAGTGCCAAAGCGCTGCTCATCAGCGGAGAGAATGGAAGGAGTCTCTCCATGGTGTTTGCCCGCGAACTGCTCTGCGTACATATCTGGAAAAACCACCTGCGGCACGGCGTACTCGTGCTGAACGAGCCCTGCAAAATTCCCCTCGACGTGTCGAGGGCCATCAATCTGAAATTTCACATGATCCAGCCCGGCCAGTACAAAGTGGAAGAACTGGAAGGGAGATACAGGATTCGGTTTCAAGGGTAATAGTTATGAGTTATGAGTTATGAGTTATGAAGATGTAAACTCTTGGCTTACAACAGATTCCAAACAGGACTTGGATTCCAAAATAACTCATAACTCATAACTCATAACTCATAACTCATAACTAGATCATCCATTTAATCGCATCACTACGGCCACAGGCCACACTATGAAGCATATAGGGACCATGCCTCTCTCCCTGAAAGTTAGGGAGAGGGCATGGAAACCTAAAATTATAATTCATTGATAATCAACCAATAATCTTATGAAAAAGTCAAAGAAAAATTCCATTGCCACCAGTAACGGCAATCAAAATACGGGGTTATCCCGCTTCGAAAAATCCAAATCATCATCCCCCTCACAGGGCTTGTTCGGTTGCGGTTATACCATCACCGAAGATGTCCTAATGTAACGATTTCATTCACTAAACACATTTTTCTCATGAAAAAAATGTATCAAAACGGCTGTCATCGGTTGTTGTCGTTTCGCTTTGCCATCCTTTTGGCAGGCATGCTGCTATTAGCCAACCGAAGCTACGCACAGGCGCCGGGCACTGAGCCGCAGGCGCAGTCCTATGCCTGGAAATCAGCACCGGAAGCCATTGCCTTGCTGAAAAGCCAGGTGGAAATGCTGAATCAGCAAATTCCGGGTATAACGGAAGGCACTCCCTTGTATGACAACACGATCCGCAGGGTGGCTTATTTCAAAGCTATTATTCAGGAACTGGCCCGTGGCGCCACGGTGGCCGAGTCGCTCGAACTCAGCCTCCCGGCCGCTGCCACCCTGGGTTTTTCCAAAGAAGCGACCTACACTTCCAAAATCGTACTCCGCGCACTGAAGGAAGAAGCCAGAGTGACCCTTACGAACTAATCTTTAATCCATTACCAGCAAGGATACTTATACACTTTTAAAGGAGATGCCGAAGAAGCTATGGTCGGGCAACTCCCCTCGGAAAGCGCTGCTTTTCCCTGGATAATCCCAACTTTTTTACTTTTAACAATCATCCTCTTATGAAAAAGAGCAACTTCTATAAGAAATATCTAATGTTAGCCATTGCGTCAGTGTGGGTAGGAATTCAAATACACGCCCAGACAAATGTAACTATGGCTACTAACGGCGCTACCGCAGGCAGCCCGTTCACCCTGAATCCTCCTGCCACCTGTTATTTCAATTTCTACGACAGCGGTGGTCAGGCAGGCGCTTATAACAGCAGCGCCAATGCAAACGTGACATTTCTGCCTTCCAACCCGGCAACGCACCGCATTCAGGTGTCGTTCACATCCTTTTCTGTAGAGGGTTGGGACGCTTTTTATATTTTCAACAGCGACGTGGCCGGCACCAATCAGGTGAACGGACCCGGCACTGGCAATTTGAACCTGTACCCGAACGGGTTCTGGCCCACCACACCCGGCACCATTACGGCGAATACGGGTGCCGCAGCCGTAGGCGCCAATGCCACTGAAGCGCTCACTTTTCAATTGCGTTCCGATGCCTCCACCCAGTTTCCTGGCTGGTCGGCTATCGTGCGTCAGGTACCTAAAATAGCCTGCACCATGGATGCGCCCGGCAACCTGAGCGCCTTCACCGGACCCGGCAACACCAGTTGTTTTGCCAACGTAACCACCGAATTGCCTACGTTCTCCCCGGGAGGCTGCAATACCGGTTATCAACTACAGTACCGCATCAACGGCGGCGCTGCAACCGTCGTACCCAACTCGGGCTTTACGACTATTCCGACGCCTGTCGGTACGAACGTTATTGCCTGGGAACTCGTCGACCCTTGCGGCGGCGGCGTAATTACCTATGATAATCAAGTCATTACGGTAACGGACAATACCAGCCCTACCATGAACTGCCCCGGCGACGTGACCCTCACGCTCGAACCCGGCGAATGCACGATCAACTACAGTTACTCCATCACGTGCACCGACAACTGTCCGTTCACGGCCAGCGGTACCGTATCGCACCCGATCGATTTCAACAACTCGCAGGCAGGTGTGATGTTCGACGTGAAAAACCTCGGCAACACGCCGCTGACAATTACCAGTTTTTCACCATCGTTGAATGTAGGTACCTGGCAAATGGAAGTGTATTACACGACCGCTGCTGCCTCCTGGCAGGGGAATGCCACCAACCCGGGCGCATGGACCCTGGCAGGCACCCACACGGTAAGTTCTTCCACACCCGGCGTCGGAACTCCGATCAACGGATTCAGCATCGTTCTGACACCCGGTCAGTCGAAAGGTATTTACCTCACCAGCACCAGCGGCGCACCTGTCAACTATACGGAAGGTAACCGCCAGACCGACGACGGTACCCTGCGCGTTTCCTCCAATCCGGGTGTAGCCAAACAATATGCATTCGGCACGACCTTCAACGACCGCTCCTACAACGGTTCTGTCGGTTATTTCAAGGAAGTTACCAGCGCACCACAGCTCATGTCCGGCCTGGCGTCGAACGAGCCGTATCATGTCGGTGAAACGATCAATAGTTTCCACTGCGTCGACGTACATAACAATCCGACGGATTGTTCTTTCAAAGTTACCGTGGCGCCATTTGGCGCCCCGATCAGCGGACTGATCTGCAACGACCTGGTGCACGTGGCGCTGGGAGAAGGTTGTATGGACGAAATACTGGCCGACCAGGTACTCGAAGGCGGCCCGTATGGCTGCTATGATAATTATATTGTAGAACTGGACAAAGTACCTCCTTTCGGCAACGGCCCCTGGGTGCCTGCCATCGTAGGCGCCGCTGATATCGGCAAAACCTACCGGGTACGGGTAACCGACCCCATTACGACGAACAAATGCTATGGCGATGTCAAAATCATGGACAATATTCCGCCCGTGCTGGAATGCAACACCCTGACAGTACCCGCCAACTATCCGTTGCTGCCAACCTTTGCGCAGGAAACGGAAGCAACCATCAAATTTCCCGCTCCGGGCCTGCCCGTGAACGTGGTGGATTTCCAGACGCGTACGTTTAACATTCCGGTTTCCGGACCCAATGGCGCTACCGTAACCGACGTGGACCTGGGCCTGAAAATTTCTCAGGACGCGTTCTTCGGCAACCTCGACATCGAAGTACAAAGCCCGGCGGGCACCATCGTAAAAGTATGGGATCACCTGAGCGGATGCGGTTCGAGCCCGATCTGGGCGCGTTTCGACGACGAAGGCCCCAATACCATGACCTGCCCGGCGCTGACAACCAACCAGAAAGTCAGAATCCCGAATGCTGTCGGTTCTTTCGGCAGTTTCGACGGACAGGCAGTGAATGGCACCTGGATCGTTCGTGTAACCGACATCAATGCCGGTAGCGATATTTCGAAAATTGAAAAAGTAGACCTGTTTGTACGGATGAACGGCAATTTCACGGTCGGCTTCCCCAACGATCTGTCGTTGCCGCCGCTGGTGGCTCTGCCCAACAACAAATACCTGGCGCCGGCCGGCCTGATCGACTATTGCAGCGACGTAACACTGAGTTACACTGACTGGTCGACCCCGCAACTGTGCGAAACAGGCCTGTCCGCCATCGTAATGCGCACCTGGCAGGCCGTCGACCAAAGCGGCAATTCGGCTACGTGTATTCAAACGATCAACCTGCTGCGGCCTACTTCGGAAGACTACATGTTCCCGCCCAACTACGACGATTTCGACGAACCCGCATTCAGTTGCACCACAGGCGCCTACCCCACCCCGGAATGGATAGAAAGCCAGGGTTTGCAGGGAAACCCGACCATTTTCAACCTCCCCGCAGGCAATCTGGCAACTTTCCAGCACATAGACGTAGTGGTAAAACTGTGCGACGGATCGTACAATATTACCCGTACCTGGACGGCGACGGACGTTTGCTCCAACAACATCATTACACACCAGCAATACATCCGGGTACGTGACGTCACCGGACCGACCATCGATTGTCCGGCAGATATATCGGTCACGACCGACCCGTTCTCCTGCTGTGCTACCATCAACCTGCCCGACGTGATCGTGGACGACGGATGCTCCAGCATTTCCAGTATCAAAGCGGAAATAGAGATTGTGGATCCTGCCACACTAAATATTGTAAACACCGTTGTGTTGAGCGGTACGCTAACAAGTTTCCCCGGCAACAACACCGGCGACCGCGATACGCTTGCTGTACTGGGCAATACCCCCTGCCTGCCTGTTGGCACACACTATATTACCTATACGGCCATAGACAATTGTGGAAATCAAAGCACCTGCTCTTTCGAACTTACGGTAAACGACTATTCGCCGCCGATCGCTTCGTGCACACAATTTACAATAGTAGCGGTGGGTATCGACGATCCGTCTGACTGCTATACGCTCACGAACGGGTGCGAATTTGCCGGCGTAGCGGTTATTCCTGCCGCTAATTTCAACCAGGGGTCTTACGACAACTGCGCAGGAATCAGTTTCACGGCACGCCGTGTAGCGCCATACAGCAGTTGCATAACCGGCCTGAACGAATGTGAATACGACATTGCCACGGCCGAAAACGATTCGATCAAGTTCTACTGCTGCGAAGTCGGAACCGTTCAGGACATTATCCTGCGCGTATACCAACTCGATGCACAGGGCAACATAAGCCACTACCCCGATGGCACACCTATTTTCAACGAGTGTACGGTACAGGTAGAGGTACAAGATAAAATAAAACCGATTTGCGAACCACCGCTGAACGTAACGGTCAGTTGTGAAAACTTCGATCCGTCGCTGTGGGCTTATGGCCATGCAACGGTATACGACAACTGCTGCCTCGATTCGACAAGAGTCTACCAGGGCCAGAAAGGCCTCACGCACTCGGCGAATTACAGCCAGTTCGACACGACCTGCAACCGCGGCATCATTACCCGCACGTTCCGCAGTTACGACTGCCACGGCTTCAGCAGCAGTTGCACACAAAAGGTAACGGTGACGTACGACCAGAAATTCGGGGTAAAATTCCCGAACGACGTCGTCATCAACAGTTGCAACGGCAACGGTATTTACGGCGAACCGACGTTCTGCGGTGAAGACTGCGAACTGCTCGGCGTAGCATACCAGGACCAGATATTTACCGTAGTGCCCGATGCATGTTACAAAATCGAGCGCACCTGGACGGTCATCAACTGGTGTAGTTATACGCCGCAAAGCCTTTGTACGCTGGTGCCTAACCCGACGCCCAGCGCCACACCGGATGCGGCACAGAACCTGGTCGGACCAACCGTATCGGCTCCCGGCACACCGGCTCCATGGACATCTTCGAACGTGAAGATCAATTCCACGGACCAGTTGCCTACCGATTACAGCACTTTCTGGAATTCCGCCACGGCATGCTACAAGTACAAACAGATTATCAAAATCATTGATAATCAACCGCCTGTGATGATTTGCCCTGTGTCTCCGGATACCGTTTGCGATAACACGACCAACAATGTGCAATTATGGAACGAGCCCTACTGGTTCGATACGCACAATGAAACGCACGACCTCTGCGAGGCTCCAGCCGACCTGAACATCAGTGCAGCCGACCTGTGCTCCGGCACGAACCTGAACGTTCGATACCTGCTGTTCCTCGACCTCGACGGCGACGGCACCATGGAATCCGTCGTCAGCAGCACCAACGTTCCGCAGGAAGGCACGATCAGATACAACAACGCCAATACTCAGAACTTTACCGGCGGCACGGTGCGTACCTTCGACGAACGTGCAGTAGGCGTTAACCAGAAATACCGCTTCGCGCTCCAGACCTCGGTCGTGAACGGCAGCGTCACGGCAGCCGTCCGCTGGAACACCATCGCATCGCCCGGCAACTTCGTGCTGCCGGAACTGCCGCACGGCACCCACAAAATCAAGTGGATCGTGGAAGACGGCTGCGGAAATGAAAGTGTGTGCGAATACACCTTCGTAGTGCGCGACTGCAAACCGCCGACCATCTTCTGCCAGGGCGGCTGGGGCGTAACGCTGATGCCCACGGGCATGGTAACATTGTTTGCGAGCGACTTCCTGTTGCAATCCGAAGACAACTGCACACCGGAAGACTACCTTTCGTTCGGAATCCAGGTCAACGGCGGTCCGGCACAATTCCCGCTCGACAACAATGGTCAGCCGGTCATCAGTCTGGTGTTCGATTGCAATGACGTAGGTCCGCAGGTCATACAATTATGGGCTATGGACCAGGCCGGCAATGCCGACTATTGCAGCGCTACCATTACCATCCAGGACCCGCTGAACAACTGCGGCGGCGCCCAGACACAGGCAACCGTAGCGGGCGTCATGCAAACGGAAATGGACTACGGGCTGGAAGAGTGCGACGTGGAACTGGCCGGACAATCGCCCAACGGTACCGCCTTCAACCAGTTCGTGATGACCGACCAGCAGGGGCACTTCCAGTTCCCGGAAGCCATCCCGGCCCTGTCGGACTACACCCTGACGCCGACCAAGGACAACAACCCGCTGAACGGTGTGACCACGTACGACCTCGTGCTGATTAACAAGCATATCCTGGGCCTCGAACCGCTGAACACACCGTACCGGATGATTGCCGCCGACGCCAACCGCTCCGGCAGCATCACGACATACGATATCGTGGAACTGCGCAAACTGATCCTGGGTATTTACGAAGATTTGCCGAACAACACCTCCTGGCGCTTTGTCGACCGCGATTACCAGTTCGACAATCCGGCCAATCCGTTCCAGTCTGTTTTCCCGGAAAACAAAACGGTATCGGATGTGCAAGGTCTTCAGAACAACAGCATGGTGGCCATCAAAATCGGCGACGTGAACAACTCTGTCATCGCCAACTCGCTGATGAGTTCGGACGAACGCAGTGTGAACACCCTGATCTTCGACGTGGATGCGCCGGCAACCCAGCACAATGACGGCACCGTGAAAGCGGGCGAAACGTTCGAAGTTACATTCACCGCCGACCAGACTGTACAGGGATACCAGTTCACCATGAATTTCAACGACCTGGAACTGGTCGACCTGAAACCGGGTGAAGGCATGAAAAGCGACAACTTCGCCGTATTTGCCGAAAACAATGCCCTGACGACCAGTTGGGACGGCAAGGAAGAAGGACGCTTCTCGCTGCGTTTCAGAGCGAAAAAATCGGGCGAGATCAGCAAAATGCTGGGCGTTTCCAGCCGCATCACCAAAGCGGAAGCATATAACGCCGAGGGTGAAAAACTGGACATCGCATTCCGATTCCAGGGCAAAGACGGCGCTACCGTCACCGGCGTAGGTTTCGAACTGTACCAGAACATACCGAATCCGTTCATCAACAGCACGTTCATCGGGTTCCACCTGCCGGAAGAAACGCAGGCTACCCTGAGTGTTTACGACGAAGCGGGCCACCTGATTTACATACAACGCGGCAATTTCCCGAAAGGATACAATACGTTCCCGGTCGAACGCTCCATGGTAAATGTCAACGGAGTACTGTACTACACCCTGAAAACGGATAAGGACAGTGCGACACGCAAAATGATTCAAATTAAATAGTTGCTCCTTTATAAGTCTTCGCCCTCCGCCGATGTGCTTCTTTCAAACTGTTGAAGGGACACTGGGGTGCGAAACAGCGGGTAGCAGGCGCTTCGAAAAGTCGGGCGCCTGCAACCACCCCGCTTCATAAAAGGATAAAAAATATTACGTGCGGCGCCGTGGAATTGCTTCCTGCTTTTTGGCTATCAGCAGCCGGCGAATCCACTTTCCTGCCGCATCGTTTCAATCTTCGTAATAATCTTGTGAAATGTCAGAGCCAGAGGGTGTAAAACCCTTTGGCTATTTTTTTTATTGGGTAAAATTTAACCACAAGGGGCACGAAGGGTTTGCACAAGGTTCACAATAGGATGTTACCATTTCTTTGTGAACCTTGTGCAAACCCTTCGTGCCCCTTGTGGTTAAATAAACATTTCTAACTCCTGAAAATCGCTTAATTTTATGTTCAAATCCACACCCAAATGCCTGAAATTCAGGATATTGATAAAATAAACCGCTCGCTCGACACCGTCTGCGACCCGGAAATTCCGGTGCTCACCGTACGCGACCTGGGCATTATCCGAAACGTCCTTCGCCACGACGACGGCACTGTGGAAGTGGTCATTACGCCCACCTACAGCGGTTGTCCGGCCATGCACACCATCGAGATCAATCTGCGCGCTGCTTTGCAGGAAGCGGGGTTCGACAAAGTAAAAATCACTACGGTGCTCAGTCCGGCCTGGACCACCGACTGGCTCAGCGCCGAAGGTCGCCGCAAACTTACCGAATTCGGTATCGCGCCACCCGCCGAAGCAAGCATGGACAAAAAAGCCCTTACAGGAGAACAACGGGCACTGGAATGTCCGTTCTGTCATTCCACCCGCACGGAAATGCTCTCGCAGTTCGGCTCTACGGCCTGCAAATCCTTGTTCAGATGCCTGGATTGCCTGGAGCCGTTCGATTATTTCAAGTGCCATTGAAAGCACACCTGTGTGCAGAAAAGCAGGTAACGTCAATTGAATTTACCAAATATAAAGGCAAAATTGACAGAGCCGTTCTGCAAGTCGCTTTTCCGGATACGGGATGTATTTTCAAAACCATAGAAATTCCAGGCGATACCCGGCCGGAACTTCATCCATTTCACGACATTGAATTCGGCAAAAATTTGTGGCGCGCAGGTCCAGCCGTGCACCAGCAGGGAAGCATCCGTTTTTTTAAAGACGGACACATCGGTTTTGTCGGCGTGGAGGGAAAAACAACCCGCGTTCAACAATGCGCCCGGGTGTACTTTTTTGTTTTCCCAAAACACCCGGCCTGCACCGGCAGTGACTTGTTTTATACTCACATACATCGGCTCCCCTTGCAAATCGATGTGTAAATTGGAGGCGAAAAACGCACCCGAAGCATTCAAAAACATTCCGCGCGGAAACAGGACACCTGCCTCGATTGCCTGAAAAGAGAATGCCTCACCAAAAAAATTCTGGTGCTGGTGCACGAAAGCAGCATACGGTCGGGGTTTGTTTCCGGCGGCGTATTCTTTAGAGAGCAGAAATTCCCGGTTCCGTTGTTGCGCGTAGAGCCCACTTGCTGTAACAAGCAGAAAAACGGCCAGTAAAATTCGGAGCGATTTCATGTGAACGGCTTTTGCCTGCAAAAATCAACTCCGGCGCCGTGATGAACGATGATTACCTGTAATGCGGGAAAATGACCGTGGTCATCCCGGTCACAAACTGTTATATCCTCCTACTTCCCGGCTGTTCACATAGTCCTGCCAGGCCGCTTTATAACCCGGTTTCAGGCCCAGTTTATCGCTCAGTCCGCCATTTATCTCCAGAACGTACTGCGCAGGCTTGCCGGAAGGCAGGGGGTTATCATTCTGCGGCGCGGCATTTTTCTGAATGGAAACGATTTCCATTTTGTCGCTGATATAAATGATATCCAGCGGGATATACGTGTTGCGCATCCAGAAACTTTGCTCTTCGGGGTATTCGAACAGGAAGAGCATGCCCTGTTTGTCAGACATACTTTTACGGTACATGAGCCCTTGCTGGCGCTCTTCCGGCACCTCCGCTATTTCGATGTCGAGTTTCAACACCACTTTTTTACCCGAAGGATCGAGTAAGGCCAGTTCGCCTTCCTTGACGAATGGCGGCTCGGGCACCGCAGACGAACCGGGAGCGGCGGTATTGTCTCTCGCAGCATTCGGAGCGGTGGTGGCGGATGGTTTCCCATTATTGGGTGAGGGATCAGGGCCGCAGGATGCAAACGCCAAAAGCCCTGCAAACAAAAACGATAAAAGACTGACTTTCAAATACATATGTCATGGTTTAAATAAATCGCACTACACAGCCCTGAAAGGGCGCAAGCATCAGCCCCGGCCACCGGCCGGGGTGGAATGTGACCGGCCGGGTGAAAATCTGCCCGCAATTTCACCGAACGGGGGTTCGGTGGTACGCCCGTTATTGCACCGAACGGGGGTTCGGTGGTACGTGTTAATCCTGCAACAGCATTTCCAGATCCTCCCGGTCCAAATGCGGAAACTCCGCGTCGGCGCCGCCAAACAAATCCTTGCCCAGCGCCCGTTTTCGCTCCTGCAATTGTATGATTTTTTCTTCGATCGTACCGCGGCTGATAAATCGAAGTGCGGTCACCGGGTGCAGTCGACCAATGCGATGTGCGCGGGCGATGGCCTGGTCTTCCTTTGCCGGATTCCACCAGGGGTCGAGCAGGAAAACGTAATCCGCTGCCGTAAGGTTTAAACCCACGCCGCCGGCGCCGAGGGTCATAAAAAACGCCTGCACGTCGGGGTCCGACTGAAAACGCTGCACGGCCGCACCGCGGTCTGCCTGGGCGACTTCGCCGGTGAGCCAGGCGTACGGGTACTTTTCTTTTTCCCAAACGGAGCGGTAGAGTTGTAAATGTTGCACGTAGGAACTGAAAAACAACACTTTATGTCCCGCGCGGCGCACGACATCCCACTGCGCCAGCACGTCGTCCATTTTGGCGCTGGAGCCGGCGTATTCCGGGTCGGCCAATCGGGGATGATTGGCGATCTGGCGCAGACGGGTAAGCGCCTGCAAGGCCTGCAAACGTGTTTTCGGGTCGTCGAACAGGGATAAAATCTGGTTGCGCATGGCCGATTTCACCTGCTCGTAGTACTTCTTCTGATCGGCCGACATTTCGGAGTAGAAAATCTGCGTAGTCAGTTCGGGCAGGTCGGGCGCCACTTCTTCCTTCGTTCTGCGCAGGAAAAACGGCTGCACCCGGCTGAACAGGCGCGATTTGGCTTTTTCATCGCCCTGTTTTTCAATCGGCGTCTGAAACTGCTCGCGGAATTGCCGGTAACTGCCCAGCGTGGCGGGGTTGATAAACTCCATTTGTGTCCACAAATCGGCCAGCGAGTTTTCTATAGGTGTTCCCGAAAGCGAAATCCGGCAGTCGGCATGCAGACTGCGCGCCATTTTGGAAATTTCGGAATCGCGATTTTTGATCTGCTGGCTTTCGTCGAGCACGATAAAATGCCAGTTGACCTTTTCCAGTAAATCCAGATCCTGCCGGGCCGTGTGGTAAGTGGTCAGCACCACGTCGTGTCCACCCAGTGCGCGGGCGTCGCGCAGGCGTTTCGGGCCCATGTGCGCATAGGTAAACAGCGACGGCGCGAAACGTGCGAGTTCTTTCTGCCAGTTGAACACCAGCGAGGCAGGCAGGAGCAGCAGGGCGTTGAGCGGGCGCAGTTCGGCGCGGTAGGTGGCGAACAGGTCGAGTTGGGCGGCTCCGGGCGCCGGCGCGGCATTTGCAGCAACACCTTTATTTTCCTTGGCATGCAGCAGCAAGGCGATGGTTTGAAGGGTTTTACCGAGGCCCATATCGTCGGCCAGGCAGGCGCCGAAGCCGTGCCGGTAATGCCCGACCAGCCATTTTACACCCAGCAACTGGTACGGACGCAAGGTGGCTTTCAGGTCGTCGGATGGTTGATAATCAACCGATTCCGGATGAATAACGGGAAATTTTTCCGGTTCCGCTTCGGAGTCGGAGCCTTGCAGCACGGTGTACAGTGATTTGGGCAGGCGCAAAATATCGCCCTGTTCCTGTAGCACTCCGGCCAGGTCGGCAAAGCGGGCAAACCACTCTTCCGGAATCAGAAAAAACGTACCGTCGGGCAGTTCAAAAAACGGATCAGCGCGGCGCAGGCAGGGCAGCAATTTCTGGAAAGGGAAACGGAATTCGCCTACCACCACGTGGCCCTGCACGTCGAACCAGTCGCCTGCGGCTTGCGAATTCACCACAATATCGCAGGCGCCCAGGGCAAGGGTGCGCCCGTCGGCCTGTGGCGCAAGGACGCGGAAACCCTCTTCCTCCAGCAGGCTGCGGTGACTGCCCAGCCATTGTAACAATCCCTGTAAACCGGCGTATTTACCCAGTCCGTCCGTGACGATACTCATGGCACGGCCTTCTTCCGACAAGCCCTTATCTTTCAGAAAGTCAATGCGTTGCGTTTCTTTTTCGCCATCGCGGCAAACGAGATGCACGGCAATTTCGCCCTGGTCGAGTTCCGGGATATCGAGTGAGGTAACGCGGTCGCGGCGCTCGCCCCATTGAAATTCGGCGCCGTCGTATTCGAAAACGGGTTTGAGCAGCCAGCGGTTTTCGAGGATATTTTCCACGGTTTCGAGGCGGGTAAAACGCAGGGTTTCGGCTTTTTCCACCCGGAAACCTTCGGCTTCCACACGGCCGCGCCGGATACTTTTGGCAATCACTTTCCGGAAATATTCGCGCTCTGAGCGGGTGGGCACCAATACAGTATCTTTTTGGCGGAACGGCCGCACCATATTCCCGTTGATGCCCGGCACGCGGAAGAGTGCGTAATCGACCAGAATCCAGGCAGGTTCGAGGTTGGTCAACGGCACCACATGGTGTTCGCGCAGGTTCCAGCGCTGCGTTTCCGTGCCCAGTTGGAGGCGGTATTCGATGCCTTCGGTCGTTTTTTTGAAAAACAGGTGCGGAATCAGTTCCTCGCGCGGGAATACCACCTGCACGTCCTTTGCCAGGGTTTTGCGTTCGGCATCGATGGTAAGCGGCAGGCGGTTTCGGGCAATTTCATCGAGAAAAACGTCGAGTTGGGTAAAAACGAACCGTTCCACAACGTCTTTGGTAGTTTTATCGGCCAGCAGGCTGTCGAGGCTGGGCGGTGTTTTCGACTTCGGCGGTTTGTATTTCGCTTCCAGGTGTTTCGGTGTCAGTTGATCGATGATACCGATCAGCCGGCTTTCCAG
>JAKQJD010000425.1 GCA_029561355.1 Bacteroidota bacterium | reverse complement strand
ATCCCAGTTACCGTTGATATCCAGTTGGTATACGCGCAGGATCACCGTTTGGGTGGTTCCAACTTCGCAGCAGTAGAATTTGATCGAGTCATTTTCAGTAGTAGCAACGTTGTATTCGTAACCGTCGCACAATGGTGCCAGATTGTCGATGCAATCGCTGTAAGTACCGTCGGACTCAGGCATGCGGCGGATCGTAAATGCGATACCGCTGCAATTGTCGTGCGAACCCTGGTCGAATGCCGAAGCAGGAACCCAGGTTACACCTGCGAATTCGCAGTCAGGATTTGGCTCGTAGCAGTCGGTTGGATCGTCCGTGCCGATAGCAACCGTGGTGAATTGTGTGCAGGTAGCAACCGGTGCGATGTCGTCAACAACCGTCAGGTTGAAGGTTTCAACTGTGGTGTTACCGCAAACGTCTTCAGCCATGTACATTACCTGGTGCGTGCCGATTGGCAGGCAAGGTGTAGTACCGTAGTGTGCCAGTGTGTCGCAATCCCAGAAGTTGTTGCCTGGGAAAGTGGACAGGCTGTTGCCGTTGATCGTGTATGTTCCGATGACCTGGTCGGTCAGGTACTGGTCGTATACAACAACCATAGCACTTACGTTCGCCGTAGCGGAGCAAGCGTCTTCAACGATTACGTCCGGCAGGTTTACGTTGGCGCAGCACTGCGAAGGATTCGTCGAAACAGTCATGTCAGCAGGTACGGAAATGACCGGACCTTGGTCGTCAACTACTTTAATCAGTTGGTCGAATTCCACGATGGTGTTTGTGCACCAGTCAAGTACCGTCCAGTGACGCAGGATTTTGAATGTTCCTGGGCAAACAACGATACGAGTATCGTCGTATTGAGCGCCGAGGTTGCAAAGTCCTTCAGAAACAACCTGGCAGTTAGCGTTGTACGTGATGATTTCGTAGACACCGTCGATGTCGAAACCGTCAACCGTAGGAACACCCGTGATGCAAGGAGAAGTAGCAGCAGTAACGCCGCAACCAGCGCAATCGATGGTGATGTCAGCAGGGAAGTCAACATCATCCAGCGTGTAAGGAGCCAGAACGATTTCCTGTGTGCACTGTGCAGAGTTGCCCCATGCGTCAGTTGCAGTCCAGGTACGCAGGATCAGGTCGTTTTCGCAGGCACCGCCTTCAACGAAAACGTCTTTTTTGATCAGTGTAGGTGTGCTGCAGTTGTCCGTTACAGTTGGGCCCGGAACAACGATACTGCCGTTCAGGATGCCGTCTTTGTCAGCACAAGTGAAGTTTTCACATACGTTGGTATCAACTTGAACAGGAGCAGGACCTGTAACGCTGATGGTGTAGTTACCCGTTACGCCAGAGCCGAAGGTCGTCACTACGAGCACGTATGTGCCGGGAGTGAGGTTGCGGGTGATCGAGAATTCGAGACCTACTGGTCCGTCATCGTCGTCCGCTTCCAGGAAGTTTGTGCAAGGGTTAGCAGGGTCGAAGCTGCCGGAGTACAGAACACCGAAACCGTCAAATACACCCGGGTTTTGTAAAAAAGTGTATGCACCTGCAGTGGTTACTTCAAACGTGTAGGCATCATAAAAACGCGAAACACCGGAAGAAGTGCAAGTTACACCATTGTTTGGGCGAACGAACGAAGGGTCCGTTGCAGCAAGAGCACCTACAAAGGCGTTCGAGTTTTCGGTAATAATGCAACCGCAATCTACGAATACCGGAGCGAGTTTGTCTTCAACAGCGATATTACCCCAGCAGGTGTTTTCACCCTGGTCAGCAACACCGTTACCGTTTACGTCGTCAACTACGCGTACTGCGTAGGTGTGGTGAACGTCGCCAGGACCCAGGATACCAGGTACCCATGGGCCGTTACCCAAAGGAAGGCTGCGGTCGAGTTGTACGATGTAGTCGTCATAGCAGTGGTATGGACCGCCTTCCAGAATTTGGTCAGCGTTCAGAACCAGTGTGCAGGATTGATCCAGCGATACTGTTACCAGGTCATTGCAGATCAGGGAAGTGATTGGGTTCGGGAACGCATTCACCGTAACATTGATCGTGCAGTTAGCCGTGTTGGCAGGAGTTGCAGCATCAGAAATAGCTACCGGGATCGTGTAGACACCGGGAGCCAGTGTTTGGCTTACTACAACACTTGTTGTTGTTCCGCCACCTGGGAAACCTACGTTATCCGTAGCATTCAGGGTGAGGTTAAACAGGTAATCGCATTCGCCGGCTCCAAGTGTGAACACGAAAGGAGCAACAGGGCAGTTGGTAATAACAGGAGCGTCATCGTCTGCAACAGTAACAGTCAGGTCTTCAGTATCGGTACCGCACTGGGAAGTAACCGTAAAGATTACATTGTGCACACCTACAGGAAGGTGGAAAACGGTACCTGCCGGCTGGCTGGCACCACCATCAACAGAAACAGTCACTACAGCGCCTGTGCAGTTGCCTGCGAGCGTTTCAACGAGTGCCGGAGCGGTTGCTGTGTACGAACCTGTTGCCAGGCCTGCGTCCGTACCGATCTGGGTATTAGCAGTCGCAGCCAGTTCGCATACAAGGTTATTGAGCGCGTTTACATTCAACGACCAGCTATTCAAAGCACCGCCGTCGCCAAATGCACCGTCCGTAACAGTCAGTCTCCAAAGGCCGTTCGGATTGATACCGAAGAACTTTTCAAAACCCTGTCTTGGCGTAAGTGTGACTTCTGCTACAAGATTCGTGAATGTACCGTCTGTTACAACATTACTTATAGCAACCTGAGCTGTAGCAAAAGGCACTTGGTTACCCGTGGATGCGTCCGCAGATACACTCCAAACGGTGCCTGCAAAAGTATTGTCGAAGTTACCGCTGCCTCCAGAAGTTTCAGCAGCAGCCAATACAACGGAACCACTTAGGCCGGGGCCCGACAGGGTCAGCGTCAGGTCACCTGTCCAGGTATGTGTAATATTGGTCGTCAACGTCAGGCCTGTCAGAAATTCTTCCGCACCGGCAATCGTGATGTCGGAAGTAATCGTGCTGCCGGCTTGGTCACTGATCGTGACCGGTGTGTTGTTCGAAGCCGAAGTAGCAATAGCTGCCGGAAGAGCAGCCGCTGTTACAAATACAAGCGACCAGGAGTTCAGCGTACCGCCGTTGGCAGCCAGGTCATCTGAAATGCTCAGTGTCCAGTTACCGTTCACTGCTTTACCGAAGAAAGCAGCGAGTGGCTCTTCAGGAACAATGCTGGATTTTACCACCAAGTTGGTGTAAGTAGCGCCTACTACGCGTTCCGCAGCGGCGTCATTCCAGGTGGTACCGTTGAATACGTCGTCGTTCGTACCGCCGTTGTCCGACGTCAGCGTAACGATTTCACCGGTAGGAGAAGTGAGCGTGATATCCAGGTCGGCATTATTGGCGTGCTGGATGTTAGTCACTACATTAACATCCACAACGACACCGCCGTAAGGAACATTAATAACGGAAGTAACAACACCTACGCCAGGTCCAATCGCTACCGGAGTCGTGTTGGATACGGGCGCTTGCGTTGTACTTGCGATGGCGCACTGGGCGCTCAAGTGCTGAACGGACAAACTCAGTCCATCAGGACAATAAGGAGTCCCCGCATCAACAAGGAAGTATTTTCTTTAATCATGAGATTATGATGATTTTAGAAAAGTGAAAAAATATTAGTTAGAAAGAAGGGTTGTGGTTTCAGACTGAATAGTCTCCACATGGGCAGCAGTAAGCGTGATATTGGTGTCTGGCAATTTACTGAAATTTTCAGCCAGCAACACAGCGCTTTTGTTCAAAGCATCCTGTGTGGAAATATTATTTCCCAACAAAAGGCTTTTCGCATAATTGTAGTACTCCAGACGAAGGTTCATCAGTCCTCTTTGTGTCTCGGTTCCGCTAAAGTCATAAACCTGAGTTTTGACAAGTTCCGTTTGACCTTTAAGTCTGGTATAAGCAACCGTCGGCGTCACCAGACTTTGTGCGCTCAGTTGTTGCGCAGCACCGAACAGTACGAATAAAAGCGCCACAACGCGCAGATATTTAACTGTCAGGCTTGCAAAAAACTTTTGATTCATAAAATGAAAAGTTTTAAAAGTGAAAAAATAATTGACAATTGAAAACGCCCGTTACAGGGCTTATTTTTTTTCGGTAGGGGCAGGCCCGGTCTCGCTCATGAGTTGCTGATAGGCAACTACATCTCCTTTTATGGACTGGAGGTCTACCTTCAGTTTATTCAGCATCTCCTGGGCGTGCTCCTGATCGAGAATACCTTGTTGGAAGCGTTCCTCGACTGCCTTAAGAGAGCCTTGCAAAACAAACATAGATCCCATGCTCATTGCAGATTTTTCGTAAACAGCATCGATATTTCCTTGTGGAGGGGTAGATTTGGCGCTACTGGTTCCAAGATGGAAGGCTTCAGCACTCAGATACAGCGCATTCATGTCGTGCATGGTCTGCTGTAAGTCGTTGTTGAGAATTTGTATCTGATCGGAAAATATAGTACGCTCCTGCACTGGTGCTGTGCCGGAAGTTGATTTTACAGAATTATCAGATGAAGATTGACAGGCGCCAATAAAAAGGAGGGCTGACAGAGCAATGCTGCTCAATATTGCACTAAATGTGTCCCGAAGAACCATAAGAACGGAAAGGAGGTTTTAGAAAAGATTATTCGTCACAACAACTGGATACGTCAATTCAAAAGATCGGTAATTACTGGTAAATCTTCCCAAACACTCGATATAGCAGGACACAGAAATGCACGGATTACGCATAATGGCTTATGCGCAAAAGATCGGAGTAGGAAAATTATGAGGAGAGCAAATCGAGGGCGATGGCTGAGGAAATAGCCGGACCCGAAAAACTTTCACTCATGAGATTAGGGTACGCGGATTAAAATAACATTCGACATGGCAAAAGTAGAGCATTAAATCTATTGTACGAATATTATCGCACTTTTTAGACAAACTTTTTTAATGCGGCGGCATTTGAATAAAAACCGGTCAAACACCTCTTTCTGGCAGCGCTTCAACTGCCTCTACGTTCAATCAGTAGTGCTGCAATTATTATACCAATACGGCAGGGGCGAACGAAAAACAAAAAATTATGTGCGGAAAAACTTGTTAAAAAGATGGCTTCGATGCGTCTTTTTCCAGCGCTGTGATTTTCATACCCGCCAATACTTCTTTGGCGTGCCGGTACCCGATCTGTTCGATCACGTCGAACTTGTTCCAGTCGATCAGGCTGACCGATTGCAGGGGCGGATTGAAATAGTAGTCCACCGCTTTTTTGTGCGCCTGCGCATGGTAGCGCCCGCTGAGCATCGACGACTCCATGACTACGAAAAGCAGGTTGGGCAGTTTTCTTTTCCGGTAAATGTCCGTATCCGCCGGATCTTCCGCGCGGTGCGTCTGCAAATCGACGGCAATAATAACGCCCGCACCCAGGCGGCTCATTTCCTCGACCGGCATATTGTCGAACACGCCCCCGTCGACGTAGAGTTCGTTGTTGAACTCTGCGGGCGGAAAAACACCCGGAATACTGATACTGGCACGCAGGGCCGCCTGCATCGAGCCGCTGCGGTGCACGTGCGGCATATTGCGGGTCAGGTTACAGGAAACACAAAAAAAGTTGAGCCGGCAATCCTCAATCTGTAGTTTGCCGAAATGCTCCTGCAACATACTGTCGAGTTTCCGGCCTTTAAAAATGGATACCCGGGGCACCAGGTTGAAGTCGGTCGGATTTTTTTTAAAAACCTCCCGGCACCGAGCCCGGATGGCATCGCCGTCCCAGCCGCGGGCGATCAGCGCGCCCATGATACCGCCGATGCTGGTGCCGCCCACCAGGTCGATGGGGATGCCGGCCTCTTCCAGGGCGCGAAACACACCAATGTGCGCGAAGCCCTTGGCAGCACCGCCAGAAAGCACCAGGCCGACTGCCTTGCCGCTCATAAAACGGGCCAGGCGGGCGAAATCGGCCGGATGCCCCAGCCGGATATGGTGGTGGAAATTCAACGCGCGGTGTTCGATCCAGGCCGCCGTACCGGTCGGCGCTGTCGTGCCCGGCGGATGGAGCAGTACCAGCGACTGGCCCGCCGACGACAAACGCTCGCGGGCAGACAGGTACCGTACCTCCAGCGGATGCAGGTCGGGCGGCTGCCCGGCAGCACCGATCAGCAGCACTTCGTCGGCCTGGCGGAAACACCGGTGCGTCCATTCCGAATCACCCGCATCCGGCAGGTAGAGCACGAAACGGAAAAGACTTTCCTGTTGCTCCAGCCACGATGCCAGTTGACGGTACTGCGCACTATCGCCCCGGGAGCATTGGGAAATACCGGGAACACCCATTTCCCGGTCGACATACGCGCTGTCGATCAGGATCACCCGGCCATGCGCCGACAAGGCTTCTTCTAATTGTGCGACAAATTTCCCGGCGTCGGGCAGATCGGAAACCTGGAGTACACCTATATTAATAATACGTTTTTTGTTCCGGTTGATGCCCGCCTGTTCTTTGAGGCGTTCGATAATCAATTTGGAAATATGGAGCAATGCCTGCGGGTAAATAGCCGTCAGCCGCTCGAAATCTTTCAGGGAAATACGCGCCAGTACACTGTCGCGCATGGCGATGACGTCGGCATTGCGCGGCTCTCCCGTGATCAGGGCCATTTCGCCCACTGTTTCGCCGGCGGCAATTTCCGCAATGGATTCGCCATAACCGTTCAGGTGTTTGCGAAATACGCGAAGCCGGCCGCTGGCCAGTACGTACATACTGTCTCCGGGGTCGCCTTGCCGGAACAGGCAGGTGCCGCCATGTACGTCGACCCATTCAAAAAAGGTCTGTATGCCGCTGAAGGTGTTGTCATCCAGCGGGCCGAACAATAGTTCCAGTGCCTCCTGGAGGCGGTTTTCGAAAAAATCGGTGAGCAAGGTGATGTGTGTTTGGAGGTTTATGGGTTTATGGGTTTATTGTTTATGGGTTTATGGGTTATGGGTTTATTTTGAGCAGTTTTTCGATATGAAAAGACGCCCAGCAAACCAGCGCACTGGCAAATACCCCCCAGGCCATATCGACCACCACCAGGGCTACCGGCCAGCGGGCCAGCAAAGCCTTGTTGACGAGTTCGTAGGTAGCGTAGGCCACCAGTCCGAAAAAGGCGCCGTTGAACGCCGCCCGCGCACCGGAAGCGGCCGGATACACGCAAAAATACAACAGTCCGGCAGCATAAATCAGGTAAAACACGCCTGCCGCAATCCAGTCGGGTTTGTCGGCCATCAGAAAACCGACCTGCCTGCGGGTAAAATCCTTGGCCAGTACGCCCAGAAAAAGCAGGTCGAGGCCGATGTAGATGATCAGGGTGGAGAGGTAGTGGAAGATTGTTTTCATGGTGGGGAGGCTTTTTTGTTGATAAGGGTTGATAAGGTTGATGAGGGTTGATATTCAGCGGCTCGGGGAATAAACAAATTTATCTTTTTTCGAGCGGCTGAATATCAACCCTCATCAACCTTATCAACCTTTATCAACATAAAAAAATCACTTAATTCCCAGCAACTCCACCTCAAACACCAACGTGGAATTCGGGCCGATTTCGGCGCTCACCTGTTGTTCGCCGTAGGCCAGGTGCGGCGGCAGGAACAAACGCCATTTGCTGCCCAGGGGCATGAGTTGAAGCGCTTCGGTCCAGCCTTTGATCACGCGGTTGAGCGGGAAAGTGGCCGGCGTGCCGCGCATAACGGAACTATCGAACACTGTTCCGCTGGGCAAAGTGCCATGGTAATGACAGGTGACACTGCTGGTAGGGCCGGGTTTAGGTCCGTTGCCTTCCGTCAGGATTTCGTATTGCAGCCCGCTTTCGAGGCTCACGACGCCTTCGCGTTGTGCATTGTCGGCTAAAAAAGCCATTCCGGCTTCGAGGTTGGCTGCTGCTTTTTCTTCTCTCATGGCTTTGAGTTTATCGGCTACTGACATGAATAATGATGGTTAACTGAATGTTGTGATGGACGTAAATTTATTTCAAACCGCAAAAATGGGGATTAGTTTTATGTTTTGAACAGGATTGGGAGGATTAAAAAGGATTTTCCAGGATTGTGCGTTACCTCCGGAATCCTGGAAAATCCTTTTTAATCCTCCCAATCCTGTTCAAAAACTTATACCGTATCGCCCACCCAGCGAAAACGCCTTACCGGCTCCCCATCTTTTTCCACCGTTTCCGCAAACATCTTCAGCGGCCGCACAAACCACCGCTGCTCGCCGTACAACGGCTGGTAAACCACCATTATTTCGTTCGTTTCAGAATGTGTGGCTTCTCCGATCACCAGGTAATATTTCCCTTTAAAATGCTGATAAACACCGGTTTGTATGGTCATGGCACGTAAAGTGAGTGTTTTTAAAATCGGTTATATGGCAATTGCCGACTGCCGCAATTTTTCCGTCGCAAGAACGAAATAATTTTCCGCTCTTTTCGTCATGCACAGGCCTGAAAAGCCATTACATTTGAGTCGTCTATGGCTCCCCGCCAAGTTTTTCAACCTTTCAAACTTAACCAATTTCCCATGCGGAAGCAGATCACCTACGCACTGTTCGCGATTACCGGTATCGCCGGCCTTTTTTTCCTCGTCCGTGCTCAAAAAATTGTCAAAAACGAAGCCTATTACGAGGCCGTTTCGCAGTATGTCTATGCCCACAGCGGCGGCGCTATCGGGCGCGACGAAACGGTGCGCGTACGCTTTGTCAATGCCGCCGTTTCGCCTGAACAAGTGGGCCAGGCGGTGCCGTCCAATATTTTTTCCGTTGAACCTAAAATTGAAGGGCAGGCCGTCTGGGAAGACGACCGTACCATCAAACTGCAACCCACTGCCCCGCTGAAGCCCGGCAAACTGTACACCGCACAGGTGGCTTTGCAAAAAATATATGCCGACGCACCCAAGGCGGCGCGCGTGTTCGAATTCGACTTCCGCGTCAAGGAACTGGCATACGATGTGGTGACGGAAGGTATTTCCGCCGACCCCAACGATGCTAAAATGCAGCGAATCGTAGGCCACGTGCGCATCAATGAACCCTGCGCCGGCGCCCAGGTTGAAAAAATGCTCGAAGCCAAACAGGGCAACAAAGCCCTGCTCGTGAGCTGGCAACACAGCGCCGACGGACTCAGCCACAGCTGGACCGTAGCCGGTGTGGAACGCTCCAACGCCCGCTCCAAGGTGAATCTCCGCTGGTCGGGCGAAGCCATCGGCGTGGATAAAACCTTGAACAATGAACAACCGGTGCCGGCCTGGGACGACTTTTCCCTGCTGTCCGCCCGCGCGGTGCAGGTAGAAGAACAATACGTTTTGCTCAATTTCTCCGACCCCATCGCAGCCGCGCAGGACCTGAGCGGACTGATCCGACTGGAAAACTATTCCGGCAAATTGCGGTATGTGACCGATGGCAATTTTGTACGCGTTTACCCCGGTGAACGCCTTTCCGGCGAATACAAACTGGAAGTAGGGACCGGCATTCGCAATGCTGCCGGACAAAACCTGAAAGAAAAGGCTACCTGGCCGCTTACTTTTGAAGACCTGAAACCGGGTGTTCGGCTCGTGGGTCGCGGTGCGGTCATTCCGCAACAGGCAAATGGCGGCATCATTTTCCCGTTTGAAGCCGTCGGCCTGAATGCCGTAGACGTGGAAGTGTTTAAAATATTCAATTCCAATATCTTACAGTTCCTGCAGGTCAACGAAATCGAAGGCTCGGACGAACTGGAACGCGTCGGCAAGATCGTTTTGCAGAAAAAGATCAAACTGTCCGACATCAACCCGAACGCTTCTTCCAAAAACTGGCAGCGCTACGCTTTCGACCTGAAAGACATGATCCGCCAGGATCCGGGCGCTATTTACCAGGTTCGCATCGCATTCCAACTGAACTACACGGACTGCGCTACCGGCGCCGGCCTCACCGCCGATGTGAACGGCATGGTGTCTTCCGAAGCCACGCAGACCATCGAACTCAACCAGCGCGACGACGACAACAACCTGATTTCCATTATGGGCGGCTGGCGCGGCCGTTATTTTTCCGACGATTACTGGGATGGCGAATACAACTGGGATAACCAGGAAAATGCCTGCTCCCGCGAATTTTACAACAACCAGCGCTTCTCACAACGCAACGTATTCGTCAGCGACCTGGGCCTGACCGCCAAACGCGGCCGCGACGGCTCTTTGTTCGTAGCGCTCACCGACCTGCACACTGCACAACCGGTGGGCGGCGTCGACCTCGAACTGTTTACTTACCAGTTGCAGTCGATCACCAAATCCAAGACTAACAGCGACGGCACCGTCATGATCGAAGGACTGCGTGAAACGCCGTTCCTGCTCGTAGCCACCGGCCAGAACCGCCGCGGATACCTGCGTATGGCCGATGGTAACGCCTTGTCGCTCAGCCGTTTCGACGTAGTCGGCGTGGAAGCGCAAAAAGGCCTGAAAGGTTATATCTACGGCGAACGCGGCGTTTGGCGCCCGGGTGATTCGCTGTTCCTGGATTTCGTTCTGGAAGATAAAACGGGTAAACTGCCCGCAGGCCACCCGGTCACGATGGAACTCAACGACCCGCGCGGCGCCCTGCAATACCGCACGGTGCAGACCAGCGGTGTGAACGGCGTATTCCCGTTCCACTGCGCTACCCGAGCCGATGCACCCACCGGTAACTGGACCGCGAAAGTGACCGTGGGCGGCGCGACGTTTACCAAACAATTGAAAATCGAGACCGTCAAGCCGAACCGCTTGAAAATGGACCTGAATTTCGGCAAAAAAACCCTGAGTCCTGCCGACGAAAACCTGAAAGGCACGCTGAAAGTCAACTGGCTGCACGGCGCCACGGCGCAAAACCTGAAAGCCAAAGTGGAAATGCAGGTGCGCTCGGTAAAAACGGAATTCCCCAGTTATAAAACCTACGTGTTCGACGACCCGAGCCGGAATTTTTCCTCCGAACCGGAAGTGCTGTTCGACGCCAACCTTGACCAGAACGGCGTGGCCAGTGTGCCGCTGAAAGTGGTGGATGTGGAAAATGCGCCGGGCAAACTGATCGCCAATTTCAAGGTGCGCGCTTTCGAAGCGGGCGGCGATTTCAGTACCGATAACTTCTCGCTCGACTTTTTCCCATTCGACCGCTACATCGGCATTTTTATGCCGAAAGGCCGCTGGGGCGATAAAACCATCGACCAGCGTGGCGGCACCGTCACGTTCGTGATGGTCGATAAAACCGGTAAACCGCTGGCCAATCAGAAAATTAACGTCGCGCTCTTCCGCACCGACTGGCGCTGGTGGTGGGATGAAGATGCCGAATCGGGCGTGGCTCAGTTCAACAGCAGCGAGGTAAACAACGCCCTCGACCAGACTACCCTCACCACCGACAGCCGCGGCCAGGCTACCTGGAAAGTAAAACCCGACGACTGGGGTCGTTTCCTGATCCGCGCCGTGGATTCGGAAGGCGGTCATGCTTCGGGCGACTTTTTCTGGTCGGGCTACCCCGATGATCTCAACGACATTTCCAGCCGGAATGCAGCCGCTATGTTGCCGTTTTCCGCTGAAAAAGAAAAATACAACGTCGGCGAAGAGGTGACTTTGAAAGTACCCGCCGGCGAAAACGGCCGCATTCTACTCACTCTGGAGAATGGCACGCGTGTAGCCAAACACCTGTGGTTCGACGCAAAAGCCGGCGATAACTACCTGAAATTCAAGGCGGAAGAAAGTATGTCGCCCACGGTGTATGCCCATGTGAGCCTTATTCAGCCGCATGCGCAAACGAAAAACGACCTGCCCATCCGCATGTACGGCGTCACGCCGGTGAATATCGAAAACCCGACGGCCCGCCTGACCGCACAGATCGACATGCCCGACGTTTTGAAACCCGACGAATTCTTCAACGTATCGCTGCGCGAAACGGGCGGCAAAGCCTGCACCTACACGCTGGCGATCGTGGACGAAGGTCTGCTGGACCTCACACGTTTCCAGACGCCGAATCCATTCGACGCCTTTTATGCCCGCGAAGCGCTGGGCGTTAAATCCTGGGATATTTACGACTACGTGCTGGGCGCTTACGGCGCCGAACTGGAACGCATCCTGGCCATCGGTGGTGACGGCATTAATCAGAAAGCGAAAAATGCCGCGCAGATCAATCGTTTCAAACCCTGCGTGATTCACCTCGGCCCGTTCAAACTGGAAAAAGGCCAGACGGCGAAACACCGCCTGAAAATTTCCAACTACGTCGGTTCGGTCCGCGTGATGGCGGTCCTGTCCTCGCCTCCTGCCAACGGCAATGCCGGCGCGTACGGCAGCAGTGAAAAAACCTGCCCCGTCCGCAAACCGCTCATGATTCTGCCTACCCTGCCGCGTGTGCTCGGCCCCGGCGAAACCCTGCGCCTGCCGGTCGACGTATTTGCCATGGAAAAATCAGTACAGAACGCCAACATCAGTGTCCGGGAAAAATCGGGCCTGGTGACCATCGGCGGAACGGGCCAGAATACGCTGAACTTTACGGAACCCGGCGAAAAAATGACCTATTTTGATTTGAAAGTGGGTCAGAAAACGGGTGTTGCAAAATTTACCGTCACGGCACAAAGCGGCAGCGAATCGGCTACCCAGGAAATAGAACTGATGGTCCGAAACCCGAATCCGGTGGTCACCACCGTTTGGGAAGGTACCATCGAAGCCGGACAGGACTGGTCGGCCAATTTCGATCCGTCTAAATATTCCGACATTCGTACGGCCAACATCGAGGTGAGCGCCCTGCCGCCGATCAACCTCAGCCGCCACCTGGATTATCTGATCCAGTACCCGCATGGCTGCGTGGAACAAACGACTTCTACCGTTTTCCCGCAATTGTATGTCGACCTGCTGACGCCGCTTACGCAAAAACAAAAAGACGACGTCGGTAAAAACGTATCCGCCGCTATCGGCAAACTGCGCGGTTTCCAGCATTCCAGCGGCGGTTTCGCCTACTGGCGCGGCAGCAACGAGGTGAACCCCTGGTGCAGCAGTTATGTAGGCCATTTCCTGCTGGAAGCCAAAAACAAGGGTTATGCGATTCCCGATGGTATTGTCGACCGCTGGATCCAGAACCAGACTACCCGGGCTCGTGACTGGAATCCGACGACTACGGAATACGGCGGCTACCACGGCTACCTGACGCAGGCTTACCGCCTTTACACCCTGGCACTGGCCGGAAAACCCGACCTGGCCGACATGAACCGCCTGCGGGAGGATAAAAACATGTGGTCGCAATCGGCAGGTCTGCTCGCTGCCGCTTATGCCCAGGCCGGAAAACCGGAAGCCGCCCGCGACATTCTGAACCAGAAATGGAAAGACGATTATAAATACGATTACTGCGGATCTACCTACGGTTCTGACCTGCGCGACCGCTCGCTGCTGCTCGAAACCTACACCATGGTGGGCGACAACGACAAAGCCCAGGCGATGGCCAACGTCATCACCACGGAAATGGGCAAACAGGACGGCTGGTACTGGAACACGCAAAGCCTGGCAACGGGTCTGCGCGCCCTGTCGAAATACGTTTCCAAAAACTTCGGCAGCGGCCCGGCATACGCCTACCGCATCGGTGGCGGCACCCAGAAAACGGGCGACGCTTCCCGGCCGGTTTCGCTGGTCGATTTCACGGAAAATGCGATGAGCAGCAGCGGCCAGATTTCGGTGAAAAACAACGGCGCAGCCCGCCTGTATGCCCGCCTCGTGGTATCAGCCGCACCGGTCACGCCTTCCGTAACGCCGACTTCCAGCAATCTGGCCCTCAGCGTGCGCTACACCGACCTGAAAGGGCAGGTGATCGACGCCGCTAAAGTGAAACAGGGCAGCGACTTTATCGCGGAAATTACCGTGAAACGCAGCACCGGCTTCACCTTCGATTTCAACGAACTGGCACTCACACAAATCTTCCCTTCCGGCTGGGAAATCACCAACGCCCGCATGGACGGCGGTGTTTCCAATATCACCAACAGCCCGATGGATTACCAGGACGTGCGCGACGACCGGGTGATGACGTATTTCGACCTGCCACGCAGCACCGGCGCCAACCAGGCGGATACACGGGTGTATCGTATTCAACTGAACGCCGCTTATGCAGGTAAATATTTCCTGCCGGCCGTGGCTTGCGAAGCGATGTACGACAACCGGATACAGGCGAGTTCGCCGGGGAAATGGGTGGAAGTGATTTAAGATATGCCTAAAACCGGAAATTAAAACAAGGACTGAATTCCCCGCACATATGACTCTTAAGGTTGAATGTGCGGGGAAAACAATCTACTTTTTAATAGACCTTTTATGAGCGTCACCCTGGCAGAATCCGGCACTGGTCTCTCAAAAAAATGAAAGTAGCCCTCCTTTTTGTATTGTTTTCAGGAATTTTCAATACTGGTTTCAGCCAGGTTAAATCGGTAAGGCAAGTCGAATACAGCTTAGGCAAGGAATCAGGGACGCCGGATTTTTTCGACAACACATCCAGAGATAGTTGTGTAGTGTTTTGGGAAAAATATGATTCAACGGGAAAAATCCTCATTAAATACGATTTCCCTGCGGACAGATGCTGGCAGGTCAATGGCCCCTGGGAACACCACTACTTTTATGATGATCAGGGAAGAATAGTGGAACACCAATATTACGGAGGCGAGGAAGGAGAGAAAAGAATTTTAATGAAGGATTTTTTTTATTCATATCCTTTTCAAAGCCAATCCAATAAGGCCCTGCAAGTCCAACTAATCTACAATTATCAGGCAGAAACAGTATCAGAACAGGAACAAATCGATACCATTTTCAGAGAAATTGTCAACACTGATAAAATGTATTTCCCCGGTAAATCTTACTGGAAATTTGACACGATCCATTTTCGGAAGGGTGATTTTATCTTTAAACAGGGGTTCAAGTACGATAAGAATTTGTTTCGTGAGGCACTCGTAGAACATTTAACAGGCAAGCAAAATATTGAAGATTTTGAAAAGGTTTTAGTCAGAAACATTAAAACACTATCTGAAAATTTAGTCCGAATATCTGAAGCAAACAGCACCCATTTCTGTGAGTTTGAATTTCTGGAAAGCGATCGATCTAAATCTCTGCATTTCAAAGTATTAAAATATTACATCTATTTGTCATGTACACTATACAACAGCAAAGGCGAGAATTATCTGACGATGTACTATGAATATAAAATCGGTGACGACAATTTAAAAAAAGTCAGTTTGATCAAAACCTATACCTCTTACTAACAAGGTTGCTGTCATGAAAAAGCCATCAACTCTCCATCCGGTTAAATGGTTGCCAATGACGAAATGCGTTTTTTCTGAAGAGGGCACTTATGGGGCAGCCTCTGTAAATTTCCGTGGGTGAAATGTAAAAACGACCGCCCACGCCCTGGGTGAAATATAAAAAACACCAATCCCCCCACGACAATGTCGTGGGGGGATTTTTCATTGTATTACAAACCCGGAATTCACGTTTGTGACGAACCTCTACCCATAGCGTTGCCGTGGTTCATATTTTCACCCACGGCGTTGCCGTGGGCTAATGCTTGCGCCCTTTCAGGGCTTGCGGTGTTGTGACCGAACGGGGGTTCGGTCGTACTATCGTTTCGGGCCTTCCGAATCGTATACGATTACTTTTTCCCACAAATACGCGTATTTCTCCACGAAATTCAGGTGAATCGGGTGTTTCTGGTAGATTTCCTCCTCTTCCTTGTTTTTGAAAAAACACAACCACGAAATGGCGTAACTCCGGTCGATGACGCCGCGGTCAGTTTCGGCAGGTGTGCCGATGTGGCACATTTTGATGCTCGGTACGGCACTCAGGCCTTCGAGCCCTTCTATCAGTTTGGCGCGGTCGGCTTCGTTGCCGGGCTTTTTCAGCCAGAAATAGACATGGTGAATAAAGATGTTCTTTTTTACTTTTTCCAGGTCGGCCGGCATAGGGACTGCTACGGCGGCAGCGGCAAGAGAAGAGTTGGCGATAAAGGAGCGTCGGGAGATTTTTTTCATGGAACTATATTGATTTGATGAAATGACAAATGAATGGGGTTTTCGAGTAGCACAGGCAAAGAACCCAGCCACCGGGTCGCTCGGAGCGACCCGGTGGCTACGCCCGGCCGCACGAATAACGATGGGTAAATATACCAGCCAAACATTGAAAATGGGTTTGAACGGCTACAAGAACCGTCCAAACCCATTTTAATATTCAAACAGAAATAAATCAATACCGCCTATTCAATCACGTTACCAAGGGTATCAACCCTGATAACCAAAACTGATAACCGATAACGAAAAATCACTTCAGCAACGTCACATCCCCTTTTTTGACATAAGTGGCTCCATTTCCGCAGGTCACTTCCAGGTACCAGGCGTACGAATCCGGTGTGGATTCTTTGCCACGATAGGTACCGTCCCAGCCCAGGGCCGTGATATCGTTGGTTTCATATACTTTTTCACCCCAGCGGTCCCACACGATGAAGTGCAGTTCCTTGATATTGGCGCCGCGCACGATGAACCGGTCGTTGTTGTCATCGCCATTCGGTGTGAATGCTTTCGGAACAAAAATGTACGGCTCGGCACATTCGGTCGACATAAAATATACGGTAACGGAAGCGGAAGCGGGGCACTGCCCGTCGCCCAATACCGTTACGATATAGTCGGTCGTTTCGGTTGGTTCCGCAACCGGATCGGGGATGCGGCTGTCATTCAAGGTAGAGGCCGGTACCCATTCGTAGGTGTAAACCGATGCGTTGCCGGAAGCCGTGGCCAGGAGCGTGGTGGTCTGACCGGTGCAGATGGTATCCGGTCCGGTCACTTCAGCCGTTACTGCCACTTCCGTTACGTTCACGTTGAACGTCAGTGTGTCTTTACAGCCGTATTGATTGGCAATTTTCACCTCGTACGTGGCGTCGCTTTCCGGGATCACCATCGGATTCGGGATCGGATCCAGGTTCGGCGTCCATTGGTACGTGAGTTGCTGCGTGGGGATCATATTCACCAGCGTCAGTTCCGTAGCGAAACCTTTGCAGATATCGCGGTCGAGCGATTTAGCCAGCACATTTATTTCAGCGTTATTGACCAGAATTGAATCCAGCGCCTTACAACCCGCTTCATTGGTGCCTTCTACGAAGTACATACCGCTTGGAACAGGAACGATTACCGCCGTCGGGCCGGTGGTCAGAACCGGCGACAGCGTGGGCGAAGTCGACCATTTGATCGAGGTAGCGTTGGTGCTTTGTACCGAAATCGTCACCGGTGCGTCGGAGCAAACGATTTGATCGGCCGGCAATTCCAGCGTAGCAGCTTCGCGGGGCGTTACCAGCGCATTGTAAGATACGGAGCAAAGACCGTTGACGATATTCACGGAATACATCGTCGGACCAGCCGGCGATACCGACGGATTCGGGTTATTGGCCTGCAGGTTCGGGTCGGCGGGTGTAGCCGTCCAGGTGTAGGTGTAGGTCTGGTTGAAGTCCGGGTTGAGTGCTACGGCGTTCGGCGCACAGAAATTAAAGGCTTCCGAAACCGATTCGTTGACGATATCCACCTGCGCCTGCACGGAAGCCGTATCTGCACAGCCGTTGGTAGCCGTTACAATCAGGGTAGCGCTAACGGGTCCCGCCTGCGTTACCACCAGCGATGGCGCCGGCAGATTGGAAGTTGTACCGTTCGAGAACGTCCATTGCAGCGTCGCAACATTTTGATTTCCTGCTACTTGCGAAGTAAATAGCACATTAGCGCTGTCCACGCAACTGGCAAGCGTACTGGCGGCCGTCACCTGTAAAGCGTCCGAAATAACCTGTATTTCCGTCTGGAAAGGTGCTACGCAGGCCAGGTTGGAAACAAACGAAACCGGATACGTTCCAGCCGCTGCATACGTGTGGGTCGGATCGTTTTCGGTGCTGGGTGTCGAACCGTCTCCGAAATTCCAGGTGCCGGGAATATTGCTCGTGTTTTCAAAAGCAACCAGCAGGCCGTTACAGATATCAGCGGAAAGGTCGCCTTCGAGCGATTCGCCCGGGGTGAGGGTTACCTGCGTGGTGAATGTTTCCTGGCAACCGGATTGGCTGGAAACAACTACCGTTACTATGTAAACACCTGCCGGACCGTTCACAATAACCTGTGCGGTGTTGGAAGGCGTAATGGTAAGAGCCGGGTTATTGGACGACCACAGATACGTAAGCGTATCGGCGGGGTTCAGGTTTACGACCTGCAAAGTGAGCGGCGTATTTTCACAACCGCTTACCGGCTGGCTGATAGCCGCGTCTACGTTGATCGTGCCACCTGTTACGGTGACGAATGCGGTGTCACGGCACCCGAGGCTGTTGAAAGCAATAACAGTGTATGTAACCGGCTGTGTAGTGGTGGCTACCGTAATGGAATCACCCGTTCCGACCGTCGTGGTACCATTCAGCCATGTGATCGTCGCGCCATCCGTAGCGGTAGCAGTCAGAAGAACCGTGCTGTCGCAGGAAGTGATAAAGTCAGCAGCCACGGAAACAACCGGCGGGTCGGTGCGGATCACCGGAACGGGAATGGTATCCGAGCAACCGCCGTTACTTACAACCAGTTGATAAACAGTAGATTGTGGCGGAAACGCGATCACATGCTGTGCATCGGGATTGAACGTAATGCTCGAATCCGGAATCCATTGATAGGTAAAATCCGAACTACCCAGAATGTTAATGGTCGTAGGCAGGTACTGGCAGTTTATGCCATGATCGGTATCCGTTTGAATGCCCTGAATAGACGGCCTGATCACGCTGAACGGCGCAGTGATCGTGTCGGCACATCCGCCCGGACCCGTAACGATCAGTTGAACAGTACCCGTGGTGCTATCAGGGAAATTAATGGTCGGATTTTGAAAAAACGAGGTCTGCACAATGGAGTTTCCATATATGATCGTCCATGCCCAGGAAGTGTAGCCCGGTGTAGAGGTATTCGTAAATTGAACATTCAGGTTGTCCGGCGTACAGCTCAATACCTCCACTTCAAAACCGGCAGTCAGATTACCACCCGATTCGATTTCAGCGACACCAATGGCAGTACAACCTTTTACGTCCGTAACCGTGACGAAATAATCGCCCGGCGCGAGGCCCGTGATACTTGGCGCGTTTACCTGCGTGCTGTTCGGATAAGTCCAGGTGTAATCGTAGGGTTCGGTGCCATTCGTCGCGACTGCCGTAGCGGTACCGGTCGGCAAACCGCAGGCGCCATCCGTATCCGTCACAGCCACTTCTACCTGGTTGTGCGTTCCGATTACGCCACTGGCGATACCCTGGCAACCCGTTGCAACATCAGTTACCGTAACAGAAACGGCCGTATTGGCAGGAATTCCGTTCAACTGGGATGTTTGCGGGCTACCCTGAATGTTCCAGGAGTAAGTATAGTTGCCGCCGGGCGGATTGACGATGGCCGTTGCCGTACCGTTGTCCACACCCGGGCATTCCGCTTTGGTCAGGTTGAGTGTTACGTCGAGGCCCGGGGCTTCCGGAATGATGATCCAAAGATCCAGTTGACAGTGGTTCGCGTCGAAAGTGCAGACGTAGTACTGGCCGGGCGCGAGGTTGGTGGCCGTCAGTCCCGTTTGCCCGTTGCCCCACATGTGCATGTATGGCGGCGTTCCGCCGGAGGCTGTGATGGTGGCGCTACCGTTGGCACCGCCGCAGGCCGGCGTGATACTTACCACCGAAGCCTCCAATGGCGGCGGCTGGGTAACAGTGCCTGCATCGCTTGCCGTGCAGCCTTTCGAATCGGTGACCGTCACGGTATAAGTGCCCTGCGGGATATTTTGCAAACCCGATGATACGCTGCCCGTATTCCAGAGGAATGTATATGGATTCACGCCACCTGCAACACCGGCATTCACAGCGCCGCCGTTCGGCAACGTAGCACAGGGAATATTGGTAGGAAATACTTCCACAACAAGCGGCGGCGGTGCGTTCAGCGTAGCGGTTGCCACTTTCGTGCATCCGTTTACGTCGGTCGCTGTAATGCTGTAATTTCCACCGGCAATATTGGCAAGTGTCGCACCGGTGGTGCCGTTTTCCCAAACCCAGGTGTAAGGAGCCGCATTTCCGAAAATATTAACCGTAATGGAGCCGTCTGAAGTATTGGCGCATTTGGGCGCTTCGAGCGTCAGGAACTGAATGACAATTTCCGCAGCCGGTTTTACAAAATAATTGGCCAGTGCGGAACAGCCGTTGGCGTCCGTTGCAGTTACATAATACAAGCCTTGCTGCGTAACAGGAAGCGAAGGACCCGTTGTGCCGTTTTCCCAGGCGTAGGTATACGGAGAAGTGCCGCCGGTAGAACTGGCGACCAGTTCTCCTTCCGTGTCGGTGCAACCGAGCCCTTGCGGCGCGATGGAAACCAGCACCGGAGCCGGCGCCGAAACGGTCACCTCACCGGTAATGGTGAGATTGGCAGCATCGGTGACGGTAACGGAATAAGTACCCGAGCCGATGCCGAGGGTCGTCTGACCGCTTTGTCCGTTACTCCAGTTATAGGCATACGGTTCCGTTCCGCCCGTCGGCAATGCCGTTGCGGTGCCGTTGGTGAAACCGTTACAAGTGGGTGAAACGGTCGAAAACGACAGTTGCAACTGTGCGAATGCAATATTCGACATCAATAGGAAGAAGGCCGAAAGTAGGCTGTATTTCATGCAGTATTGCGTTTTGCTATCTTTATTCTTCATGTTTCCTGGTTCGCTTTGAATGATTTGGCAATTGGGTAGTTTTTTGGGTTTATAAGGTTTATAAGGTTGATGAGGTTGATATTCATCGGCTCGAATAAGGAGAAATTCCTGCACTATAGAGTGGCTGAATATCAACCTTATAAACCTTATAAACCTCATAAACCCTACTTCCGCAGCGCATCTAGTTTTTCATCCCTGTTCACCTGGACCCCGATAATTTCCAGCCTTCGTTCGCGGGAGGCGGGCACACTGTAAATGGATTCGCGTTCTTTTGAGATCACGTCGCTGATACCGCGCGGCGCTTTCGATTCGCCGTTGGGTTCCTGCACGATGGTGATCTGGCCGTTCTGCACGAATTTTTTGTAAATACCACCGTCGAAAATCATAAAGTGATTCAAAACGGACGATACCCGGCGGGCAGTCAGGTTGAGGTTGTAATTGGTAGCGGCACGCGGAGAGGCAAAACCTTTCAGCGTCAGTACGATGGTATCGCCGCGGGACATCATGTCGTACAGCACCTCGGAAAATGCCATCAAACCTTCCCAGCCGGCACGCACGTCTTTTTCAAAGAAGTAATCGAGCGTGTCGGTGGCAACCTGTAGTTCCCGGCCCGTCAGACCGGCCGTATATTTTTCTATAAATTCCTCTTTCCGGCGGTAGTAATCCACATACGTCGGGCGGTAGTCGCGGGGCGTAGTGGTAGCCATCGTTCTCGGATCGGGGTAGTCGTTGTCGAAATACAGGCGAATCGGGAGGTAGGCCTCCAGGATCAGCGGTTTCAGACGCAGTTCACGAACGATTTTCTGAAAATCAACGCGTGGCAAATCGACTGTCGAAAATTCCACCGAGTCGCGCGAGAACCCGTCTTTGGTCGCCTTGATCATGTAACGGCGCTCGTAATTGACCGTCGTTTCGTAGTTTTTACCCAGCGGGCTGAGGTATTGATCATTGCGGTTGTCGCCGCCGATTTCCACCAGTTCGTAACGCACGCCGTACAGGGTGTCGCGGTTTTGCATATTGATCGTGAAGGCTTCGAAAGCCAGACCGCGGGTGATGTACAGTTTTTTCTCGATGGTAGTATTGCCGTCGAGACCTTCCGTAGAAATGGTGCCCGTGGAATCGATCGTGTAACCCGGCTTGGAAACTTCCACTTTATAGCGGTGGTCGAACTGTAGCGGGTAATCGAAACGGTTGTCGTTCTGGTGCGTTTGCGTTTGCAAGGCCAGCGGTGCGCCGCCTTTGCCTGTGGCGAAAGTTCCGCCCGGCAGCAATACACCGATATCGGCAAATCGCGCCGTAACGCCCGGAATCGGTTCTTTCGTTTCGCTGTCGTATACCGTTGCCACCAGGTTGACCTTGTGCGGCTGGAGGTACAATTTTTTGATCAATACGTCTTTCCAGATATGTTTCGGCGCTTCGAACACCAGCGTATCCGGCGTAAAATGCGGTTTGTCGGCGATCAGCATGTATTTTTTGCCGGGTTGCAGCGGGAACGCGAAACTCGGTCCGGTCACTTTCACCTTGATCTCATTGCCCGGGCCTTCCGCCGTCATTTCAATCAGGCGCATGGTAGTGCCCGAGAGTGAGTCGCCGGTTTCCTTGTTGAAGGTGATGGCCAGCATTTGCGGTTTCACCAGATCGGCGCGGAAAATATCGTAGCAGCAGGCTTCTTCAGAACTGTTGTGATCGCCGCGGCGGTTGGAAGCCAGGAAGGCCGTGTGGCTGTTGGGCGTGAGGCTGAAATAG
Organism: Bacteroidota bacterium; assembly: GCA_029561355.1. Taxonomy (GTDB): domain Bacteria; phylum Bacteroidota; class Bacteroidia; order Chitinophagales; family Saprospiraceae; genus M3007. Next base: position 5,078 of record JAKQJD010000425.1, on the reverse strand, counting down.
GCGTCGTTGTAACTGGTATTCAGTGGTGAACCCATGTTCATCGGCTCGCTCCATTGCGTACCGAAACCCTGTGTTTTGTAAATATCGAAACCGCCCAGCGTTTGCAGGCCGTCGGTGCTGAAGTACAGCGTTCCGGTATTGGAATGGTAGAACGGTGTCACGTCGTTGCCGGCAGTATTGACCGACAGGTTTTGCGGCATACCGAAACCATCCGGATCGATGGTGCTGTACCAGATATCGCGTTTTCCTTTGCCGCCCGGGCGGTCGCTGACGAAATAGAGCACTTCCTTGTCTTCGCCCGGTATTTTGCCCACACTGGCGCCGGTAGAAGTATACCCTTCCATATTAATACTTTCGGGCAGTTTCACGGCAGGTCCCCAGGAGTTGCCCTGGCGTTTGCGCATGTAGAGTTCGCAGCGGATATCGGCGTCGTTGATAAAATCGCAAAGCGAATAGAACATCAGGTCGCCGGACTGATTGAAAGTCACGTGTGCCGTATGGCGGGTATCTTCATTAAAAGCGGACGGTTCGGCAGCCAGTATGTCATTTTGCACGGTGGCGCTGAGCACTTTTACGAGGTAACGCTCCGGGTTGTGGCGGTCTTTTTTAAACGGAAAACGATAGGAGGAGAACCACAGGGTATCGCCTACCATCAGAGGTGAATATTCGGAGTACTTGGTGGTGTTCACAGCCAGGGTGTCCAACGGCGTCACGGGTGTTTCCAGATCGGTATTGTGTGCAATGGAAAGTGCCCAGTCGCTGTTTTCGAGGCCCGTTTGGGCGGCTTCGATCATTTGAGCCGTGGCAGATGCGGGCTCGTCGTGCAGGAACTGGCGGTACAAGTCTTTGGCTGCAGCGTAGTTACCCTGCAAAAACTGCACTTCACCCAGCGCGATCAGCACGGAACCGTCGGGGCTCATATTGTGGTCGAGCATGTACTGGTACGAAGCCTGCGCAATGGGCAGCGCGTTGACCTGTACAGCCGATTCGGCTTTACCTTTCCAGGCAGTCGCAATGCTGCTGTCGGCCTGGATTACGCGGTCATAATACTTCATGGCCGTATAGTAATCGCCATGGGTATAGGCTTTGGCTGCGGCCTGCTCCAGTTTCGGAATAGAGGGCGCACGGTCGAGTTCCTCGTTGATACGATCGGAAACACCGTTTTGCGCACGCAGTATCCCGAAGGAGAAGGTGAGCAACATTAAAACGAAAATGCAATTGGCGTGCCTCATGCTGATAGGATTTCTTTAAAAGTACTGCCGCAAAGCGTGTATACGACAGAAATGGTTTTTAAAATTGGTGTTAGATAATCGGGCAGGATTTGAAGAGCGGCAACGGCTTGATTTTATACAAGCGATAAATCAGCGACACTTCGGGACCACCGCGGCGGTTGGTTACGAGGTTGACGTCCGACCAGAAATTGAAATCGTAGGTCACACCCAGCATCCAGGTTTTGTACAATACTTCCACGTGGGGGATCAGCGCGTCCTGGTAGCGGCTCCGGTAGTCGGCGCCTACTTGGAGCGACAGCTCTCGGTACGGTTTTTGGTTGAGGTGGAAACGCAGGCCGCCGCCATATACGATCTCTTCGTATCCGCCCTGTTTCTGGTAAACGGCCTGGAACATCAGATCGAAATTGGTTTTCACCTGAACGAGTCCTAATGCATAGACGCTCAATTTGTTATACAAACGCACATTTCCCGGGTCGTTCAGTGTCGAGGACCAGAAATCGTGGTATGGCCGGTTGATGTGGTGCATAGCGCCGCCGAGATCGAGGCGGTTGCGCTTGGTGATGCCTTGCAGACGCAAATTCGCACCTGCGTTGAAATCGAAATATTTCAGGCTGGTATTTTGCAGCGCGAGGTCTTCGTTCGGGTTGATGCCCGGATCGAACAGGCAGCCGTCCCACTGGTTGCCGAAATTGATCTTCGACTGATTGAAAGCCCGCTGCCCGAAAGCCGGGGTAGCGCCCAGGGTGAGGAATTTATTTCTTGCAAGCGGCATGGTTAGTGCAATAGGGATACCTATTTGCATGGACGTGAGGTGCAGGCTGCCCTGCCGGTCGTAATTCAGGATGAGCGAGCCGGTCAGGAAGCGGTCGTATTTGCCTTTGGTCAGGTAAATTTTGTTTTCCACGCTACCCGAGAAGGTAGTGTAAGGTACCGGCACGCTCCGCCACTGACTGCGGTAATTGCCAACGAAGCGTATGTCGCCGCCAAAAACGCCGGCCAGGCCGGGATTCAGGTTCAGCGGCGAATTGCCAACCTGCGAAAAATGGATATCCTGCCCCCACATTAATGAGGATTGCAAGAGGGCAAAAACGATAAGAAAAAAACGCAGAAATGTCGATGTTTCCTTCACAAGTGCTTCTTTAATTTTTGGAAAAATGAGATTAAACAAAGATAAACGGTACGTACAGTACCTGACAATCAAAGGATTGTCGTACGTACGGCAAATAATGTACCATAGTTACGAATCAGCGTGTAAAAGACAATAATCCGGACGGGGGTCGGTGGAGAGATGATGGTCCGCTGGAAATCATTGCAGATGGAGCACAATGAGCGGTATAAACTTTTCAGTGATAATGAAACCGGTGTAAAGGTAATGTTTTCCCTTACGCTGAAAAACTTTGTACCCTTTTTTATGAAATGGAGGCGATTTGACATGTAGCGGTAATTTTTCACAGGCAACGGATTGTTTGCTATAACGTACGTTGAAATATGAAATCTTAGACTTTTGCTTTATGTGAAAGTCACCCTGTTGTTTTTGGTTATTGGTTATTCGTTATTGGTTATTGGTGTGGATACGCTTGGCTTTGCCGTTTCCAGGGCCAAGCGTATCCACACCAATAACCAATAACCAATAACAACTACCTTTCCGCCATGAAAATCCTAATAGCGGGGCAAGGCATTGCGGGCACTATGCTGGCCGACGTATTACTACGGCGCGGTGCGCAGGTGCGTATTCTGGACGGCAGCCTCCCGGGAAGTTCGACGCTTCCGGCAGCAGGCATTATAAATCCGGTGACCGGCAAACGTTTCGTAAAATCCTGGCGGCTGGATGAGTTCTTTTCCGTTGCACATGAATGCTATCAAACCCTGGAACGTGAACTCGGCGTGCCCATCTGGGTCCCCTACCCTATCCTGCGTATACTCGGCACGCCCGAAGAAACCAACGACTGGGCAGCGCGTTGCGCCTTGCCGGAGTATGTGGAATACCTGGGAGAAAGCCGCGATGCCGGCGAATGGCAGCCTTTTATCAAACAGGGCGCGGGTTATGGCGTCATCCGGCAGGCTGCGCGGGCGCATTTTCCCAACCTGATCACACATTTCCGTAAAAAAATGGCGGCAGAAGGTGTTTTTGAAGCACGCACCGTCGCTTATGAAGAAGTACCGGCCCTTTCCCGCGACTACGATGCCATCGTTTTTTGTGAAGGGTTCCGGGCGGCCGAAAACCCCTTTTTCCCCGACCTGGCCTGGCAGGTAGCCAAGGGGGAGGCCCTGCTGCTGCGGATCCCCGGAGCAGACCACGTGGCCGGTATGCTCAAAAAAGCGATGACGGTAGTGCCCCTGGGCGACGGAATTTTCTGGGCCGGCGGCTCCTATCAATGGCATTATGACGACTTCCTGCCGACTGCCGGCGAACGGGATTTTATCCTGAACAAACTGAACGAAATGCTCGGTGTGCCTTATGAAATTACCGGCCACGTGGCAGGCGTCCGGCCCACCGTGAAGGACCGCAGGCCTTTTCTGGGTGCAAGCAGCATTCAGTCTAACGTATTTATATTCAACGGATTAGGCACAAAGGGTGCTTTACTGGCCCCTTATTGGGCTAATCACATGGCGGATCATTTGCTGCAGGGAACTTCCCTGGATCCGGCAGTAGACATCCGGCGTTTCGCTAAACAGGTGTGATACGCGCTCCCCTGCGACTTTACACTTTGCACTGCCCGTTTCATACTCCACCCTTGTTAATTTTTTCCAAAAAAAATTGAATTTCAATAATTTAGAAAAACACCCTTATCTTTGTGCCCGGCAAAATGCCACATCACTTTTTTTCTTTTCTTTACAATGAATACCGGTACAGTAAAATTTTTCAACGAATCCAAAGGTTTTGGCTTCATCGTTGACAACACAACCAAAGAAGAAATCTTTGTTCACGCAACGGGTCTGATCGACAATATCCGCGAAGGAGATGTCGTAACTTATTCCACTGCGCGTGGTAAAAAAGGCATGAATGCAGTAGATGTTAAAATCGCGTAAGCGATTTCCAACATTGGTTTCATATTATGCAAAACCGCCGGCGGCTTCCACCACCGGCGGTTTTTTTTGTGAGAGATGTGAGAGAGTGAGAGATGTGAGAGGGTGAGAGGGTGAGAGAGTGAGAGAGTGAGAGATGTGAGAGAGTGAGAGAGTGAGAGATGTGAGAGAGTGAGAGCCACCTCGATTCCACCCCTTCGCTCCACATGTACAGATTATTGAGCGAAGGGGTGGAATCGAAGTCGGCTCTCACTCTCTCACATCTCTCACCCTCTCACATCTCTCACCCTCTCACTTCTCTATTTGAAGGCATACACCAGATTAACCTCCCCCCCCGCCCCGAAAGTCGTTGCCAGCGATTGCGTCACCGGCAGATCGAAACCGAAACCCACCTTCAACTGGCTGTTCAGCATTTGCACCTGCTCGCCGAAGAACAGGCCGGCCTCGAAATGGAGGGCCGCACTGAACTGATCGCCCAGTCCTGCATTCAGGCCCGTACCGGCCCATAATAATTCGTTGATCTGGCAGCGCAGGTTGGCATCTACGTTCAGCGGACTGTTCGGCGCATATTTGATCCAGACCGACGGTTCGATGAAAGATGTTTCGTTGCCCAGCCAGGGCGCACTCCAGTAGCCGCCCGCGACCGCATACACGTGCGGGATGCGGCGAATGGTAAAATCTTCCTTGCCCGCATTGAAATCCGTGTTCAGACCGAAGGTCTGCGGAACCGACAAACCGGCATAATAGCGATTCGAATACTGGTAAAAAATGCCCACTCCGATGTCGGGCCGGATCGCACGGTCGTCGCCCAGCGGCTGC
>JAKQJD010000415.1 GCA_029561355.1 Bacteroidota bacterium | reverse complement strand
TGGGACTTCGGCGATGGAAGCCCTGCGCTGGAAGCAGACTCCGCTGTGAGCCATACATACCAGGTAAACGGCATTTATACGGTTACACTCGTTGCATCCAACATCTGCGGCGCTTCGGTATTTCAGCAAATGATTGAAGTGAATACAGGAAGTGTGGGTACGAACGACCTCCATAAAACCAACGTTCCGCGCTTGTACCCGAATCCTGCAAAAGATTACCTGATGGTAGATTGTACGGCGGTGAACATAATCCCTGAGCAGGTGCGTATTCTGGATTTAACGGGCAGGGTCGTTTTGGTGAAAAACAGTTTTTCAGATTTGAAAACGACTATTTCACTTCATGAACTGCCAGCCGGCGCCTATTGGGTGGAATTGCGCGCGGGAACGCAGGTGTGGCGGCGGTTGGTGGTGAAGGGTTGAGAAGGTTGAGGGGTTGAGATTGTTGAGGTCGGCCCCTCATCAATCTCAACCCCTCAACAATCTCAACCTCTCAACAATCTCAATACCCCCCATGCCCTTTCCCCTCCAGCCAGTCCACATAATCCACGGAGCCAAGCCTGAATTTAAATTGTACAGGCAGTTTTTTGCCCATTTGGTGTTCAATTTTGCAGAAAAAAGGCAAATCTTCGGGTTTCCACTGCGCCAGGCCGGGCGTGAAAAATAAAGGCGTCTGTACGCTATCTGCACAGGAAGGAACAATTAGGAAATGTACCGGCTGGAGTATTGCAGCATGCGAAAGAAAAACCGGCGTTTCCAACGTTTTCCTGATTTCCGAGATGGATTTGCCGGAGAATTGAAAATCGCTTTGCGCCTGCAAACTGCTGCAAAAAAGACAAAAGAACAGGCTTATTCTGGGCATGGCGACTGTTTATGAGGGTTGATAAGGTTGATAAGGTTGATAAAGGTTGATAAAGGTTTATGAGGTTTATGAGGTTGATAAAGGTTGATAAGGTTGATGAGGGTTGATATTAAACCGCTTGGGTTGAAGGGATGGTTGAATGTAAGTGAAAACGTTCATTGTATGTTTTCGTTTTGTACCTGCAAAAGCCAAGGGCAACGTGTCCTCCTGAGCGCAGCGAAGGATCTACTATTACCTTGGAATCCAGAGCAGTATCAGATCCTTCGCTGCGTTCAGGAGGACACGCTGCCCTTGGCTTTTGCAGGTACAAAACGAAAAAAAACGACATAAAATGCGGCGTCCTCTGTAAAATCGATGTTCCGCTCCCAAGTCCAGATATCAACCCTCATCAACCTATCAACCCTTATCAACCTCATAAACCCTCATCAACTTTATCAGCCTCCTCAACGCCTTCCACCAATTTCCCGTCAAACTTCTTCCCTTCATACATTTCAAATTTCTGAAAACTGCATTCCAGTGCGCCGTTGAACAAGGTAATACGCCGGGAAGGGCGCAGACCAACGTGTTTGAGCGCATCCCGGTTGGAAGAAATAAGCCAGGCATTCCAGCCGGGCCAGCATTTTTTAAACCGGTCGCCGATGCCCTTGTAAAATGCCGAGATATCCTCCACTTTCAGCCGTTCATCATAAGGTGGATTGGTGATCAGCGTACCCGGAACGTCGCCCGGTGGGAGGGCCTTTTCGAAAGCCATTTTTTCGACGTGCACCACTTTTTCGAGTTCTGCCGTCAACAGATTCAGCGTAGTGGAATTCCGCGCCCTGCCTTCAATATCTGATGCAATTATCTGAATGTCAAGTGATTGTTTGATTTTATCGTCCGCTTCACCTTTCACTTCCGCCCACAGTTTTTTATCGAAATCGGGCCATCTGAAAAAGCCGAATCCTTCGCGTTTGTGCTGGGGCGGCATACCCGTAGCCATCATGGCGGCTTCAATGGCCAGTGTCCCTGAACCGCACATGGGATCTACAAACGGCTCCTGGCCGTGCCAGCCCGACAGCAAAATCATACCCGCTGCCAGTACCTCGCTCAGGGGCGCTTCCACGGTATCGCGCCGGTAATTGCGGCGGTGCAGCGATTCGCCGCTGGCATCGATGGCCAGTTCGACCCGCGTGCCTTGTACGTGAACGTTGACGCGCAGGGTAGGGGCGGCGATATTTACATCGGGGCGCCGCTGGGTGCGGTCCCGGAACTGATCCACGATAGCGTCTTTCGTCAGCAGGCCCACGTAATGCGAGTGCCGGAAAACATCCCCGTGGGCGATGCTGTCGATGGCCAGCGTGCCCTTCACCGTCATGTATTTCGACCAGTCGACCTCGCGCACACCCTCGTACAGGTCCCGTTCATTATATGCTGAAAAGGAATGAATGGGAATCAGCACGCGCAAGGCCGTCCGCAGTTCGTAATTCGCCCGGTACATCATGCGCGTGTCGCCGTCGAAGGCCACCGCGCGTTTCAGTTCCCGGATACCGGCAGCGCCGAGGTCCTTTAATTCATTTGCCAGCACCGATTCAAGGCCGGCGGCTGTTTTGACAATATATGTTTGTATCATAGTAAGTGCGAAGTCTGGAAGCAGTGCGAAGTCGACAGTGCGAAGTGCGAAGTGCGAAGTCGGGAATGCCAGGCCTGACGTAATTCGCGGCGCGAAGGTACGCCAAGCGACCTGAAAAAGACCGCGAAAGGCAAGTGTCAAAATATTCCCGTTCTTATCGGGCGGGCAAATCGATGGTATCTCTGGAAACCGTATAACCCGAAAAATTGCCGTAACCGCCGTTTATGTTGTTAAAAACGGCATCTGGATCGCTTAATGGTAGGTTGTTGCCCTGCCTTGCAACGGACAGGTGGTAGCGGTAAAATTCTTCCGACAGGGTGCGCCACTCGATGTACAGGCGGCGTGGCCGTTCATTCAGTCCGGGCCGGTAGAACACCAGGGCATTCAGATTGAGGGTTCTGACACCCTGCCCCCAGAATTTTTCATTGATCAATACGACCGGTTCGGCGATATTGTGCAGCAGCGACAGCGTTCGGCCGTCGGAGGAATAGCCTGCCTGTTCGTTTTCATAAGTAAAATCCACCACCGCCACGCTGTCGATGTATTCCAGTACGTCGATATCCGTGGTGAGGTTGAACGCGAAATAGGGCTGGTTGGCAGGGAACTGGGTCAGTTCCAGCGATAAAGGAATGCGCAGGGCTTTATAACCTTCATCGAGATCGACCACCGTTACGTCTTCCGGGCGTATGGCAACCTCTTTGAAGCGCACGTGCTTGGGCACCCCGCTGCTGGCTTCTGCCTGGGGGAAACCGTCGATCCGTACGGCCATGGAATAACCCTGACCAGGTTCCACAGTGTCGCGGCTTTGCCAGTAAATGTTTTTTCCGCTGCCTTTCAAAAAGAGTTTATCGAGAAAAATTCCGCCTTTTGAAACACTGACGTCCACATCTGTCGGCGGAACAGGATCGCTGCCGTCATTTACGGGCTGGCTGTAGTTTACCCGGACTCTGAAAGGCTGACCGGGCGAAAAATGGCAGATCGTGACGATTTTGGTTTCTTCTTCCGGTAAGTCGATAATCACTTCACGGGCACATTGCAGGAGCAATAGTCCGGTCAGCATCAACACGAAAGTAAAAGAAACACGCATGGCGACTACGATTGACACAAAGATAGGGTTAGTTAAATTTTAATTTCATATCGAAAAACAGGCAGCAAGGGCAGCAAGGTGTATTGAATGGCCTTCCCACGGATTTCGCTACCCGTATCGATGGACAGGTAAAACGGATTGGCGCGGTTGTACACGTTGTATACACCCAATTGTAGATTATGCCGGAACCGTTTTCCGGTAAAATGCATGTTCAGTGCCAGGTCCAGCCGGTGATAATTGGGCAGGCGGTACCCGTTCACTTCCGTATAAACGAACACCTGGCGTTCCACTTCTCCTTCCACCGATTCGTGGGTGTATTTTACACCCGTCAGGGTAATGGGGTTGCCGGTAGCGAAGGCCCAGATGGCACTCGCATCGAGCCAGGGGCTGAGCCGCTGTTGCAGGGTTATTTTCAGGTCGTGCGGCCGGTCGAAGCGAAACAGGAATTCGCGCCCTGAATTGACCTCCGGAAAAGTTCGGGTCGTTTTGGAAAAAGTATAGGCAATGGAACCGGTGGCGGATCCGGTGTTTTTTTCCAGCACAACTTCCAGTCCTTTGCTTCTGCCGGTGCCCGAAGCGATGCGGTCCTCCCAGCCGCTTGCGTCCTCGGCGCCGCCGGTGAACAGAGCGTCGTTGGAAGAAAGAAAGGTAAACACGCGGTCCAGGTTTTTGTCATACACTTCTGCCTGCCAGGCCCAACCGCGTTTTTGCCAACTGATGCCCGCAGAAAACTGCCGCACCTTTTCCGGTTGTACTTTTTGGGTGGAAGGCACCCAGAGTTCGAAAGGCAGGCTGACGTTGAAAGAACCGATCTGGTGGAGATATTGCGACATCTGGTGGTAGCCGCCCCACACGTTCCAGCCGCCGGATTTGCCGACACGGATCCTAAGCCGGGGTTGTAATGCCCGGTAGTTGACGTTTTTTCCCTGAAAAACCGAACCGTTCAGGCCGGTTTCCACATGTACGTGCCGGAGCGGTTCGAATTCGGAATCAAAATACGCTTCCGTTTCATTGGTCGTGATTCGCTCGTTGTTTTGCAGAATATTAGCCAGCGAGTCGATGGCGGTAGGCGATTGCCCCGGCAACTGGAAGTTCACCGACAAGGCGCCCGGCTGGAAATTGTGTTGCGTAAGCGCAAAGCCCCAGCGCAGGGTCAGGCGGTCGGAAATAAAAAAACTGAAATCCGTTTTACCCGAAATATCACGGATCAGCGTCTGGTACAATTGCGCATAATCATACAGGATCTGGTATTTGCCGGAAGGGTAAAGCGCTTCCGAGTTGAACGTCAACTGGCTGTCGTAAATAAAACGGCTGTACCGCAGGGTGGTGTTGGTAAACAGGTTTTTACTCAGCAGGTGGTTCCAGCGCAACGCAGCGATGGCGTTGCCCCAATCGGAAGTGATGTTGTACCGGTCGGTAACAAGTGCATCCGGATTGTTGTACAACTGTATAAAATTGTTCCGGAACCGGTCGCCGCCCGAGTAATAACTGAAATAAATGCGGTCCTGATCCGACAGTACGTAATTGATTTTCAGGTTGGCATCGTAAAAACGGTAATTGGCCCGGTCGCCGGAAAAGGTGAGCAAATTACCTTTTTTGCTAAAAAAATCGACCCATGGACCCAGATAAGTGGTACGTACACCCAGCAGAAAAGAACTTCTGTCGCGCACCAGCGGGCCTTCAACAGCAGCCGAAGACGCAAATAATCCGGCCGAAACGCTCGCGTGGTAATCCCTGAAATTTCCGTCTCGCGTTCGCACGTCGAGCACCGAAGCCACCCTGCCGCCGTACCGCGCCGGAAAATCGCCTTTCCACAAGCGCACGTTTTTGACCATCGAAGGGTTGTAAATGGAGAACAGACCGAGGGCATGGCTGGGGCTATACACCGGCACATCATCGAGCAGGAAAAGGTTGTGGTCGGCATTGCCGCCGCGGATATGGAGCCCGCCGAGGCCGTCCACCCCTGTTTGGACACCCGGTTGCAGAGCAGTTTGCCGCAACAGATCGGCTTCCCCGCCGGGCATGGGAAGGGACTTCAGGTCGCCGCCGGCCAGGTATTTCGGGCTGCCCCCTTTTTGTTGTTTGGCTTCGGGGTCTTCCTGGTCGCTGATCACCACCTCCGGCAGGTTGTTGTCGGCATGGAGTTGAAAACGAATCAGCCGGTCGCGTTGCATATCGACCGACAACTTTTCCTGCCTGTAGCCGATATAGGAAACCGTGAGATCGCATTCGCCTTCGTCGAGTCGCAGGCTGAAAAAACCGTATTCGTTGCTGGCCGTGCCGATATTTTTTTCAGAAACGGCGCGTATACTGGCTCCGATCAGCCGTTCGCCCGTTTCAGCGTCCTGTACATAGCCGCTCAGGGTATATTTCTGGTTTTTTCTGAAAAAAACTACCTGAGCGCCGTCGTATTTGAACGACACGTTGGCACAATCGCTGATCTGTTCGAGTACACGCGACAACGGCACACTCCGAACTTCGATATCGATGGAAGGGCAACGGTTGAAGAAACGGTCGCTGAAAGCGATGTTGATACCGGTTTGACGGCTCAGTTGCACCAGTGCATCGGCGGGAGCGCAATTGCGGCAGGAAAAATCCACTGCTTCAGCCAGTCGGCCCTGCGCGAGTGCCGACCGGATTGTACAGAAACATACCAGTAAAAAGATGACGAAAGTAGATTTGTTCATGCCCGGGTGTGCAAACAGGTCGCAAGTTAATGCGCTCCACAGGGATACGGCCCGCTTTAACGAAATTTTCACCGTAGCCGGCGAACATAAACAGGCAGAATCCGCATTTAGTCGAAGCATTTTTGAGAATCTTCGAGAGTTCCTACCTCCGCGACCGCAATTCACCTACTTTTGCGGCTCTTTTGAAATGTGTTAAAAATGGAAGAAAAACAGAGTAATATAAGTACGTTCATTGGTATAGGGCTGATCTTTCTGCTGTTGTTCCTGTGGATGCAAACCAACAAGCCGGCACAACAGCCGGAACAGGCCGCTACCCAAACCAGCGAACAACAAAACCAGCAGCCGGCTACCCAACCTGCGGCAAACGCCAACCAGCCTGTCCCGGCTGCGCCCAGCGATTCTGCCAATCAGGTGCTGACAAATGCGCGCTTCGGTGTGTTCGCCGCTGCCAGTGTCGGAACCGAGCAGATCACCACCCTCGAAAACGAACTGGTAAAAGTGACCTTTTCCTCGAAAGGCGGGCGTATCAGGGAAGTATTCCTGAAAAAATTTGAAAAGGTGAGCGTGGATTCGGTGGGTAAGGAAACCAAAAACCCGGTGCGCCTGCTCGAAGACAACAAAAACCGCTTCGAATACGAACTGCCCGTTAATAATACGGCTTCCGGAAAGGTGCTTTCCAGCGACCTGTACTACACGCCGACAGTAAACGGAAATACCATCACCTTCCGCGCTGATGCCGGCCAGGGCCGATACTTCGAACAGCGGTATACCCTGCGCAACAACGATTATACCATCGACTACCAGGTGAGCGGTAACGGTCTGCAAAGCGTGTTGTCGCAACAGCAACTCCGCTTCAACTGGGTGAACCACCTCGATAAACTGGAAAAAAACCAGACGTACGAGCGCACCATGTCATCGGTTTATTTCAAAAAAGCCGATGCCTCTTCCGATTACTGCGACTGCCGCAAAAACGACTCGGAAAGCCTGGGCCAGGAGCCTGTGCAATGGTTTTCGCATTCCAACCAGTTTTTTAATACTTCGCTTCTGGCCAATGGTTTCAATTTCCGCGACTTCACGGGTGAAACCATGATGCTTACTGACGCGGACGAGGACCTGAAACTGCTGAAAACCACGGCTACGGTTCCGTTTGAAAGCGGCGTGGCCGCAATGACGATTTACTCGGGCCCCAACGAATTCGAACGACTGCGCGCATTCGGTGTGGAACTTCAGGACATTATTCCTTTCGGAGCCAGCCTGTTCGGAGCCATCAATCGCTGGATTATTCACCCGATTTTCGACGTTTTGTCCCGGTTTATCGGTATGGCAGGCCTCGTTATCCTCATGCTCACCTTACTGGTGAAACTGCTGCTTTATCCGCTGACGTACCGCATGGTGCTGAGCCAGTCGAAAATGTCGGCCCTGAAACCGCAACTGGAAGGCCTGAAAAAGAAATTCGGCGACGACCAGCAGGCCATGAGTGTGGAAACCATGAAACTGTACAGTACCTACGGTGTAAATCCGCTCGGAGGATGTCTTCCAGTGGTGTTGCAAATGCCGATTTGGTTCGCTTTGTACCGCTTTTTCCCGGCCAGTATCGAATTCCGCCAGCAGAGTTTCCTGTGGGCGACCGACTTGTCCAGTTACGACAGCATTATGCAACTGCCGTTCCAGTTGCCGTTCGGCGCGGGCAGCCACCTGAGCCTGTTTACGCTCATCTGGGTCGTTACTACCCTGTGGTATACCTGGTATTCCATGAAACAAATGGACTCCACCAACATGCAGAACGAGCAAATGAAAGTGATGAAATACATGCAGTTCGCCATGCCGGTGATGTTCATGTTCTTCTTCAACTCCTTCGCTTCGGGCCTCACGTTGTACCTGTGTTTCAGTAATATCCTGAACATCGGCCAAACGGTCTTCACCAAACGATTCCTGATCGATAACGACAAGATTCTGGCCGGACTCGAAGCCAAGAAGGGCAAGCCCAAAAAGACGGGCGGCTTCCGCGAACGCCTGGAAAATGCCATGAAAGAGCAACAGCGCTTGCAGGAAGAAAAGGCGAAACAGACAGGAAAGAAGAAGTAGTTTTTCGTGTTTGGTTTTTGGTGTTTGGGGCGCGTTGCCCCCGGCTTCGGTTATAATATTGAAAGCCAAAAAATATCGGCCGGGTCGCTTCAAGCGGCCCGGCCGATGATGTTATAACAGGGTGTTTAGTTTTCTGTGTATAGTGTTTAGTATGTGGTTGACTGTCATTCTTTTGTGAAACACGAAACACAAAAAAACAAACACGCTCGTGTTTTAACTCAAGCCTATCCGTAAAGCCGGGAGCAATGCGCCCCAAACACCAAACCCCAAACACCAAACCCTACACCCCAAACACCCTCATCAGAAGTCTTCAAAATACGTCCGCGCATTTCTGCCCACATTGCGCTTCATCCTCGTCGCATCTTCATAATTGTCGCCGTCGTATTCTTCGCCGGCATTGCGTGCATACAACACCCGTTCCCAGCGCGGATTATTGATTTCCCCGCGTGCATTGGAGTGCAGCAGGATAAAATCTTCTCCCGCCAGCGACGGATTGTAAAACAGGAATTTCACGTTGCGCTGGTTGGTTTTGGGGAAATTGTAATACACCCAAATCTCGTAAGGCGGCGCGGAAGGATCGTCCTCCACGTGCACGAGGTCGTCGGGCCTGCCGAAACGCATATAGGTGCGTCCCCGGTCCGTTTCGAAACCGTAACGAAATCCGCTTCGGAATTTTTCATTGGCCGCTTTGGCGATTTCCATGTGCTTGTAATACGCTCCTTCGGGGTTGTTGGCATCCTGCTGAATGAAATACCGGAACAGGAAATAGCGCATTTGTTTGAGGTCGCCCGAAGTGAGTACATTTTGCAGCGTAGCAGATTCCTGGTTGGTCAGCAACGGACCAATTGCACGCAGCCCGAAACGAAGGTCAGGTTCCTGTAAAGCCTGCACAAATTGCCGCGACATCACTTCTTCGGTCAGTTCGTTTTCGTTGACTTGCAGGAAAGGATTGCTGCGCTGGAACGACAGGCTGCGTACATGGAGCAATTCATTGGCGGCATTGCGCAGTTCTACGGTGAGCAGGTAGTTGCCGCTTTCCAGTTTGCTGATGTCCATTTGCACCAGCACGGCATCTGCCGGGGCCGGGCGTTTGCGCTGCGTTCCGACGGAAATCAGGGTTTTGATGCCGTTTCCCTTTTCCTGTTCGATTACATACCGCACCGTGTAGTTTTCCTGGCCGGCCAATGCCTGGTCGCTGTGGTAAATTTCGGCGTAAAAAACCAGGCGTGTGGCATAACGGTCGTAAAACTGGAACGGCAGCGGCTCCAGGTAAAACCCGTTTTTGGTAAACGGATTGTCGGAATTATCGGCCCGGAAACCCCGCAACAACTGTGGCTGCGAGAGATACAGTTTGTCGTCGATCGCCACGGTCAGTTTGCTTGTAAAATGGCCCGTATTGGCAGCGTCCTGAACGTCCGTACACGACACTTCCAGCACGTATTCGCCGTTGGGAACGGCAAGCCGTTTGACGTCGAGCAGCGCGCGCGGCATTTCCAGCAAGGGGCTGTTGAGCACGTATTTCTCGTAATTCACCACATTTTCACCGTTTTTAAGCAGGATCAATACTTCAACTGCGGCCTGTAGGTGGGTGGAGTCTATCTCTTTGAAGTGGAGAGAACCCGCCGCCACTTCCAGATTGATCTCTACATAAGGTTTGTCGGGTGTGCTATAGACGGCATACGAAACGCCGATATCGAGCGCTGAAACGGCTCCGGGAAAGAGCAGGGCGGAAAGCAGCAGGCAATAAATCGATTTTTTCATAGACTTAACTGTTTAGAGCGAAATAAGGGGCATATCCTGCTATGCCACGCAATGGTGATGCTTCTGTCAGTAAGGGTTCGGGCGGCAATATGGGTTTTTTCGGGAGATGGTAAACGACAAGTTTTTGGTAAAGTCAGGTTTCCGGGGTGCATTTCAAGTTGTCGCACTGGAATAGTCATCCGATGACTCAAAGTCATCGGATGACTATTCCAGTGCGACAATTTGAAATGCACCCAACGGATCATTTTCCAAACACTAAACACTAAAAAACCAAACACGCTCTAAAGATCGCCCGTTTCGCGCAACATTTCCTGCATCATCTGCAACTGATTGTTCAGCATACGTTTGATTTCAAATAATTCGAAGCGATAATTGAACCGGAAATCGTGGTTTTCATAGTGATTTTCGCGGATAGGGAAAACGCCCAGAAAATTGGCGTGCCAGCGGATCCGGCCCTTTCCGGTGAGTTCGAGCAGCGGGATTTCCAGGAAAATATCCTTCGGGAAAAAGATATAAATCCCTTTCATGTTCCGGATGATGTCCACGGCAATCGCGCGTTCCGGCCGGCGGTTTTCATAGCGGTACTCGCTGATTTCCAGGAAATACCGTTCGCGTTCGTCGAGGTACCGGCGCATGGCGATGCGTTCGCGGGCATTGGATAAACGGTAAATTTGCGGTTGCGCTTCGTTCAGTTGTTTCAGTACGCCGATCGGATCAAATGATTCGGCAGCAGGTATGGGCAGCCATTTACCTTCCTGGCTGATGTAAATCCAGGGAAATTTTACCTCGTCGGTCATTTCCGTAAACACCAGATCGAGGTACCGCATGTCGGGATGCAACTGGTATCCTGCCAGCGTTTCCAGCAGCAGGCGCACTACTTCGGGGCGTTGCTTTTCGTCGCGGCTTTTCACACGCTCGTAGGCCGGAAGAATCCTTTTCTGGAAAAGGTTGAGCGCTATGATTTCGCGCAGGGCTTCTTCCGAATAATGTGGATAAAAAGCGGTAATGTTCTTCAACTCCGCCTGCGCATCGTAGCCAAGCGCCAGGCTGTCGGCGTGCGTCACCAGCGGCGCATTCGGGTTGTGGTGCATCCAGATCATCAGGCCGTTGCCGCACAATTCGTGGATGCAGCGTTCCGGGAATTCCCTGCCCGATTCCGGATAAGCGCGATACGCCACCACCCAGCGGCGCAGGCATTCGATGAGTTGGCGCCGGGCATCCAGGTCGTCCATCCGCCGGAAATCGCTGAACGAAAGGCCTGTTTTGACCGATTCATACATGGCTTCCGTATCCGCCACGTATTCCAGGTATACCCCTTTTTTAATGTTAGGCGCCACTTGCAGCCATCCCGCGCGGCCGGAAAAGTCGCTGATGATCTTTTTGACAATATTAAAAACGTCGAACTGGTATTTCGTGCAGACCGGGTCCGACATGACTTCCCCGTGCGCATCGAGCGTAAACCACCGTACAGGTGTTTGCGCCGTTGAGCCGGCCGAAATCAAAAGTTCCGGCAGCAGGTAATCCAGTGCGAGGCGCGAGAACGACTGTTCGGTATTTCTTTCCTGCTCTTCCCCGAAAATATGCGCCCCCAGCAGGCAGGCGTAGGTAAACCGGATCACCGATTCATGGATGTCGGTAAATGGTCGGCGGCGGCGGGCGTCTTCCGCCATCTGCGCTGCCAGGGTTTGCCTTTTTGCCAGCAGGCTCAGGTACAGGTCTTCGCGGAGCAGCGACTGGTTTTTTACAATTTTGCCCGGGTCGTCGGCTTCCATGCCCTGCAGCATTTCCAGCAGTTCGTGGATTTCGCCGAGCAGGTCGAAATTGCCGTCGGGCACAAATTGAAAATGACCGCCCACGACGTCGACCCGGCGCACCCAGGCACATTTCCCGCCGCCGCAGCACTCGATAACGGCTGCTTCCAGCAGTTCTTCGGACGGATACACCAGCCTGCACACTTTCAAAGTATCGTCCAGAATGGTGCGCAAGGGAACCCGGTTGTCGGGCACATCCTCCCTGTGTTTGCCGGTATGCAGCACCGGGTCGTTCGGGAAATGATGGTAAACGCGCAGGGCGGCATCCGACAGTGCTTCCGACGCGATAGCCAGGTTATGAAAAGTGGTGCTCGATACACATTTGCCGTCGCGCTGGTACTCGCGCAGCCGGCTGGCAAACATCAGCACGTGTTGCAGGGGCCGGTCGTTGCCGTGCATGGCCTCCCGGATCACGTGCATGGGGGTTTCTTTCTGCAAATAGGTAATCAGCAGATATTCAAATAGTTGTGCCGATTGCGGGTCGATTTTTGTTCGTACGTGCTCGCAATGTGCGAAAGCCTGCGCGTAATTTTTGACGGCCATGGCATCCTTGGCCAGCAACAGGCTGCGGCGGAAGTCGCTTTTTTGTTCGAACGACAGGAGACCGATTTGTTCCAGCGATTCCTGTTCGCGCGGGCCGACCGGCAGGTTCAGGGTTTCGGGAATGTTGATTTCATCCACCGGCACAAAAAAAGGAGGGATCGTGCTTTCGTCCCGGCTGTCACTCACAAAATGGAAATAATCGCGGGTGAAAACCGTACGCCAGCCTTTCATCAGATCTTCTTCCTGTAAATACTCGATGGCGTGCTGGAGGTCGATCTGGATGGGGCGCGATTTTTCCTGCAACTCGTCGATGCTGATCTGTGACAGGCGCGTTTTTTCACGCAGGTGCCGGTATGCATCTTCGACATCCAGGATCACCCTTTTCACCTTTACATTTTCGATCAGGCGTTTCAGCAGTGCGAGCAGCGGCGCATGGTTGATGCGGTCGGTTTGAGCCAGCAGGCGGGCACGTACCCCTTCGATATCTAGCGGCAGGTCTACTTTTGCCGCAGGCATTTCATTCCGTTGTGGCGCCGCCGGCAAAACCGACAGAATGGTTTGTGCAGCGCGATACAACTGTCGGTCGCGCGCAATACCTTGATTTTCAATTGTTTCGCCGATCGGAAGCGCTGTGGGGTAGGGAAGGAGTGCGGCAGGAACAGCCGCCTCGCGCGCCTGAACGCGCACAATCTGGAGTGCAGGCCGTACCACCTGGGTGGAGATGGCCTGGGTGGCCTCCCAAAACACGTCGGGCTTGTCGGTGTAATTCATGGAAAGCACCGCCACAAACAAATCGGCTTTTTCCAGAAAGGCTTTTGCATGCGTACGAACTGCTTCCGTGGCAATAGTTCTCGGGTCCCAGAATACCGTTTCCCCCGGCTGCGCCAGCAATGCCAACTGCCGCTGTATATCGCGGGCAGTGCCGGTGTCGGCGGCATCGTGGGAGAGGAAAATACGGATGGGTTGGGCCATTTTTTTCGTTTTTGGTGTTTTGTGTTTCGTTTTTGGGGTGCTTCGTTTTTGGGGTTATTTGATAAAAAGGATTTCTTGCTTGATTTAACGCTTTTGGATGGATGGTGGCCAGTTGAAGCGGATTAATTGGCCAAGGGCGAAGCCCCCCAAACACCCAACACTACACACCAAACACTAATTTCTGGAGCGTAGTATCCCGGCAATCGCGGCGGCCAGTCCGAACCCGCCCACTGCTCCGATAAACATGCGGGTAATGATCGGTCCCAGCGGCTGAACGCCCGGGTTTTGCATGGTTTTTTCCAGGTCCTGAATACGTTCCCGAAAGCGGTTGGCCTGTTCGGGGTCGCCGGGGCCGGCGCTTAACTGCGCTTTTAATCCTGCCAGTTCGATGCCCATTTCGGTTTGAATCAGACCCGGATCGGACAGATGCAACCCGTAATAAAAGAGCCAGTACCCCAGGTTGATCAACAGGAACACGACAAACGGCGTGCGCAGGATCTCCCTGAAATCGCGGGTAGTTCCTTTCTCGGCGCAATCTTCTACTGCGGCCCGGTACATAAAGAACAGGTAAAACACCATGCTGCCCCACTGGAGCAGCGGACTCAGAAAATGTTCTTTATTGGATGCGTACAGCAGCGAAAAGTAAAAAATGATTACCACGGCGCCAAGCAGGCCGTATTTCAACGCGGGATTTTTCATATGTACAATTTTCTCAAAACACCCTGGTATGGAACATGGGCCATCTCCGGAATCCGGGGATGACCCATGCTGGATGCGCAAAGTTAAACAGGCGCGCAGAATTTCCCGGTTTTAATCGGAAGGGTTGATGAGGGTTGATAAAGGTTGATAAGGGTTGATATTTTAGGACTCGATAGGTGAAAAATCTCAAATTCATCGAGCAGCTGAATATCAACCCTTATCAACCTTTATCAACCCTCATCAACCTTTAAACTATCAAGAATTCGGTTACGCTTCCCGTTTCATAAACAAACCGGCAATAAGCCCGATGATCAACCCGAAGATGACGCCGCCGATGACCTGGTAAACGGCCATCGATATAGGGCCCATAAAAGCACTTGCTATTCCGGATGTCATTTCGATTTGTTCTTCACTCATGCCCTGTGCTTCGTATTGCGCAGCCATGGCATCTTTTACCTGTTGATCGAAGCCGGTATTGATAAAATTGAGGTAAATGAGCATCCATATGCCTCCGATCACGCCGGTTACCAGGCCAGTCAAAGCGCCGATACCGACGCAGCGGCCCAGGCCGATAAATCCACCCAGTTGTTCGTCGCGGTCGACCCGAATGGCCGTAACAATAGCCCATACGGCAACGGCAATCCCGATCAGGGAATACACCCATTTAATGGCACCGGTTGTCGGCAGAGAAGGATCGGTGTTGGTCAGATAGCCGATCAAAGAGGTAAGGATACTTGCTCCCGCCCAGATAGCGCCGTAGCGAATGGCCAGGTGCTTATACGGCACAATGGCGGGGTCGGGTGTGGAGGAGATTCTGTCAAGTACGTCCATTTCGTTTTAGTTTTAATGAAAGATTGATTTTGGGTCGAATGTAGCGGGAAAGTGTTGGTCATCCACTTTTTTGAACGACTATTTTCAGGTTTTTACCGACTAAATCCACTCGAAGCAAGATTATGCCGAACTTTGCCGGGAAAAAATGGTTGTTAGGTCTCCGGAATATTCTGCCGGACTTTTCCGTTATCTTCCTGCATATGTCTGATTCTACCGCTACTTCACAGAAGTTCAATTATTCGCTTTTCCGTCGGGTCATGTCGACAGTAAAGCCTTACAAAACTACTTTTTATTTTGTTACTGCCCTGAGCCTGATCATGGCGCCTATGGCAGTTTTGCGGCCCCGCCTGCTGCAAAAAATGGTGGACGACTACGTTTTCACCAGCAATTTACACGGAATGACGGTGTTGGCTTGCGTGGTGCTGGCATTGCTGGTGGTGGAAGTGGTGTTGCGGTATTTTTTCCTGTATTACGCTGACTGGCTGGGGCAGGCCACCATCCGCGACCTTCGGGTTCGGGTGTTCAACCACGTGACCAACCTCAACCTCAGTTATTTCGATAAAACGCCGATCGGGCAGAGCACTACCCGTACTATCAATGATATCGAGGCGATCAATACGATTTTCAGCGAAGGCAGCGTCACCATTCTGGCCGACCTGACGACGATCTTTTTTGTGCTTCTGGTGATGTTTACCACGTCATGGAAACTGACCCTGGTCGTTTTGTCGGTTTTTCCGCTCCTCATCTGGGGCAGTATACGGTTCAAGGAAAGTGTACGCAAGAGTTATGAAAAAGTGCGCAACCACATTGCTACCATGAACGCATTTTTGCAGGAGCGGATCGGCGGCATGCGCATTGTGCAGATTTTTAATGCCGAAGCGCGCGAAGCCGGAAAATTCCGCCAGATCAACCGCGATTACACTTCTGCCAACCTGAAAGCCATCATCGCCTACGCCATTTTCTTTCCGGTGGTCGATATCATCTCAGCGCTTTCGCTGGGCCTGATGGTGTGGTACGGCGCGCGCGGCGTACTGTCGGAAGAAGTTACCATCGGTACCATGGTGGCTTTCCCGTTGTACATCACCATGTTATACCGCCCCATCCGTATGCTGGCGGATAAATTCAATACGCTGCAAATGGGCCTGATCGCTGCTGAAAGGGTATTCAAATTGCTGGAAAATACCGACCGGGTGGTAAACACCGGCACCCTCGCCCCTCAGCGCCTCAAAGGCGGCGTAGCGTTCGACAACGTATGGTTTTCCTACAGCGGCGACCTCGAAAAAGACCCGGTTCTGAAAGGCGTTTCTTTTGAGATACCGCACGGAAAAACGCTGGCCATCGTCGGTAGCACCGGCAGCGGCAAAACCACGATCATCAGCCTGCTGGGAAGGTTTTATGAAATTCAGTCGGGCGCTATTCGTATCGACGGGCACGACGTGCACGATTACGACGTATTTGCCCTGCGCCGCCGCATTGCTGTGGTGCTGCAGGACGTGTTCCTCTTTGCAGGAACGGTGATGGAGAATATCACCATGCGCGACCCGAATATCACCGAAGAGCAGGTGAAAACGGCCGCCAAAATGATCGGAGCGCACGCCTTTATCGAGCGACTCCCCGGCGGCTACCACTACCAGGTCATGGAACGCGGCGCCACACTCTCCATGGGTCAGCGCCAGTTGATCTCTTTTGTGCGGGCGCTGGTGTTCAATCCGGATATTCTGATCCTCGATGAAGCCACTTCTTCCATCGACCCTGAAACGGAATCGGTTATCCAGTTTGCCATTGAAAAACTGATTGCACGCCGAACCAGCATCATTATCGCCCACCGCCTGAGCACGATTCGCCATGCCAACAATATCCTGGTACTTGAAAAAGGTGAGGTGAAAGAATTCGGCGGACACGATACGCTGCTGGAAATCGAGGGCGGGAAGTACCGGGAATTGTATGAAAAACAGTTTTTACAGCCCGAAACACTTTAGTGCGAAGTAGTCAGTGCGAAGTGCGAAGTCTGGAATTAGTGCGAAGTAGTCAGTGCGAAGTGCGAAGTCTGCGTAGAGGACGCAAGGTTTTAGTTGGAACAGTCGGGAATAAAAAAGTCCGAAGCCCACGTTACGCGGACTTCGGACTAAAGACTTCGTACTGATTCCAGACTTCGTACTAGTGCCGTCCACTCTACGCGGACTTCGCACTTCGGACTAAAGACTTCGTACTGATTCCAGACTTCGTACCAGTGCCGTCCACTCTACGCGGACTTCGCACTTCGCACTGAAGACTTCGCACTTATTTCTTGGCTTTCCACTCTTCGATGCTTTTCGCATTCATGCGCTGGTAGTCCATATTGCCTTCTTTTTTAGCCAGTTCGCTGCTTTTTTCAGCGGTGGCGATGGCGTCTTTGTAGTTGCCCAAATCGGCCTGGATATTGGCTTTCAGGCGCAGGATCCAGAATTTGTCACCGCCTTTGGTCAGCGACTGGTCTACCCAATTCAGGGCCTGTTTCAGGTCCTTTTTCTCTTCATAGTAGTAGCGGGCAGCAGAGTAGTAGGTGCCTGCATTAGGGCCTTCCATTTGCGCTTTGATGTCGGCCATCACTTTGGAGTCGGTATCCAGGGAGAAAGGAACCGAAACCTTGGTGTTTTCCCACATGATATCCAGGTTGGCGCCATTGTTTTTCAGGTTGCTGATTTCGATCGTTAAACTTTCCACCATGTCGCGTACGGCCATGGAAGGCACTTTAATACTGGCAGCGATATTCTCGGTTTTGTAATCGGCAGGTGCCGGAGCGCCCCACAGGGTGATGTCTTTGTAAAAAACAACTTCCCACTGGGTGGTGTTCGGCACCGTGTACAGTGCGTAGGTGCCTTTAGGCAGGCTGGTTTCGCCCACTTTTACGTCTTCACCAAAAGTTACTTTCGTGCTGGCATTAGCGCCTGTGCGCCACAGATCTCCGAAAGGTACCAGTTCGCCGAACACTTTGCGGCCTTTGGCGCTGGGGCGGGAATATTCCACTTCTACTTTGGTAAGACCTACTTCCTGGCTGATTTTAGCGGTCGGGCTGGGTTGCGGGGTTTTGATCTGGGCAGAAAGTAAAGTGACCAGCATGGTGCAGCATGCTGTGAGTAAAATAGATTTTTTCATGTTGAAATTTGAAAATTAGGTTTTAAAAATGCTGATGCGGTAACACCTGATCGGTCAAATGGTTGACAAATGTAGATGGAAAACTCCGGTTGTAAGCAG
>JAKQJD010000413.1 GCA_029561355.1 Bacteroidota bacterium | reverse complement strand
TTACACATCATACTTGCTTTCTGCTGTTGTGCCGGCCACATTTCGGCTCAATTCATTACCAGCGACGAGGTTTTTTCAGCCAACAGCGTATCGAACGCAGGAAAAGTCGCCGGTTACGCCATGCAGGCCGGTCCGTATGCGCTCTGGCTTCCGGATTCGAACAACGTTTTTATCGAAATCGGGGGGCTTGCACCGGGTAATGGCGTAGGCGGTCAGGCGCGTTTTTCTGCTGATGGAAATTTGTTGTGCGGAACCAGCATGGGCCCCGACGGAGCCGAAATGTCGAGGTATGATCGCAACACGAATCAATGGACACTCGTGGGAAGCCTGGGCACTCAAATTGACAACACTGTAAGCGGCGGCTTCGGCATTTCAGGCGATGGCAATACGGTGGCAGGCAATTCCTGGGCCGACGCAACCGGTGGTTTTGCATACACCCATGCTGTGGCATACAATCCGACGGAAGGGCTCCTGGATTTGGGAAGTCTGTTTGCTGCAGACGGCCGCAGTACCCGTGCCAATGCGGTCAGTTACGACGGCAGCGTGGTGGTGGGCTGGCAGGATTTTAACGGCCCCTGGAAATCGGCTGTGTGGCGCAAAAATCCCGCAGGCGGCTATTTCCCGAATGAATACATCCTGATCGATACGATGGGCAGCGTCAGTGACGAGTTCAACCAGATGGGCGAATGCAGTTCCGTGTCCTTTGACGGAACATGGATCGGCGGTTATGGCGATTATGCCAACGGCAACCAGCCCTGGATCTGGAGCAGGGATTCAGGTGTAATTAACCTGGGCACTTTTCCCAATGCCGGCAACGGTTTTGTGTCGGGTATGACAGCCGATGCGTCTGTCGTAGTGGGCTGGTTTGACGGGCAGTTTTTCGGCGACCCGCAAATTCCTTTTATCTGGACGCGCACGGGCGGTTTGCAGGAATTGAATGCATACATCAATGACGTGCTCGGTTATTCCACCGATACGCGGCAGGTGTATTCGGCAGAATGTATTTCGCCCGACGGGCATTACATCGCAGGCTATGGCGTGGATAATTCCACCTTCGGTTTTTTTGTTTACCGGGTGAGTCTGGATGCCTATACAGGTGTTCACGTTGCAGCACAGGCGGGCAATACGAAGGTTTTCCCCAACCCGACAACGGGTTTATTTACCATTGAAAATGCGGGCAATGCAACGGTGACGGTCAGCAGTATGGATGGGAAAGTTGTTCAGATTAGTGAATTGAACGACACAGGCGCGCTTGACTTAACCACTTGTTTACCAGGCATTTATACATTGACGATCCAAACCGGAAATTCCCTGCAAACCAGAAAAATAGTGAAGTACTGAAAGCTCTGACATGAAAATAATCGACTTTCTTTCTGACCTGCTTTTCCGGCACCAAAAGAAACTGGAACTCATTGCCATATTTCTGCTCTGTATGACGATCAGTTTTCGTTTTACAAATTTCAAAACAGTATGGCTTTGGAACGACCGAATTTACATTGCGGTCATATTGGTTTTTATTATCATTTCAATAGCACTGATTTGGATAAAAATTGAAAAGGTCAGGACCGCCGGTTTGATCGCACATATCAAAAGTCAAACATCTGCAAACGGTTCAAATACGGAAAACCCGATAGAAGAATTATCATCCAAACAAAAGCAGGTTTTTGATTTGATTGCAGCAGGAAAATCAAACAAGGAGATCATGGACGCATTATATATCGAGTTGAGTACCCTGAAAACACATATCAATAAAATCTATAAAATACTTGGGATAAGGTCGCGAAAACAGGCACAAAAGTTTAAGATATAAGTCAAACACGCGTACATTTCAAATTGTCGCTCTGGAATAGTGTAGTCATCCGATGACTTTGAGTCATCGGATGACTACACTATTCCAGAGCGACAATTTGAAATGTATGCGTCAAACACCCATAATATCAACCTTTTTTCAACCTTTTATCAACCCCCGCTCCACCTGGACGGCAGGAAGGAACAGGCGAACTTTGCATCTCACTTTTAAATAAATTGAAGATGAAAAAAAGAAACCTGTTTATGTCTGCAACAATCATGTGCGCCTTTTTTGTGGTTGCATTTTTATTCAAAAACGGCCAGATTTACTGGCTTTGGACCGACAACAAGCCCGCAGCATTTATTTCAGGTATTATGGCAGTGGTATTTGGAACACAATGGATAAAACACCAGAGATTGCTGAATCATGCAAAACAAAACCGATAACGGGTAAAAGGCTTACACGTTTGTATCATACCGGGCCGGCTGAAGACGGGTTAATCCTCAATTTGTCTTCAGCCATCCCGTTATGCTCAGCCTCGGCCGGTTCGTCACCAGCACCTCGTGCTCCAGTTCGCTGCTTTTAAAAAACACGCAGGTGCCGTTCATCGGCGCGATCGTTTGCAGGTGATCGCTGTGGTATACACACAATTCCCCGCCGTCTTCCTGAACCCAGCCGGCATTCAGATACATGATCATCGAGAACGCCCTGCCCGTGTTGTTCCGGAACTGATCGAGGTGTTTTTTGTAAAAACTGCCGGTTTCATACAGCGCGTAATGAAATTCGTAGCCTGTGATGCCCGTGTAGCAGGTTTCGTTCAGGTAGCGCACGAAACGATCCATCAATTCGAAAAAATGATCTTCGTGCAGGTCGTTGTGCCCGGGGTCGAGCCAGTAAATCTTATCGCTCCGGATTGTTTGGTCGCGTACGAGGGCGGCATCATTTCCGATCCCTGCTGCGAGCATTTGTTGTTCCAGGTACAGGGATTTCAGGTTGGCTTTCAGATGACCGGCCAAAGCGGCGCCCAGGAAGTTTTCGGCGATGCCGACTTTATTCATTACATAACTGTCGATCAGGGAATCGAAAACCGTTTGCAATACGTTTGATTGAAACCAGTGGCATACAACCAAAAGTGTGTGAAGGTAGCGGATTATGTGCAAAAGCCTGTGTCCATCATTCGAGTAGATGGAGTAAACCAGTATTATTGCAGCAGAACAATTGCCGACTGACCTTGAAATGCCGGCACATTATGGTTGTAACTACAAACCCTATTTTGAACAGGCATTGTCAATAAGGCCCGGCCACGAAATAACGGAAGAATACCTGATGATGACAATACACTTTTTAAATGAACAAACCGGTTTACAATAACACACCGTCGCCTATCAATAACAATGAACATTCTGACAGAAGAATATCAATTCAATTCAAAAGAGGAATTCCGGTTACTGTTCGAAGCCATTCAAACCGAAATGGACCTCGGCAATCTGTCGAAGTTTTCTAATCCGACAGGAAACGATTATATCTCTTTGAATAACAGAAGGATGTACCGATTGAAGGGCCGTTATTCCAGTACATTTCAGGATGCATCCGAATACAACGGTACCTGGGAAGTCATCAGAAGCGAAACGGAAAAACCGGACGGCCGTATTTTCAGAAGCAGTTATTCGATCAGAAAACAGGAGCCTGGCGTCTTTGCGGATCTTGAATTTGTAATCGATTTTACAAGAAATGAAAGAGCGTCCATTCTGTTTGAATGGATATTAGAACCCGACGGGCCCGTACATTCGAGGCTGATCAAATCTTCCATTGAGTTTGGAATCATTTCCGCTTTTGAAGACGTTTCACCGGAGCCGGGCGCGTACTGGATCACTATTAAGCGGGCCCGGTACCACCACATCGATTCCAGTTTCAGTTTGTTGTGTTATGCAGCCAACAGGAATGTGAAAAGAGCGTTTTTTGTAGAACAGGAAGA
>JAKQJD010000409.1 GCA_029561355.1 Bacteroidota bacterium | reverse complement strand
CGCCGAAAAGCCGGCTGTATTCGTCGCCCGCCATCATCAGAAACGACGGCGCGAGATTGATATCGGGCGTGCGCATGTTGTCGAGGCTGCCGACTTTCATGGTAATGTCGAGGTCGCGGAGGCCATGCGCCTGCACGTATTCGTGCAGAATCTTCTCCGATGCCCTGAAATCGCCGGGATTTTTATTGATCGGGTAATTCGTAGCGGCGTCGATGTGCCGGCGCCCGGATTTCAGCCAGAAATCGAGCATTTCGAACGCTTCGGAGCGGGAAACGTTCCAGCCCCATTGAGCGGTACCGAGGAGGAGGTGCATGATTTAAGATTTAAGATTACATGACGTACGATTTAAGATTGAGATTGCATGATTTGAGATTTAAGATGGAGGGCATCCCCGAACAGATCTAAAATCTTACGTCATGTAATCTTACATCTCAAATCTTCTTCCTTTTCAGTACCCGCATCGCCTGGATATACTGCTTTGCCAGTCGCGGAATATTCACCTTGCTGCCGGTCGTGTCGTCCGTCCATTTCACCGGCAATTCACACATTTTCACACCTTTCCATTCTGCGACGGTGAGCAGTTCGGTGCTGAAAAACCAGCCGTTCGACACCGCGCCGCCGTCCATGAGCGGTTGCACCAGGTCGCGGCGCAGCCATTTGAACCCGCACATGCCGTCGGAAAAACGGGTTCCGAGGTAGGTTTTCAGCAGCAGGTTGAAGATGCGGGAGGTGATTTCGCGTTTCACAGTGCGCCCGATCACGCGGGATTTCCGGTGCAGGCGTGTGCCGTATACCAGGTCGAATCCTTCGGTAGCCAGGGCATTATAGGCTTGGATAAAATGTTGCAGGTCGGTGGCGAGGTCGAGGTCCATGTACCCGACCATTTCGGCGTCGCTTTGGGTCCACGAGGTTTTCAGGGCCAGCCCTACACCTTTTTCGGGTACGCGGACGAGTTGGACCTCCGGGAGTTCGTAGCACAGTTTTTCGGCAATTGGCCGGGTATCGTCGGTGCTGCCGTTGTCGGCGATGACAATACGCCATTGCCCGTCCTGCGGAAAATGGTGTTTCAGGAAATCATACAGGATCCGCACCTGCCGGTCCAGTGTTTCCGCTTCGTTGAGTACGGGAATAGTGACGTCGAAAGTCATGCCGCTGATTAAAATGATTTGAATGATGCCGGTCAAACGGCGCGCAAAAGTAAGCCGGACTTATGCATCCTGCTGTTAAACCTGATAAATATCATTATTTCCTGCCGACCTTGTTTTTCATTTTATCGTCTGTTTTACCTTACTTTGTCCGAAATTCCCGGATTGTCGACGACGAAAGTGCAGACGGTGTTTTCCATCCCTGCACTTTTGGGCGGTCTTCAGGGAAATAACGGGCGGGTTTCGTTTTTTGTGTTTCGTTTTTAGGATTTGCTTGACTGCTAACTCGTTACGAAACACTAAACACAAAAAACTAAACACCCTCAAAACTACCTTTCACACACCCTGAGCGCGCATTCAACCGGGCGCTACAACTGGTTCAATTTCAAGCGAGATGAGTGATTTATTAAAAAAATTCAAGTCGGTATTTGTAGTCGAGGAGGAAGGCAGCGCAACGCCGGCAACGCCGCCTGCCGAACCGCAAAAACCGCAGCAAACCACGCCCGCAGCCCCTGCGGCACCGGTGCGCCCGGTACCCGAAAACGGAAATGTGACGGATAAATTCGTGCAGATCCTGTTGGGCGCCCTGGAAAAAAACAACCAGCAGGGATTCGATTATTTCGAGTTCCGGCAGTCGTTGAAAAACCTGGAAAAAATGCCGATGGATGAGGCGACGCGCTACCACTCCGCTTATGCCATGGCACAGACGATGAACGTCACGCCCGCCAAACTCCTCGAATCGGCCCAGTTTTATCTGAACGTGCTGGCCGGCGAGCAATCCAAATTCAACGAGGCTCATGCCCAGCAACGCGCCAAACTCATCGGCAACCGCGAAGACGAGGTGCGCAACCTGGAAGCCATGATCCAGAGTAAAACCGAACAGATCAAACAACTGACCCTGCAAATCGAGGAACACCGCCGCACCAGCGAGCAGATCCGCAGCGAAATTGGAGACAGTACGGTGAAAATTGAAAACACCAAGGCCGATTTCGAGGCCACGTTTTCAAATGTAGCCGGACAGATTCAGGACGATGTGGCCAAGATTCAGCAGCACCTGAAGTAAAAATAGTTATTGGTTATTGGTTATTCGTTGTTTGCTTTTCAGGCAAAAATACGAGACGAATCTAGCCTTCTCTGCTCCCTTTCCACACCAATAACAAATAACTAATAACAAATAACTCTCTAACAATGAACGACTTAATTAAAAACCCGATCGTCGCCTTTATCGCCGGCCTGCTGGCATTGTGGCTTCTTTTCTACTCTCTGAAAGTGGTCATGAGTCTATTCTGGGTGTTTGTATTTGCTTTTATCATCCTGTTTTTTATCAACGATCGCTTCCGCAGGGCAGTGAGAATCTTTCTCAGCAGTATCTTTAGCGGCAGATAAAAACAGGTTTCTGGTCTCAACACCTCAACAATAAACACCTCAACCACTCAACCTTTCATCATCACAACGAACAATAAATCAAGCAATGTCTGAATTACAACCGATCAAGCCCAAGAATTTCTGGGAGCGCCCGGAAGGTGTCACCGGCGGACTGTTTATGGC
Source organism: Bacteroidota bacterium (assembly GCA_029561355.1). Taxonomy (GTDB): domain Bacteria; phylum Bacteroidota; class Bacteroidia; order Chitinophagales; family Saprospiraceae; genus M3007. The sequence goes on along the minus strand of JAKQJD010000409.1, from coordinate 19,955 downwards.
TGCCATTCTGTTAGGCGGCGGCTATTTGCTTTACCAGGCCCTTCCAACGCTGATTGCGCTGGCACAAAACACCCTGTACCTGGCCGGACTGCTGGCCGCTCTTGCAGCCGTGGTCTATATGGTACTCGACCCCAAAATGCGCAATCTCGTGTGGTATATGTACAAGTCGATCATGCGCTCGCTGACCGGCATGTTTGTACAAATCGACCCGATCGGTATTCTGAAAAGTTATATCGACGATTTGAAGGACAGTCTGAGCAAAATGAACGGCCAGATCAGCAGCCTCAAAGGTCAGATGTACAAACTGAACGAAATGATCAAGCAGAACCAGCGCAACATCCAGAACAACCTGAATCTGGCCGGCAAAGCCAAGGAAACGGGCAAGGATGCGATCATGGTGCTACAGGCGCGTAAAGCGGGCCGTTTGCAGGATTCGAACGTCAAACTTGAAGACCTGTACAAACGCATGGAAGTGCTGTACCGCGTGCTGACCAAAATGTACGAAAACTCCGAGATTATGCTCGAAGACCTCTCCGACCAGGTTGTGGTGAAAGAGCAGGAGTACAAAGCCATCAAGGCCAGCCACTCTGCCATTCGTTCGGCACAGGCGATCCTGAGCGGCAATTCCGACAAAAAATACATGTACGACATGGCCCTCGAAGCCATGGCCGACGACGTGGGCCAGAAAGTGGGTGAAATGGAGCGGTTTATGGATATGTCCAAAAACTTCATGGACGGTATCGACCTGCAAAATGGCGTGTTCGAGGAAGAAGGCCTGGCAATGCTCGAAAAATGGGAAAAAGAAGGCGTTTCTGCCCTGTTGGGTGGCGATAAGGGCAAAATCATTGCCAAAGCCAACAACCCGAGCGACGTGCTCGACCTCAATGCCCCGGTTCAGTTGCCGACCAAAGCCGAGCGCGACGGCAATCAGTACGACACTTTTTTTGAGCAATAATTTTTTCGTTTTTCGTGTCTGGTGTTTCGTGTTTCGGATGCAGCATCTGCCTGAAATTGCCGATACGAAACACCAAACACCATATACCAAACACCAGCATACATGGCACGATTAACCTCATTCTCAAAATTCATTATCACCCTGCTGATCGTCGGCGTTGCCTACTTCATCGGCAGTTATTTCCTGAATAAAACAAAAACCGGGCAGGACCTCAAAGGGAAAGCCTCTACCGAACAAGGTGGCGGCGGACTGTTTGGCGGCGGCTCCAAACCCGATGCGAATACCATCGGCGTCGGTGTGGTCACCTGGGGCGGATACGCCGGCGGCCAGTACTGGAACAAAGGATTTGCCGCCAATGAAGAAAGCCGCTTTTTTAAGGAAAACGGATTCAAGGTAGATTTTAAAATCCTCGACGACCCGACCGCCAGCCGCAATGCCTGGAAAAACGACGAAGTAAACCTGTTGTGGGCTACCATCGACGCCCTGCCGACCGAAATGCCGGGCCTGGCCGATTATGATCCCGTCGTGGTATTTCAATCCGACTGGTCGCGCGGTGGCGACGCCATCGTCGTACGCCGGGGTATCACTTCCGTAAGCGACCTGCGCGGCAAACAAATTGCCGTTGCTGAAATGTCGCCCTCGCACTCCTTCCTCATCTGGCTGCTCAGCGCGGCCGGCATGACGACCAACGACGTGAAAGTAGTGGGTGTTCCATCACCCGTAGAAGCAGCCGACGCATTCAAAGCCAACAACGTAGACGCGGCGGTCGTCTGGTCGCCGTTCGATGAAGAATGTGTACAAAAAGTACCCGGCGCCCGCGTACTGCAAAGCACCCGCAACGCTTCCAACATCATCGCCGACGTATTTATCGCCAAACGCAAATGGTTGGAAGCCAACCGCGACAAAGTGCAACAACTCTATGAAGGCTGGATGAAAGGCGCTGCCGAAATCAACCGCAGCAACTCCGCCAAACAGGAGGCCGCAGCGATCCTGGCTGATGCATTCGACGGATTCACCAAAGACGACGCGCTGAAAGCCATCGACAACGTGCGCCTTTGCACACACGGCGACAACGTCAATTTCTTCGGACTTAACCGCAGCGCATATAAAGGTGTTTCGGGTGAAGACCTGTACAGCCGTATGACGAAAGAATACCGCAACGTCGGCGTGCTGAAAAGCGGCGACGTGGTGCCGCCATGGTCGAAAACGGCCTGGTTCAGCACGGTCGAACGCTCTTCCCTGGCTGGCGCCGAACACGCTGCCGAAGGACAAAAATCGTTCGCCAGCATTTCGGAAAGCGAAGCCAAAGGCAAGGAAGCCGTCGCGACCAAACGGGTGAGTATTTCTTTCCGCTCCGGCGAATTCATGCTCGACGACAATGCCAAATATATCGTTGACAATGAAATGGTTCCGATCGCCAAAGCATTTGCCAACAGCCGTATTCGTGTGGAAGGCAATACAGATAATGTGGGTAATGCAGGCTCCAACGTGGCGCTGTCTAAAAAACGCGCGCAAGCCGTCATCGACTACCTCGTAAAAGAATATGGTATGCCGCGTAGTCGCTTCGTTGCGATCGGTAACGGCCCCGATAATCCGGTAGCCGACAACGGTAGCGAAGACGGACGGAAGAAAAACCGCCGTACGGATTTCGAACTGGTGGAGGAATAGGATTCGTAACAGATAATTTTCAGGTTTTAAAAAAACGCATTTTGATATTTCTTTGCGGTACAAAATTGTCGCAACGGAATACCGGAATGCGTTTTTTTGCATTTGAAAACTACATTTGTTAATACTAAGTCTCTTGCTTACGATGAAAAAGACGAGCCTCTCAGCACTGCTCTTTGCTTTTTTCAACATGGCCATTGCACAATCGACCCTGTATTACAATGGCACTGTCTTTACAGGCGACACCCTCACTCCTTCTGCCGGTTATTTTATTGTTGAGAATGGAAAAATCGTTAAAACTGGAATGAACCTGCCGGCCGATTCGGTGTCCATTTTCACTAACAAGGTAAATCTTGACGGACGGACCGTTTTACCCGGTTTTGTGGACAGCCACATCCATTTTATTGACGGCGCGTTGGGACTTTTGCAAATCAGTCTGTACGATGTATCAGATTCTATGGCACTCAAACGCAGGCTGCTCAGTTCCAGAAAAACACTGATCGACGGACTGTACGTGGCCCGCGACCTGGGCTTCGAGCCGCTTAAAAACGTCACTTCGCCGCTCGATCTGCTGGATGCCATATTCCCCGACGTGCCGGCCATCATTTTCCTGAAAAGCGGGCATGCCGCCGTTGCCAATTCGGCGGGCATGAAAAAACTGGGTTTTACCACAAAAACCACTATTCCCGACGGGACCATTCAAAAGGATAAAAACGGCCGTCTCAATGGCTGGCTGCTGGAAGCCGCCGCAATGGAAACGGCCAAACAGGTGAGTTCTTTTTACTCGGCTGCTACCGTCCGCGCGGCCATTCTGAAAGGGCAGTCGCTGGCACTTTCCTATGGTATCACGACGATGGGTGACAATACGTTTTCGCCATTTCACCTCAAAATATACCAGTCAATGCAGCGGGCGGGCGAGCTCAAAATGCGCGTCTGGGCCAGGAGTTATGGCCGTATTCCGGAAACGGACAACCTGATGAGCGGCATGGGTTATAAAAAACTCGGCTTTATCGGCCCCGGAGCCGATTTCAGCCACACCCGCTACCATGCCGTCAAACTGTTCGAAGACATGTCCTTGTCGGTTTCGCAAGACGTAACCGGCGTTGCGGAACCCGGAGGAACGGTTTTTCTGAATCGCAGGCAGTTGAAAGACTATCTCCTGATGCATCCGCAAAGTGTGTTTGCTTTCCACGTGCAAGGAAAAAAAGGGTTGCAAAACATTCTGGACGCCGTATCGGAGATCGGTCCCCGCAACCACGGCAGACGGCATGTGATCGACCACGCGGGCTATGCGAGTCCGGAGCTATTGCAACAGGCGAACGAATTAGGTTTGGCTGTGACGGTCATCGCCGACCAGACGTTCGATTATTCCGCCCTGGCACGCGACTATAAAAGCCAGGGTGCATCGCTGCTGGAAAATGACCTTCTGCTGAATGTGCGGGCTAAATACCGGATGGCACACGGCGCCTTGAGCAGTGATTTCCCGTATGGCATGGATACGCTTTTTACGCAGTTCCGGCAGGTAGACGGGCTTAACCCGTTTCCAAACATAGCCGTCAACGTGTCGGGCAAATACCCCAACGGGAAACCTGTGCCCGGCTTTGAAAACAAAACGCTTTCTACTGCGGAAGCCATACGATCCTATACTGCAAACGGCGCCTACGTACTGGGCACAGAAAAATACCTGGGGAAAATTGCGCAGGGATTCAAGGCCGATTTTACGGTACTCAACGAAAATGCCCTTCCGCAGGACCTTGTTCAGTTGTACAACCTGAAAGTCGACCAAACTTTTATAGACGGCAAAAAAGTATTCGATCGGTATGAGATCCCAATAGCGTCTTTGCGAACCGACACGTTAAAACCGGTGAAACCTTACGACTATGCGTTGTCGCCCATTTTTGGTTACGACCCGACTGTCGGATTTATTTACGGCGCCGCTGCATTTGTTTTTCCCCTTCAAACACCCGGCAATTATTTCGATGCGCAGATACAGGCATCGGGAAAGGGCAATGTGGCAGTGATCGGAAATTACATGCGCTTCGATTTGTTCCGGAACGTGGATTTCAAATGGCCGGCATCATACACGAATTTTGTGCAGTATTACTTTGGAGAAGGCGACGATACGCGGGGTGAACAGTACTGGCAATTGTTCTCGCACCGGATTTATTCGCACCCTGAACTTATTTTCAAACAAGGTAAATCCTTCAGAATCAATCTTTTCGCAGATTATCGCGGACGGCAGGAAACCAACGTGGAAACAGAAGACGGCTCGGAATTGCAACAACGGCTGTTCCCGGATGAAAACTCCCTGGGCTTCGGCGCAGGGTTTAACTGGGACACGCGCGACAATTCCTCGAGCACGAAAAAGGGTGTTTTTTTCAACGCCGCCGCCACCTATGTGCCTTCCGCCCTGAACGTGGCCGGCGCCGGTAGCGCCACATTGCTGACCGCTGAAATGCGCTTTTTTCAATACCTGTATACGTCGAAATTTGTAATGGCAGCCAGAATTGCCGGCGGCACTTCCCTTGGAACGCCCTCTTATCTGTTTCGATATAGCCTGGGCGGCAGCAATCAGTTGCGCGGATATTACAGCAACCGTTTCCGGGGAGAGCGATTTTATACGGCGCAGGCAGAGTTCCGTTTTCCCATTTACGGAAGATTCTCGGGGGCGGGATTTATAGACGGTGGCGACATCACGGACGACACGTTCGGTCATTTTCATGTTTCATATGGCGGCGGAATCCGTTTTTTCATCCGCGACAATGTAGCCTTACGCCTGGATTACGGATTTGGCAAAGATCAAAACGGCCTGTTTTTTACTTTTGGAGAAGCGTTTTAACATCCTGCAAATGAAAAATACGGAACATAAGGACATCAGTCTCGATCGCATTATTTTTTTCAGCGATGCGGTCTTCGCTATCGCTATCACGCTACTTGCACTGGAAATACGGTTACCCGAACCTACAGGCTCCCTGCGCGAGGCTTTTCCCAAAATGCTGCCCAAGGTATTCGCCTATGTCTTCGGGTACCTGCAAATCGCCATTTTCTGGAGCGCGCACCATACGTTGTTCAGAAAACTGGCGGACTACGACAATGCCATTATCTGGTTGAATCTCATTTTTTTAATGGTCATTGCTTTCCTGCCGGTTCCGATTGCCGCCATGATTGAGACCGGCATAACAGGAGATTCCATCGCATTCATGTATTCCTGTCTTGTCTTGCTGGGAATTGTGGAATGGCTGATCTGGCGCTATATGTCCAACCCGGTGCGAAAACTCTTGCCCGCATTTTTATCGAAAGACCAGCGGGCCATCGAAGGAAAAAAGATATTTTACCTGATCATGCTATTTCTCGTCGGAATTCCACTCGGCTATATTGCTCCGCATGCAGCGTTTTTTATAGGCGTACTGATGCCGATTATTCACCGCAGAATTGAGAGAAGAGGTTGATGAGGGTTGATAAAAGTTTATAAGGTTTATAAGGTTTATAAAAGTTTATAAGGTTTATAAGGTTTATAAGGTTTATAAAAGTTTATAAGGTTTATAAGGTTTATAAGGTTTATAAGGGTTGATATTGGCGGCTCGAAAAGAAATGGATTTCCACTTTTCGAGCTGCCAATATCAACCCTTATAAACCTTATAAACCTTATAAACCTCATAAACTTTTATCAACCCTCACCAACCCTATTGGCACCCCATATCCAGCCGCGACAGCGGGTCGTTGTTTGGGAAACAGTTGCCCGACATGGTGACTGCCGGTGCGTATCGTTTCATGTTCGGATCGAACAAACCGTTTTCCAGGAAATCGACCAGATCATTTACCTCGTTTTCGGTCAGGTTAAGCGGGTGCAGCAGCGGCGTAACCTGGCTGGCCGGCACTTCCGGGTTTTCCGGAACACCTGCATTGAAGTATTGCACCACTTCCCGCAGCGAGGTTTTGCTGGAGCCGTGGAAGTAGAAACCCACGTTTTTCAGGTTGTACAACTGCGGCACCTTGAATTTGTGCATATCCTCTTCCAGGCCGGTGAATCCGCCGCGCCCCAGGTTACGTTTGTCGGTCGGGCCCGTACGGAACACCTCGTAACCGCTTTGATAGAGGTTTTTCACACCCAGTGCAAAAAAGCGGTGCGGCTGGCTGTTGAGCGACGGGCTGCTATGGCAACTGGAGCAGCCTGCTTTACCGAAGAAAAGCAATGCTCCATTCTTTTGAGGCTCGGTCATCGCCGACTTATCACCTTTCAGCCACAACTGAAACGGCGCTTCGTTCGTCAGGATGGTACGGAAATAGGCGGCAATAGCGAAAGCGGCGTATTTACGAGAGTACCGCTCGTTTTCCGGAATTTCCGGGAAAGCCGCATCGAACAGTGCCGTGTAGCCCAGCGAATCGGTTACAGCCTTGTTCACCACCTGGCGGTGTACGATCAGGGCGCGGTTGTTGTTGGCCTCCAGACCTTCCAACCCCTGGAAATTGATTTCCACCAGCGTGTCCTGGTGCCAGGCCGCTTCGGTGCCGATATTTGCACCGAACGAACCGAAAGTACCTGCCCAGAGCGCATTGGTCACGTAGGCTGTATTGATAACAGGCAAAGGACGCGCACCTTGCGCATCCACCTGGTCGCCGATGTAAAGCGGGTTTTTATTGCGGCCTTCTCCGCTTTCACCGAAACCAACCGCGCCGTCGGCAATACCCTGGAAGCGGCCGGCCGTAAAGCCGCGCTCGGCATTGTGGCAACTGCTACAGGAATATGCTGCTTTGGAAACGTTATTGGTCGGTTCCAGACCAAGACCCGTTTCGTGGAACAACAGCCTTCCAAGTGTCACCTTGATAGGCGTAATAGGGTTTTTGATATCCTGGTTGGGTATAACGGAATAGTCGTCGCTAGCGGGAAGGATAAAATGTTCGTAGGAGCCTGTTGGAGAACGGCTGTTCAGTGCTTCCTCTAATGCGTTGTCGGCCTGGATAGATACCTCATGCACGCACGACAAAAAATATCCTGTACAAGCCAGGATTAAGAAAAAGGTAGATGCTTTTTTCATGTCTTGAAATTTTAAAAATACTGAATCGTGTCTCTTGGTACCAGACGGCAACAAGATTTCGCATAAGAAAATGGCTATGACAAGAGAGAAGATTCAGTGGGTATTATAACAAACAGCACGCCGGAAATTTCAATTGTCGGCTGGTTTGCAAATTCTTGGAAGTCAATTGTTATATTTTAATTTCATTTTAAGAAGTGAATCAAACACCTACTCCAATTCCATATAAATAATTGATAATCAATATTTCATTCAGTTATTTTAAGCATGTTTAGCCATTGTATAAGGAGATGGAAACATATGTTAAGGCCTTAACACGTACCTTCCCCGGGGTTAACAATACTTTAAACGACGCCTTGCCCGGTTTCCCTTAGATTTCGATGAAAAAAGTAAATGAATATGAAAAGCCATTTTTTCTTACCATTTGTATTGTTAGCATGGGTCTTTACCGGTTGTATTCCTACGGTACCTCAACTGATCGAATCGTACCTACAATTTCAGGCAGGCAAGTTATTCTGTCGATCAGCAAAAAGATATGAACGGTGTGGTCCGGGATTTTGCCGTTAAACTCCATTCCAGGCAGTAAAATGAATAGCATATAAGAGGCTTTGCGTATTTTGACGTTCCGAAATTCAGAGGCATTCAATACATGGAGCAAAAACGTCGACTACGGGTAGTTTCAAAAATTCGGGAAACAAACGATACCTGCACCTTCGTGCTGGAACCGGCCGACGACCGGGGGGCGCTGAATTACCTTCCGGGGCAATACCTCACCCTGCTTTTTCAATTGAACGGCCGGGAGAAACGACGCGCCTATTCGTTCAGTTCTTGCCCGGAAGTAGATGTTTTACCAGCCATTACGGTAAAACGGGTGGTAAACGGTGAATTTTCAAATTACCTGCTTCAGCATGTTCAAACCGGCGATGTGCTGGATGCCATCGAACCGAACGGGCTGTTTGTATTGCCAGAAAAACCATTGGACACGCTGTTTTTTATTGCAGCCGGAAGCGGCATCACCCCCGTGTTCAGTCAGTTGAAAATGCTGCTGTACCGAAACCGGCCGCCTGTAAAAAAAATTGTACTCTATTACGCCAACCGCGACGGCGCCAACACCATTTTCAAGGAAAAAATAGATCGATGGATAACGGAATTTCCCGAACGTTTCGAATGCGTCTATTTTTTCAGCAGGGAAAAACATGCGGCACATGCCATGTTTCGGCACCTGAATAATGAACTGCTGGAAGATCTGTTGAAAACGTTTTTCAAAGGAGCCATCAGTCGGGCACAGCGCCGAAACACCCAATTTTACCTCTGTGCACCCGTTCCCCTGATGCGCATGGCGCGCATGACGCTGCGCACCCTCGATTTCCCCGACGAGCACATCCGGCAGGAGACGTTTCAACCGGAAAACAGGCCGGTAACCCGCCTCCGTGATACCAGTATCACACATGATATTATCGTTCAGGGAAAAAACGAACACATCGAATTCCAGACATTCGAAGGGGAAACGATCCTCGACGCCGCCCTGCGCCAGGGCATCTCCCTGCCCTATACCTGCAAAAGCGGCGTTTGCTTCACCTGCCTGGCGCGTTGCACCGCCGGTGAAGTCGACGTGGCTTTTACCGAAGCAACTAAACGGGAAGGCCCCGGCGCCATGGTGAATACGTGTATTGGGTATGCGGTGAGCGGGCAGGTGGAGTTGAGTTATGAATAATCTTGGTTTATGAGTTTATGGGTTTATGTTGGCCACTCGGTAAAAGGAAATTCCCTTATATCAAGCGGCCAACATAAACCCATAAACACATAAACTCATAAACTCATTTCCACTGAAACGTATTCACCATCCTCTCCAGATCCTGTCGCATAAAATCCACCACCGGCGCCAGCGAGTCGGGGCGGGCTTGCGTGTTGAAGTAAAGGGAACCGCGCACGAAATTCCGGGTAGAGTCGGACAGAAAAAACTGGTACGTAGAAGCGGCCGCGCCTTCCACGTGAAAAACGATACCGTATACTTTTTCAGCGGGACGGGAAACGGGAATTTCTTCGATAAAACTCGCTTTGACATTGTGTTTATTGGTCATTTCGTAGGCATCGGCCACCAGTTTATCAAATTCTTTCCGGCTGCCGATCGGATAATAACTGCAATATAATTTCGCATTTAACTGCGGCACGAATAGGTTGAACCAGCAGTCATTGGCCGGTTTTTCATCAAAAAACGTAGTATCGTGCTCCACCTGGGCATATACCGGCTGCTCGAACGTGAATCCGCAATAACCCTCCGTAAATGGTTTGTAGGCTTTTTCCGGGTAAATTACACGCGGGTATGCACGCGGTTTGGGCGCAACGACCGTTTCATCGCAGGCAGACAAAAACAACAGTACTGGAAGCAGGAAATACAGAATTCGGGTCATCCGTTCAAGGCATTTAAAATTGAACGGCAAAGGTCGGGAAAAAGTGTGAGTTGTGAGTTGTCAGTTGTCAGTTGTGTGGGTAACGTGAGCGGTTGTATACTCACAACTGACAACTCACAACTCACAACTGACATCATTTCCTGTTCCAAGTCTTCACCCGTTCTTCATACCGCTTCCGGTCGATGGGCCAGGCATCACGGTCCAGCGAGCCTTCCAGTTCCTCGTCGAGGCCTTTCAGGAGGTTGGGAAAAAAATCGAGGCCGCTGCGTTTTTCCACCTGGTCGATAGAGCAGGAGTAATCCATCACAGGCTGGGTACTGACCGCGTTGGGCAGCATGAATGCGATGGCTTTTTGCTGATCGGGCGCCAGCAGCACCTTATAGTAGGCTCCCGGCACCGTCACCTTGCTGAAACCGATCTGGCCGAGGTCCTGCACAGTCAGGATCGGGCCGGTTACGACGTACACGTGTTTGAATTTACGCGCCCAGTCGCGGGTGAGTTCTTCCAGTTCCCGCCAAATTCCCACATTAAATGCGGGCACTTGCGGGCTCATATTGCTCATAAAAAAAGTCTCGTCGATGGCGCCGTCGTCGAAAGCCATATCGGCTGCCGGGCAAAGGTGGCCTTTGTCGTAGCCGCTGCCGGTATAGTCCCGGGGCGTCGCGCTTTCTGTGCGCACTTCGGGGTCGGGGCGGAATGAATTCGGGCGCTCCGCCCAGTTTTCGTTCAGGTGTTCGCGGGTGAGTTCGTAGGCTACCCATTCCGCCTGTTCGTGGTCTTCATTGTAGGAAAGCGTGAACCAGGTATGGCGCACTACATCGCCGGTAGTGGAAACAGGAAGAATGTTTTCCGGCACCTGCGATGTGGTGGGCGCTGCGTCGGGCTTTTCGGTTTGGGCAGGCATTTCGGTCGGCGTGGATGCTTCCGTCGTCTCGTCCGTTTTTTTGCCTGAAAACTGATTAAAAATCCAGAAAGCGACACCTGCCAGTACGGCGAAAATGCCTGTTTTGAATAAAAAGCCGCCCGAATCGGAGGAAGATCTACGTGCCATGTAAGGAGCATTTTTTACCACAAGGTTTCCGGATGATCGACTACGGTGTGCATCTCCCGGCAAACCTTGTGGTGAAAAGAGTAAAAGCGTTGAACAAAAACTTTTTGTTGGCACAAACATAAATTTTTTGTTTCGTATTCCGTGCTATTCGGCGTTATTCCTTCACTACTTTCAGATAGTGCACCTGCAAATCATTGATTTTCAAAGTGATAAAATATACTCCGCTGGGAATGGACCCATCCGGTTGCCAGGTGGCTTCGTATTTTTCAGGACTTAAAGACTGTTCGTCCAGTACGGCTACCCGACTGCCCTGCAGGTTGAACACCTCGATTTTGGTGCGGGCCTGCTGAAAAACGCCGTACCGGATACGCAGCAGGTCGCGGAAGGGATTGGGCGCCGTTTCGTACAAAATACCTTTTTCAAGGTGCAGGTCCGATACGCCCGTCACGCCGTCGCCATTTACGATAATATCCCAGGTGCCTTCGTATTTGCCGTCGGCATTCAGGGTAATCGGAATGATGCGTGCGGAGGCATTGTAGGTGCCGCTGGTAATAGATGCCGCAGCATCGCCGGGAATGGAATCGTCACCTTCAAAATACAGTTGCGTGGTAAGGGTGGAAAATCCCGGCGAAGTGATCTTGAAATGGATATGGCGGGGCCGGAAACTGGGGCCGTTCAGGTATTTGCCCGGCAGAATGGTTTCGAAGAGGTAAAAACCCTGTTCATTGGTGCGGATGGTGCCCCGCAGATTGTATCCCACCGTATCGTACTGGCCGGCATCATTCGCATGCCAGATGTCGATCAGGGCATCGGGAATAACTTCGGAGCAATCGAGCGTACGCACTACGCCGCTGACGATGAGGCGGGTGCCGGGCTCGTTGGGGCCGGCCAACTGATTGTTGATGATCATAGGCGGATTGGCGGTGTAAAACGGGCCTTGTCCGTAATAATCCAGGGTGGTGCGATCACACTCGACGTTGATTTTGTACCGATGCGGCGGCGATGTTGTTTTTGCCAGCGCAGGTGCGGCGGTGACTGCCAGGGATGCCAGAGCAGTGTTGCGTAAAAACTGGCGGCGGGTGTTAGTTGTAGTTGGTTCCATCTATGCAAGAATTGAGTGAAATACCGGAATGGGTTCGCTTTAAAAAAGGACAAGCGTGCAGTGGAAACACCCTACGTTTTACGAACGGCAATACCTGGAATGACTAATAGTAGCGAAAAGCGCGTGGGAAAGGTCCTTAAAAAACAAAAATCCCGAATTCCTCCTTGACAGAGAAATTCGGGACTATGTATATCGAAAGTAAAAATACTTAACTTTCCAGTGCAGCGGCGCCGCTCACGATTTCACCCAATTCGGTAGTAATCGCTTCCTGACGTGCCTTATTGTAGTTGATTCTAAGTGCTTTGAGCAGTTCTTCCGCATTGTCGGTGGCTTTATCCATAGCGGTCATACGAGCGCCGTGTTCGCCGGCCTGCGTGTCCAGTACCGTTTTATGGAAAGAAAGTTGGAGAATACTTGGAACCAGGCTTTCCAGCAGTTGCTCTTTGTCGGGCTCGAAGATATAGTCCGCCTTTTTTCTGGAAACTTTCCCCGGCTGGGCTTCCAGTTTCGGAACGGGCAACCATTGCTCCACCGTAGGATACTGGGTGGCTGCGTTGCGGAAGTGGCTGTACACTACTTCGATCGCGTCGTAGTGGCCTTTTGAAAACTCGTCCATCAGTTCACGTGCGACGGCGCTTACGTTTTCATAAGCGGGGCGGTCGTATATATCGAGGTAGTCCGTATTGAACTTCAGGTCGGTAAAACGGCGGCGGAAGAAATCATAGCCTTTTTTACCGATAAAAAGCACGGTGACATTTCCGTTCCGGCGTTGTTCGCCGTACTTGGTATTGATCAGCATGACAGCCTCTTTATTGATATTCGTGTTGAAAGCACCGGCCAGGCCACGGTTGGACGTAATGACCACGACCAACACTTTTTTTACCACGCGCGCTTTCCCGAATGAGGTATTCGAATCGCCGTCGAGGTTCGACAGGATGTTGGACAACATACGATTCAGGCGTTCCGCGTACGGGCGCATCTGAACGATCGCATTTTGTGCTTTACGCAACTTCGCAGCCGACACCATTTTCATGGCTTTCGTGATCTGCTGGGTACCCATGACAGATTTGATGCGTTCGCGTACTTCTTTTAAGCCTCCAGCCATTTTTCTATGATTTGGTTATTGGTTATTGGTTATTAGTTATTGGGGGTGTTTCAGGCAGTAATCTTTAAAAGATTAGCTTCGCTTTTCCCTTACCAACGACTTATAACCAATAACTAATAACTAATAACCAATTTAGTTTTTCTTATACGTTTCAGCCAGATCAGCCGCCAGCGCCTTCATTTTCGTCAGGCTGGCGTCTTCCAGTTTGCCTTTGCGGAATTCTTCCAGGATATCGGGCAGTTCCTGCTCCATTTTCATCAGGAAGATTTCTTCGAATTCGCGCACTTTTTCGAGCGGAATGTCGCGCAGCAGGTTCTGGGTGCCGAGGTAAATGATGGCCACCTGTTTTTCTACCGTTACCGGGCTGTACTGCGCCTGTTTCAGGATTTCCACGTTGCGGGAACCTTTCGCCAGAACGCCTTGCGTAGCGGCATCGAGGTCGGAACCGAATTTGGAAAACGCTTCCAGTTCGCGGTACTGTGCCTGGTCGAGTTTGAGCGTACCGGCGATTTTTTTCATCGACTTGATCTGTGCGTTACCACCTACGCGGCTTACGGAGATACCTACGTTGATAGCAGGGCGTACACCGGCATTGAACAGATTGGATTCGAGGAAGATCTGGCCGTCGGTGATCGAGATCACGTTTGTCGGGATATAGGCAGATACGTCACCGGCTTGTGTTTCGATGATCGGGAGGGCCGTCAGCGAGCCGCCGCCTTTCAGCAGACCTGCTGCTTTGAGGCTTTCCGGCAGGTCGTTCATATCTTTCATCACCTTGTCGTCGGCGATAACTTTTGCAGCACGTTCGAGCAGGCGGCTGTGCAGGTAGAATACGTCGCCCGGGTAGGCTTCGCGGCCCGGAGGACGGCGCAGCAGCAGGGATGCTTCGCGGTATGCAACGGCTTGTTTGGACAAGTCATCGTAAATGATGAGTGCCGGACGGCCGGTATCGCGGAAAAACTCGCCGATGGCCGCGCCGGAGAACGGTGCGTAGAACTGCAGCGGCGCCGGATCGGAGGCGGAAGAAGACACGATGACCGTGTAGGCCATAGCGCCGTTTTCTTCGAGCGTACGGGCCACCTGAGCTACCGTAGAGGCTTTCTGACCGCAGGCTACGTAGATGCAGTATACGGTTTCGCCACGATCGTGGAATTCTTTCTGGTTGATGATCGTGTCGATCGCGATAGCCGTTTTACCGGTCTGGCGGTCGCCGATGATCAGTTCGCGTTGACCGCGACCGATCGGGATCATCGCATCGATGGCTTTTACGCCCGTTTGCAGCGGTTCGTTTACCGGCTGGCGGTAGATAACGCCCGGCGCTTTGCGCTCGATGGGCATTTCATATTTTTTGCCCGTGATAGGACCTTTACCGTCGATAGGCTGGCCCAGCGGGTTGACAACGCGGCCTACGAAGCCTTCGCCGACTTCGATAGAGGCGATTTTGCCGGTACGTTTTACGACAGAGCCTTCGCGGATACCATCGGAAGCGCCCATCAGTACGACACCTACGTTGTCTTCTTCCAGGTTCAATACGATGGCGCGTACGCCGTTTTCAAATTCTACCAGTTCGCCCGATTGAGCGCGGTTGAGGCCGTACACGCGGGCGATACCGTCGCCCACCTGCAGTACGGAGCCAACTTCTTCGAGATTGGTTTCTGCCCCGAAGCCCGACAATTGTTGTTTCAATATTGCGGAGATTTCTTCCGGTCTGACGTCTGCCATATTATGTGAATTGTGAGTAGTGAGTTGTCAATAGTGAATTGTGAGTGGTCAGCGAGCGTCAATTCACAATTGACAACTCACTACTCACAATTAGAATTCTTTTACGTATAGGTTTTTAGAGAACTGTGCTCTCAATTGATCCAGTTTGTGTGCTGCACTGGCGTCGTAACGTTTGTTGTCGAACTCCAGCACAAAACCGCCGATCAGATCGGGATCTACGGAGGTTTGCAGGTCGAGGTTTTCTGAGGTAGCGCCGCTGGCCAGAATCTTCTTCCGCAGGTCGTCGAGTACGGCATCGCTCAGGGGCGTAGCCGTTGTGACACGTACGGTCGTGATCTTGTTCAGCACTTTATATTGTTCGCCGAATTCGGCGGTGATTTCCGGGAGGTACCCTTCGCGGTTTTTGGTGATCAGGAGTTTCAGGTAACCCATGGTCAGGCTGTCGAACTGCGATTTGAACAAAGCGTCCATAGCCGTTACTTTCCGGTCGTTCGGAATGATCGGGCTTTTCAGCATCAGGTACAGGTCGCGGTTCTGTACCGCGTGCTGCAGCACCTTCATATCGGCTTGTACCTGGGCCAGTTTGCCCTGTTCGACGGCCAGTTCGATCAGCGATTTGGCGTAACGGGTGGCTATACGGATGACACTCATGGTGGTAGGTGGTGTATGTTGTTTATGGGTTTATGGGTTTATGGGTTTATCGGTTTATCGGTTTATGGGTTTATAGCGGTAATCCCATAAACTTATAAACGATAAACTTATAAACCATAACCTTATAAACCATAAACAGATAAACTATCTTAATTCAAATCAATACTTGTCGCCAGGTTGTGCGCGTAGGCTTCCTGTTCGGCTTTGTTTGACAATTCCTTGCGCAGTACTTTTTCTGCGATTTCGATGGCCAGTTTGCCGGTCTGGTTTTTCAGTTCCACCATTGCGGCATTTTTGTGGTTTTCGATATCGTGCAGGGCGCTTTCCACTTTACGTTTGTATTCCGCATTGGCGCGTTCTTTCGCTTCCGAAATGATCTGCTCTTTCGCGTCTTTGGCTTCTTTCAGCATCTGCGCGCGCTCTTCGCGTGCTTCTGCCAGCAGTTGCTCATTTTTCGCTTCCAGGTGCGCCATTTCCTCGCGGGCCTTCTTGGCTTCATCGAGCGCATCCTGAATATCCTGTTCACGTTTTTTCAACGCTTCGCCGATCGGTTTGAACGCGAAACGGCTCATCATGAACCAGAAAATGAGGAAAATGACGGTTGTCCAGAACAATAAACCCGGTTCGGGTTTGATGACGGAGAAATCTGCCAGAAACAACATAAGAGGTTGAATTTGTTATTTTTATAAACGAATCGAAGGCCAACGGACCGTCGAAGGTGATTCTCAAAAATCGGGGCATTGAACAGACCAACCGTCGCTCGCCGCCCCGAAAGGGCATTTCTTAGCCTTGCGCTTTTACGAAGAACGACAATACCATTGCAACCAGAGCAGCACCCTCTACGAGAGCAGCCGTCAGGATCATGTTAGAACGGATATCGCCTGTTGCTTCAGGTTGACGAGCGATGGCTTCCATCGCTTTACCACCGATTTGACCGATACCGAGACCGGCACCGATTACAGCCAGACCAGCACCAAGTGCAGCGTAACTCATGTTGAACAATTTATAATGATGAACTAAAATTCTTTTTTCTCAATACAGTCTCCCAGGGCGATGCCCCGGGCCAATGCTTGCGCCCTTTCAGGGCTTTCTCTCACTTCGTTACTCTCACTTCTCTAAACGCGACGCGGTGTAATCGAAGTCGGCTCTCACTCTCTCACCTCTCACATCTCTAAACGCGAAGCGGCGTACTCGAAGTCGGCTCTCACGCTCTCACTTCTCACCCTCTCACCTCTCAAAACGCGAAGCGGCGTACTCGAAGTCGGCTCTCACCTCTCACCCTCTCACTTCTCTTTAGTGGTGTGGGTGCGGTTCTTCGATCGCCGTTCCGATATACGTAGCCGACAACATCGTAAAGATGAAGGCCTGCAGGAACGCTACCAGCAATTCCAGCGTCATCATGAACAGCGACAGCGGTACGGAAGCGATGATACCGGTAATAGAACCGCTCATACTTTTTCCGGCGCCGCCGAATATAAAGATCAGGCTGACGAAACTCAGGATTACGATGTGGCCTGCGGTGATGTTGGCAAACAAACGCAACAGCAACGTGAAAGGCTTCAGGAAAATACCCAGAATTTCAATCGGCGTGAGGATGAAAATTTTCAGTACTGCGGGAACGCCCGGCATCCAGAGCGTGTGTTCCCAGAAATGTCTTTTTGCGCTGAACGTCGAAATTACGAACGTCAGCAGGGCCAGCACGATGGTAATGGAAATATTACCGGTCACGTTGGCTCCGCCGGGGAAGAACGGGATCTGGCCGATCAGGTTAAGACCGAGGATGAAAAAGAATGCCGACAGGAGGTAAGGCATGTATTTTTCGTATTTCGGACCGATGTTCGGCTTGGCTACTTCGTCGCGGATAAACGTGTAGAAAGGTTCGATAAAGTTTTGCAGACCTTTCGGTGCGTGGCCGTGGGTTTTGGTGGCCGTTCTGGCTACCGAGCGGAACACCAGGAACAGGATCAGCACCGTCAACAGCATCGTAAATACGTTGCGGGTAATGGAGTAGTCGTAGAAACTGGTGACGCCGCCGCCCATGAGGCCGCCGTCGAAGGTCGTTTTCGTATCGAGCAGGTTGCACTGGCCGTTGATCACGGCGTAGTACAGCGTTTTGGATTTACCTTCGATGGTGGTGTCCTTGTGCGTGTAGTCGTCGACTTTCACTTCTCCTTCGGCGTATTGCGGATTCTGGATGCGCATCACGTTGCCGTGTACGAGCACGTAACCGTCCATCGTCACTTCGCCGTTACCATGGTG
Organism: Bacteroidota bacterium; assembly: GCA_029561355.1. Taxonomy (GTDB): domain Bacteria; phylum Bacteroidota; class Bacteroidia; order Chitinophagales; family Saprospiraceae; genus M3007. Next base: position 2,001 of record JAKQJD010000409.1, on the reverse strand, counting down.
GTGCGCGTCGAAAGCAGCCGTGGTGGAAACGGTCCAGCCGTGGCCGGGCGCATACAGGATCACGGGAAGGGGCATGTAGGAATTTCCCCAGAGGTGAATCGCGTTGGCATCGGAGATGTGATGCACGGCATTGTCGCCTGCATTGAACTCCACTTCTTCCGAAACGGAGTGTCCGCAAGGACTGTGTGCGCCTTCCGAATGGTCCGCTTCCGCGTTTCCGGCCGACATTTGTTCAGTTTGCGGGTGATCACCAGCATCGTGCGGGTGCTCGGTCGGCGTTCCGGTGGAATGCGGGTGGTTATCCTGCGCAAAAGCGCATGTCGCTAAACCGCTGATAATCAGTACAATCCAATATTTACGTGCAAATGTCATAGCCACTTCGAAAAAAATTTTTTCAAATCGGCTGCAAAGGTACAATGTGATTTTCGTTTAAAAAAACCAAGAAAATTATTTTCCCAAAAAAAATGGGGAAAAGGGGGCAGGCAAACTGTTAATCCGGAATTTAATTTGGAATGGGTCCAAAAGAGGGGGCGGAATCAGGAATTTCGGCGGGTAAAAAGCCGGCGTGCGACAAAGAATATTGTGGATTCACGGCTTCCCCCGCTGCACAATATTTACCTTGTACAATTTCCGGTTGGGAATATTCACGTCGTCTTGTCCTATATAATATAGGTATCCGTCGCGCATCTTGAAATTCCAAGAAAGATAGCGCACCTCTTCCAGGGGATACGAATGTGTCATGCTGCCGTCCGAAATACCGATCTTTTCCAGGCGATGTAGTCCGAATGGTGCGAAATGGGCATAAAGGTCCTGCGTAACATCGTCTTTCAGCAGTTGTTTTTGCCAGCCTTTCTCCTTCTGGTAAGAAATAGGAATATCTGCTTCCGGCCGGAAGAGGTCGTCGAATTGCCGGATCGAGCCGTTTACATGATCGAACACAAATATTTTTTCACCTATTTTAAAAAGCGGCGCATAGGTGGAATCGGCTTCGATCGTCTTCAAGGCACCCAGCCAGGCCGCTTGATCTGCCGAGGCAGCATAAGGCAACAAGGCGCCTATTTCCAGCGGCACGTCAAATCCGCCGCCGTACTCAACTGCTGCGAGGTCATAATCGGCATGACGGGAATCGGGCGTTTTTCCGGGTCGCATCACAAAAGGTGCGTTTTCGAAAAAATTCCGGTAATCATAATACGCCTCGCGGATAGCAGCGTTGTTGCGCACTTCCGTAAATGGATGCAGCCCGCCGTAGGGATCGAAGTAAGTGTAGTGTACGGCCTGGTTCAGCAGTTTGGATTTCCGGTAAATGTAATAGCGGTCGTTTTTAAGCACACAGGGTTCCACCACAGACCGGAATTTTCGGCTATCATAGCGCGGAAAGGTGTCGAGTTGCTGCCCGTTCAGGATCAGTTCCTGCGTAAAATACGGCCCGACGATGTGCAATCCCCCCGTACAACTCCGGTGCAGTTGCCGTGGCTCCCCGGCCAGCGGGAGTTCGGAAAGCACCTCGCCCGACTCATCCATGAGGCGCAACAAATACCTTTTTTTATCGCGGAGCAGCAGCAGCAGGTTTTGCCCGGCAAATTCGTAGTCGAACAGATCGCTGGTAAAGTCCTCTTCGATCAGCACCCGCACTTTCTGCGACACGATATCGACCGGTGGCAGCGACAGAAATTGCGGCATGAGTTCCACGTCCATTTGCAGGCGCCTGTCGCTGAAATCCGTTTCTTTTAAAACGATACGCCGCGAAAAATGTCCCAGGTGCTGCAGGATAAGTTCTTTCGGCTGGCCGGCTGTGACGATCCGGTACAACCCATCCGCATTGGTAACCACGCCCGTGGTGTCGTCGGCATATACCGATGCGCCTTCTAACGCTTCACCGCCGGCATTGCGCACCGACCCGAAAATTTCCCAGGTTTGCGCAGCCAGCGGTGCAGCGTATAGAAAGCACAGAAGTATCAGGTGTTTTGGATTCATCGCCGTCGGTTGATGGGAATAAATGTA